>JAWOIV010000082.1:0-30694 GCA_046484465.1 Gaiellaceae bacterium
CGAGGACGCCGCAGGGTGCCCGCCGAGCGCGTTCCGGCGGCTCAAGGCTTCACTTCGAAACGAGTTCTAGACGCCGGCGCTCGACGATCACGGCCGCGTGATCGACGGGTGGATCCAGGACGACGTCGGGCTTGCGGACGCGGACGCGGACGCGCTCGACCTCCGCGAACCGGTCGAGGACGTCGTCGGCGACGGTGCCGGCGAGGCTCTCGAGCAGGAGGTGCTCGGGGCCTGCGAACACGTCGCGCACGGTTGCCGCGAGGCGGCGGTAGTCCACGGTGTCCTCGATCCGGTCGCTCGCGGCGGCATCCTCGGCAACGTCGACCTCGAGGTCGACGAAGAAGCGCTGCCCGAGGCGGCGCTCCTCCTCCAGGTAGCCGTGACGGCCGAAGACGACCATGCCGACCAGCTCGATCCTCATCCGCGTTCTCTCCGCGAGCCGGAGCGGCGAGCTCCCGGGCTCGAGCCTGGAACCTGTCTCTCGGTGCCGGTCACCAGGAACATCACGCTGTCACCGTCCCCCGCTCGACCGCCGCAGCGACGGCGAGCGCCTCGACCGTCTCGCGAACGTCGTGAGCGCGGATCATCCACGCGCCACGATCGAACGCCGCAACGGCCGCGGCGACCGACGCCGACATCGTCCCTCGCGTCGCGCCCGGGTTGCCGAGCACCTTCCCCAGCGTGCTCTTGCGCGAGGCACCGACGAGGACGGGGCGCCCGAGCGCGCCGAGCTCGTCGAGCCGCCGCACGAGCTCGAGGTTCTGATCCGGCGTCTTGCCGAAGCCGATGCCCGGATCGACGCAGATCCGATCCTCACGAACGCCGGCCCGCACCGCGGCCGCGACCCGCTCCTCGAGGAACGCCAACACGTCGGACACCACGTCGTCGTACACAGGTGCAGCCTGCATCGTCCGCGGCTCACCCTGCATGTGCATCAGGCAGACATACGCGTCGTGCTCGCCGATCGCCGAGGTCATCCCGGGATCGCCCCGGAGCGCGGTGACGTCGTTGACCAGCTCCGCGCCGAGCTCGAGCGCTCGCCGTGCGACGGCTGCCTTCGACGTGTCGATGGAGAGCGGGAGCCCTGCGAGCCCCTCGAGCACGGGAACGACGCGGCGGAGCTCCTCGTGTTCGGGAACGGGAGGCGCCCCTGGGCGAGTCGACTCGCCCCCGACGTCCACGAGCGCCGCACCCTCCTCGAGCAGCCGGCGCCCGTGCTCGATCGCGGCGGCGGCCGACGGAAGGCGCCCTCCGTCGGAGAAACTGTCGGGCGTGACGTTCAGCACACCCATGACCGCGGGCCGTGACCAGCGCTCGGCGATCGGCTGTCGGTCACGTCCCACGGCGCGGAGCGTACCGCCGTCCGACAGCAGAAGCAGACTCACGCGCCATGAGCACACAACCTGGCAACAGCGGCTCGTTGGGGCAGGTGCGGGGCATCGGCTTCGGGATCCTGCTCTTCATCATCACGTTCGGGATCTACTCGCTGTACTGGGTCTTCAAGACCCAGGAGGAGGTCAAGAACCACTCGAACCAGGGCGTCGGCGGAGTCCTCGGTCTCGTCATCTACATCGTCGTGTCGCCGATCACGTGGTTCCTGATCCCGTCCGAGATCGGGAAGATGCACGACCTCGACGGCCGCGAGAAGCCATTCACCGGCTGGACGGGCCTCTGGCTGCTGCTCCCGATCATCGGAGCCTTCGTCTGGTTCATCAAGGTGCAGGGCGCCCTGAACAGCTACTGGGGCAGCAAGGCCTCGGCGCGGGCGGCCACCGCTCCGATGCTCGAGCCCGGCGTCTAGTGGTCTCTCCGGGAAGTCCGGTGCCCATTCGCCGGCGAGAACCGAGCAGGCCTAGGACGCAGGGAGGCCGCATACCAGAAGGTATGTGGCCGACCGAGGACGACGGCATGCGATGTGTTCGCAGCCGCGCGAAGGGGTGGCGTACTTCCCGGAGCGACCACTAGTACTGGAGATCCATGCGCGGTAGCGCCGCCCGCGTGGCGCTGCCCGCGCTTGCCCTGCTGGGGCTCACCGGAGTGGTCGTCGTCGCCTCCGGCGGGTCGACGCCGACAGGGACGAGCGCCTCGAGGCAGGCGCCCGACGTGCTCCTCGACTCGTTCATCAGCATCGGAATCGTGCTGCTCGTGCCGGCGGCGGCGATGCTCCTCTACGCGCTCACGCAGCGGAAGGCGATCTCGCGGGAGATCGCGACGAAGAAGCTCCCTCGCTTCGGGCTCGCGGGCTGGTTCGGGTTCGTGATCATCTTCACGCTGATCACGTACTTCCGTGGTGGCGACTGGCAACCGCCGACGATCGACGACGAGCTCGGCGAACAGGCGTTCCCCGGAGGGTCTGGGCGGCCGACGACACCCGGCGTCACGGGCGTGGAAGTCTACGAGCCGGAGTTCGCATGGCTCCCAGTGCTCGCGCTGGTCGTGCTCATGGCCCTCGGCGCGTTTGCATTCCTCTTCGCCACCCGGCGACGCGGGTCGGGAGCGCTCGACGACGCGCAGATCGCGCACGCCATCGCGGAGATCCTCGATGAGACGCTCGACGACCTCCGGGCCGAGGCCGACCCGCGCCGCGCGGTGATCGCGGCCTTCGCGCGGCTCGAGCGCACCTTCGCCGCGCAGGGGCTTCCGCGCCAGCGCGCAGAGACGGCGCACGAGTACGTCAGCCGTGTGCTCCTGCAGCTCGCTGTCGCCGAGCGCTCGGTGACGAGACTTGCAGATCTGTTCGAACTCGCTAAGTTCTCCGACCATGACGTGGACGCGGGGATGAAGGAGGAGGCCATCGGGGCCCTCGAGGACGTCCGCGACCGGCTCCGCGCCCAGGCCAGCGCCGACGAAGCCCTCCCCGAGCTCCACGTGGAAGCAGGACGCGCGTGAATCGGCGCGCGCGCGGCGTGATCCAACTGCTCGCGCTGCCGACCGTCGCGTTCGTCGGGGTGCTCGCGTTCCTGCCGGGACGGGCAGGCGTGGCGGTTCGGCTGTACGCCATCTTCCTCGCCGCCGTCGTCATCGGGCTCGCCCTCGGGGCCCTCCGCCGAGCCCTGCCTCCCGCGGGGCCGCTGCTCGAGACACGAGCCGTACGGCCCCCGACGGAGGCGCCTGCGAGCCTGTCGCGACTCGAGCACGAGGTCGCTCTCGCCGCCGACAGCGCCTTCGACTACCACCACCGTCTTCGTCGACGATTGCGCGCGCTCGCGGAGGGCCTCCTCGCCTCTCGCCGCCGAATCGCGCTCGACCGTGACCCGGACGCCGCGCGGCTCGCCCTCGGCGAGGCCACGTGGGATCTCGTCCGCGACGACCGGCCGCTCCCTGACGATCGGCTCTCGCGCGGCCCCGCCCTGGCCGAGCTCGCCGATGCCGTCGCCGCGCTGGAGCGCCTCTAGTGGTCGCTCCGGGAAGTACGCCACCCCTTCGCGCGGCTGCGAACACATCGCATGCCGTCGTCCTCGGTCGGCCACATACCTTCTGGTATGCGGCCTCCCTGCGTCCTAGGCCTGCTCGGTTCTCGCCGGCGAATGGGCACCGGACTTCCCGGAGAGACCACTAGGCAGCTGGCATGGAGCTGAACCGCGTCCACGAGCTGTCGAACGAGGTCCTCGACGAGGTCGAGCGGGCGGTCGTCGGGAAGCGCGAGGCTTTGCAGCTCGTGTTCCTCGGTTTCCTCGCCGACGGGCACGTGCTGCTCGAGGACTTCCCCGGACTCGCCAAGACGCTCGCCGCCCGGTCGTTCGCCCAGGTCCTGCGGATGCGCTTCTCGCGCATCCAGTTCACGCCCGACCTCATGCCGTCGGACGTCACCGGTTCGTCCATCTGGAACCAGCGAGACGCCGACTTCGAGTTCAGGCCCGGGCCCGTCTTCACGAACCTTCTCCTCGCCGACGAGATCAACCGGGCTCCGCCGAAGACGCAGGCAGCGCTCCTCGAGGCGATGCAGGAGCGCCAGGCGACGATCGAAGGCGAGACACGACGATTCGAGCCCCCCTTCCTCGTCATCGCGACCCAGAACCCGATCGAGTACGAGGGCACGTATCCGCTCCCCGAGGCGCAGCTCGATCGATTCCTCCTGCGCACCGCGTTCGGCTACCCGGCGCGCGAGGACGAGGTCGCGATCCTCGACCAGCGCATCGAGCGCCGAGTTGACGACATCGAGCTCCGACCCGTCGTCGACCGTGAGACGTTCCTCGACATGCAGCAGGCGATCGAGGCCGTCTACGTGTCCGACAGCATTCGACGGTACTGCGTGGACGTCGTCGCCGCGACGCGCGAGTCCCAGAGCGTCTCGGTCGGAGCGAGCCCGCGCGGCAGCCTCGCGCTGCTGAAGCTTGCACGCTGCTCCGCGGCGCTCGCGGGGCGGGACTTCGTGCTCCCTGACGACGTGAAGGCGATCGCCCCACCCGCGCTCGCGCATCGGCTCGTGCTCCGGCCGGAGCTATGGGTTCAGCGCATCTCGCCAGAGGACGTCGTCAACGACGTGCTCGCTGCCGTCCCCACGCCCCCCGCGGAGGACGTGCGTCCGGCAGCCTCGGCGTCGTGACCCGCGCGGGAAGCCCTCGGATCGAGGGATACACGGCCATCGCCGCGGTCGGGCTCGTCACGGCGCTCCTCCTCCGTCGCCCGGAGCTCGCCGTCCTCGGCGTGCCGTTTGCGCTGGTCGTCGCTCTGGGACTGCGCTGGAGCGCCGACCCGAACGTGACCGTCGAGCTCGCGCTCGACTCGGAGCGGGCGCTCGAGGGTGCGCCCGTCGACGCGGAGCTCCGCGTGCGGGCGGACACGCCCGTCGACCGTCTCGAGGTGGCGCTCGACGTTCCTCGTGGACTCGAGCTCGAGGACGGTGGGCTGGCACTCGCATTCCGCCTCGGCCCGGAGGGCGAGCGCACGATCCCGCTGCGCTTGCAGCCCGAGCGCTGGGGCGTCTACGACCTGGGAGCGATCGAGACGCGGGCGCGAGACCCCTTCAGGCTCGTCGTCTGGGGGAACCGAACGCGGATTCCGCACGTACTCCGCGTGTACCCCAACCCCCGAGATGCGACCAGGATCGTCGCCGCCGTCGAGACGCAGGCCTTCACGGGAAGCGAGGTCGCGCGGGTGAAGGGCGACGGGATCGAGTATGCGGACATCCGCGACTACGTCCCGGGCGACCGTGTCCGCTCGATCAACTGGCGGGCATCCGCGCGGCGGCAGGGCCTCGTCGTCAGCGAGCGCCATCCGGAGCGGAACACGGACGTCGTGCTGCTCATGGACAGCTTCGCGGACGTTCGCGGCGACGGGTTCAGCACTCTCGACGAGGCCGTTCGCGTCGCATCCGCGCTCGCCACTCGGTACCTGGAACGCCGTGATCGCGTCGGGCTGATCGCGTTCGGCGGAGTGCTTCGCTGGCTCCAGCCGGGGATGGGCAGCTCTCAGCGCTACCGGCTGATCGAGACGCTCGTCGAGACGGGCGTCGAGCCCACGTACACGTGGCGTGACATCAACATCATCCCCGCGCGGATCTTGCCGCCGAAGGCGCTCGTTGTCGCGTGCACGTCTCTCGTCGACCGTCGCTTCGTGGCGGCTCTCGAAGATCTGCGAGCGCGTGGGTTCGACCTCGTCGTCGTGGAGCTCGACCCGACGAGCGTCGTGGTGCCGGGGCGCGGTGAAGGCGCCGCGCTCGCACACCGCCTCTGGCTCCTGGAGCGCGAGGTGAATCGAGCCCGGCTGCAGCGCCTGGGCGTCGGCGTCGCGCGTTGGGGGCCGGGTCTCTCGCTCGACGCGGCGCTCGAGGGGGTGAGGACATACAGGCGGCACGCCAGGCTGGCACGCGTCTAGCGGTCGGAACCGCTGCGGTCGCGTGCGCCACGGGCGTTGCCGCGCTCCCGCTCGCGCGAGCAAGCGACGACGTCCTCGGACCGGGGATACGGGTGGCGCTGATCGCCATCGCTCTGCTGATCGTGGCCCTCGCTCGGGGCTGGCCGCGACTCGTTCCGGCTCCGATCCTCGCGCTCGGCGGGATCTACGGAGCGCAGCTCGTGGTCGACGACGCGGTGCTCGACCCGGGAGCGGCCGCGGTCGCGGCAGGCCTCCTCCTCACGGCCGAGCTCGCGTACTGGTCGCTCGAGGAACGCGAGCGCATACGGTCGGAGACCGGCGAGGCAATACGCCGGCTCGCGTATCTCGCAGCGCTCGGCGCGACCGCCGTCTTCTCGAGCCTCGTTCTGCTGGCGCTCGCCGACGCGTTCCGCGCCCGCGGGCTTGCCATTGACCTCCTCGGAGCGCTCGCCGTCGGAGCGGCTGTCGTCGGCGTGTGGCTCCTTGCCCGCGGGCGCAGCCTGACGAGCCAGTAGCAGGCCTGCCTTGATCGTCCTTGGTCGCGGAGGCTCAGCTCGAGGGGCTGACGATCGTGACGCGCGACCCCCGGACCGCGGGGTGCGACGTCGAAACGCTCGCGGCCCGAGAAGGCGAGGACCGCCAGCCCTGACGGCTACCCGGCGGCAGGATCCGGCGGGGGCTGCATCGCGGCGCCCGGAAGCGGCCGCGGCTGCGGCTTGAGCTTCGGCCGTCGCTCGGCCTCGGCCTCGGGCTCGAGCTCGAGCTCCGGCTCGGCCTTCTCGGCGAAGACCGACTCCTCGGACTCACCGGCGAGTAGGCGCTCGTACTGATCCTTGTCGATCGTCTCGCGCTCGATGAGGATCGCAGAGAGGTGATGCAGCTCGTCCATGTGCTCGCGCAGTACGGCGACGGCCGTTCCGTGCGCCTCCTCGATCACGCGCCGGATCTCGTCGTCGATCTCCTTGGCGAGTTCCTGCGAGTAGTCCGCTTCGGAGGAGATGTCGCGCCCGAGGAAGGGCTGATCGTGGTTGCGACCGAGGACGCGGGGGCCGAGCTTCTCGCTCATGCCGAAGCGCATGATCATCTGCTTGGAGGTCGCGGTGACCTTCTCCAGGTCGTTGGCGGCTCCGGTCGTCACCTCGTGGAAGACGAGCTCCTCGGCGGCCCTGCCCCCGAGGGTCATGGCGAGGTCGTCCATGAGCGTCGACTTCGTCGTCAGATACCGATCCTCGGTCGGGAGCGAGATGGTGAGCCCGAGCGCCTGCCCTCTCGAGACGATCGTGATCTTGTGAACCGGGTTCGTGTTCTCGAGATAGTGACCGACGAGCGCGTGGCCCATCTCGTGGTAGGCCGTGATCTTGCGCTCCTTCTCGGAGAGGAGACGGGCCTTCTTCTCGGGACCCGCGATCACGCGCATGATCCCTTCCTCGAGCTCGTCCTGCTGGATCATCTTCTTGCCGTGGCGAGCAGCGAGGAGCGCGGCCTCGTTGATGAGGTTGGAGAGGTCGGCGCCGGTGAAGCCCGGCGTGCCCGCGGCGAGCGTGTCGAGGTCGATCTCCCGTCCGAGCGGCTTGCCGCGGGAGTGCACCTCGAGGATCTTGCGGCGCCCGTTGCGGTCGGGACGGTCGACGACGATCTGGCGGTCGAAGCGGCCGGGCCTGAGCAACGCAGGGTCGAGGATGTCGGGACGGTTCGTGGCCGCGATGAGGATGATGTTGTCCTTCATCTCGAACCCGTCCATCTCGACGAGGAGCTGGTTCAGGGTCTGCTCGCGCTCGTCGTGGCCGCCACCCATGCCGGCGCCGCGATGGCGGCCGACGGCGTCGATCTCGTCCATGAAGATGATGCAGGGCGAGGCCTGCTTGGCCTGCTCGAAGAGGTCGCGGACGCGCGAGGCGCCGACCCCGACGAACATCTCGACGAAGTCGGAGCCCGAGATCGAGAAGAACGGGACGCCCGCCTCGCCCGCGACGGCGCGTGCGAGGAGCGTCTTACCCGTTCCGGGCGGCCCGTACAGCAGCACACCCTTCGGGATGCGCGCGCCGAGCGCCTGGAACTTCTTCGGGTTCTCGAGGAACTCCTTGATCTCGTGCAGCTCCTCCACCGCCTCGTCCGCTCCGGCCACGTCCTTGAACGTGACCTTCGGGGAGTCCGGCGACATCCGCTTCGCGCGGCTCTTGCCGAAGCTCATGACCTTCGAGCCGCCGCCCTGCATCTGGTTCATGAGGAAGATCCAGAAGGCGATGAGGATCACGAACGGGAGGATGTTGATCAGCATCGCCCACCACGGCGATCCGCCCATGCCCTTGGAGTCGAACTTCACGTTCTCGCGCGAGAGCAGGTTCTGGAACTGCGTCGCGGACTCGGGGGTCGGGTAGTTCACCTGCACCTCGTCCCCGTTCACGAGCGTCGCGTTGATCTGCTGCTTCGAGGGCGTGAAGAGCACCTCGTTGACGTTGCCCGCCCTGACTTCGGAGATCATCTCCGAGTACGTGACGCGCCGCTCCTCCTCGCGTCCGGGCATGAGTGTCTGGCTCGCGAGATAGACGAGCAGCACGATGATGATGAGCGGGAAAAGTGCGCTGCGGAAGAAGCGATTCACGTCGGTCGTCGCAGGGTAGCACCGTGCTTCTTCGGCACCCAGCCCTCGCTTCCCGCCCCCCGTTGAGGGTCGGTTGCGTCGCTACGTAGCGGTCCGCACAACCTCAGCGTGGGGGAACCCGTGGTTCCCCCACGAGCCCCCTCCTTCACGTCTGCGCGGGCCTTGCTGGCAGCGAGCCTCTCGCGGGAGCAGATCCCGCTCCGGCCTCGGGCGCGGTTGCACGCAGAGCGTGGTGGCGTCACCCCCTGAGCCAACTCTCGAGCCGACGAGTGGGCTACGTCGTGCTCGGGACGAGGTCGGGGTGGAGCACCGCGACGTACGGGAGATTTCGGTAGCGCTCCGCGAAGTCGAGGCCGTAGCCGATCACGAACCGGTTCGGGATCTCGAAGCCGACGTAGCGCACGGGCACGTCGACCTCGCGGCGCTCGGGCTTCGCCAGCAGGGTCACGATCTCGAGCGACGCCGGCTTGCGGGCACGGAGGCTGCGCATGAGGTACGACAGCGTGAGCCCGGAGTCGATGATGTCCTCGACGACGAGCACATCGCGTCCGGCGACGTTGATGTCGAGGTCCTTGAGAATCCTGACGACGCCCGACGAGTCGGTGGCGGCGCCGTAGCTCGAGATGGCCATGAAGTCGATCTCGCACGGCATCGTGAGCTCGCGCATCAGGTCGGCCATGAAGAAGACGGCGCCCTTGAGCACGCCCACGAGCAGGAGATCGCGTCCCGCGTAGTCGACCGAGACCTCGGCGCCGAGCTCCACGACGCGCGCGCGAAGCGTGGCCTCGTCGATGAGGATCTCGCCCACCCCGCGCTCGAGCTCCAGCTCGCGCTCCTCGCCCGCGACGCGCGACGTCTGGGTCATTCGGTTGCCTCCCTCCACGCACGCACCGCGCCTTCCCAGCCCGGCGCCTCGGCGATGCCGGGCACGGCGACCACGTCGTCGCCGGCCACGACGATCGGCCACGCGTCCCGCTGCGACCTCGGCACCTTGGCGTCCACGAGGAGATCCTGCACTTTCTTGCGACGTCCCGCGAGCCGATCCCCCGGCCGGCGCGTTCGCACGGCCAGGTCGTTGCGGCTGCTCTCGAGCCTCCAGGGGCCGAACGCGACGCGCCCCTCGAGCCGCACCGTGTCGTACTCGCGCACCGCGCGGACTCCGGATCCGAGGTCGGCGGACTTCGTCCCCTCGCCGGAGGAGAGGAGCTGGAGGAGCGAGCGCTCGAGCTCACGTGGGAGGCGCGGGCGCTCCGCAGCGAGTGCGAGGAGGTTCGCGTCCGCCCCCGGGTGAAGTCGACGCAAGAGCGGCAGGATCTCGTCGCGGATCAGACCGCGCTTCGTGTCGGCGTTCGTCGAGTCGATGCGGAACGGCAGGCCGTGGGCCCGACAGTACGACATGGTCTCCTCGCGAGTCACGGGGAGCAGCGGCCGCACGACACCGTCCTCACGGCGAGCCTTGATGCCCCGGGTCGAGCCGGAGGAGACAAGCCGATAGAGCACCGTCTCGACCTGGTCTGAGGCCGTGTGACCGGTCGCTCTCAGGCCGAAGCGGGCGGTCAGCTCGTAGCGCATACCTCGGAGCGCGGCCTCGGTCGTGGGCGCGGGCGCGGCGAGCCTCGCCTCTGCGGACATCACCATCTCAGCGCCGAAGACCTCCCGGCAGAAGCGAGCGTCCTCCTCGGACTCCTCGCCGCGCAACCCGTGGTTCACGTGCACGGCCGCGACGCCGTAGCCGAGGGCCTGGAGCACGTGCCACAGGCAGGTCGAGTCCGCGCCGCCGGAGACCATGCAGGTCACCTTGCTTCCGGGCGGGATCAGCTCGTGCTCGCACACGAATGCCTCGACACGCTCCTCGACTCCGGTCACGTGCCCATTGTGCCGCTGCCCGCGGCCGGGCCGTCAGCGCTTCAGGTCGGACGCGTCGACGACCTCCGACGCGGGAGGCAGCTCGATCTCGACCGGCTGACCGAAGTCCCAGAGCTCGAAGCTGACCATCGCGTGCGACGGCGCCGAGTCGCCCGGCGGCGTTGCCTCGACGTCGAGCAGCACCTTGCGGACGACGCCCTCGCCGTCGATCCAGATGTCGATCGGCACCTCGGAGATCCCCGACTGTCCGACGAACTGGTCGGTGAGGCCTCCGAGGTCCTGGCCGCTCTCGTTCGAGGCGGACGCTGCGACGCTCTCGGCATCGACTGTTGCGCGGTAGTGCGTCGTCTCGACACCGCGGAGCGTCTCCGTGCCGACGACCTCGATCTCGCCCGAGAGCTCCTCGAGCGTCTCGAGGAACTGCTTCGGATCGGCCTGCGTGAACTGCTCGAACTCCCGGAGCTTGAAGCTGCCTGCCTCGACGGCCTGCCCGTCCTCGGCCTTCACCCAGGACTTGCCGTCGGGCAGCTCATCGGCGAGCGCCGGGACCTTCACGTACGTGGTCGAGCCGTCGCGGACCGTCTCGATCGTCCACAGGGCGGGATCGCCGAGATCCGGACCGTCCCCGCCCCCGATGCCCGCAAAGAGCCCTCCGAGAAGAGTCATGAACGACGACATGTCGGCCGAGAAGGCGGCGCGTCCCGAGGCCGCGTCGAACGCGCCTTCGCCGGAGAGCCCCAGCTCGTGCTCGAGCTCTGGGGACGACACCTCGAAGCCAAACGAGAACCGCCCGCTCGTCGCGTCGGCGCTCGTCTGTGCGGCTTGTGAGAGCTGCTCGAAGCTGATCGGCTCGCCGGCCGTGACCTGGGTCCCCTCGGCGCCGCCGCAGGCAGCCAGGGCAGCCGCGAGCAGCACGACAGCGAGCAGCTGGAAGGAGCGGGTCACGCTCCCGATGGTCGGTCGAGTCACTCAGCGCCTCGTCCCTCGGCCGGGGGATCCCGGAACCGCGGAGCGCGGCTCCACTCCTCCAGCACGGCGGCCGCGGCTGCAATCTCGCGCACGCCGACACGGTACGGGACGGCATGCTCGACCGGCGCCATGCGCGCGGCCGGAACGAGCCCGGATGCAGCGTCGAGGACGTAGCGCACGAAGAGCGCGTGCCCCACGACGAGGAGCGGGCTCTCCTCGCGCTCGAGGAGGTGCCCCAGGCCACGTGCGTAGCGCGCCGCGACCGCGGCCCTGCTCTCACCGCCACCCGGCGCCGGCGTCGTCGGATGCTCGGCCGCCGCCCACGCGCGGTACGCGTCGAGAGGCCCCCCGTCGAAGCGACCGAACCGGATCTCGTTGAGCTCGGGCACGACGATGGTCGAGATCGCGCGTCCGTCGAGCGCGTGCCGGAGGCTCTCCCGCGTCCTCCGGAGCTCCGTCGAGACGCCGAGCTGAATCTCTTCCCCGCCGAGCGCGGCACCGAGGCGACGGGCCTGCTCGACCCCCTCTGCCGCGAGCCCCTCCCCGGGGGCCGTGCCCGAGGTGATGCGAGCGAGGTTCGAGCCCGCAAGCCCGTGGCGCGCGAGGACGATCACCCCCGGGCTCAGAGAAGCACCGACCGGTAGTCGAGGACGTGCTCCATGCCGATCTTCTCGTACAGCCGGATGGCAGGCAGATTCTCCGACCGCACGAAGAGGCAGACCGTCGGAACCTGCTCGAGGAGCCTCCGGATGAGATCGCGCAGTCCCTGGTCGGCGTATCCGCGCCGCCGCGCCGCCGGGTCGACCCACACCTGTTGGAGCTGAACCGCGGACGGCGTCGACGCAGAGGCCTCGGCCTTGAAGAGGATCACGTCGTCCTCGATCCAGAGCCACGAGCGGCCCTGCTCGATCTGGGCGCGCGTACGCCAGCGGAAGCCCTCGGCGTCGCGGATGAGCGGATCGATGCCGAGCTCCTCTCGGTGTGCCGCAGCACATGCCGGCACGAGCCGCTCGAGATCGTCGAGGCGCGCGGCGCGCAACCCGGTCGGCGGGCCGGACGGCGCCTCGCGAATCGCGAACACGGGCTGCCCCGGGCGATCCTCGCGCGGGGACGGAAGACGGGGCTCCGCTGCCTCCCAGAGCTCGGTGACGGCGCCCGTCTCGCCGATGAGCATGCGCGGAGCGGCCCGCGCCACCTGGCGCACGAACGCGTCGCACCCGCGTCCCGACGGAACGACGTTCACTCCGAGGTGGCACACGGCCTCTAGCTCGCGGCCCTCGACGAGGCCGACGAAGCGGCCGAGCCCACGCCGCGCGACATCCTCCAGGAAGACGCGCTCGACCGGATCCTGTGCGCAGAAGCGCAGGACCGCATCGCGCCTCGGCTCGACGACCTTTCGATGCACAGGACAACTCTACGAGAGGGTTCCAATTCGCCCGACCGGGACGTAAGCCGTAGGCTTCGCCGTCGTGCCGATTCACCTCAGAGCAGAGTCGGGGGACTACGCGGAGGCGTGCCTCCTCCCCGGCGACCCGCTGCGCGCCAAGTACATCGCCGAGACGTACCTCGAGGACGTCCGCCAGGTGAACGAGGAGCGGGGCTTGCTCGGGTACACGGGGACCTGGAACGGCAACCCGATCTCCGTCCAGGGAACCGGCATGGGGTGCCCCGGGGCCACGATCGTCTTCGAGGAGCTCATCCAGCTCGGCGTGACCCGGCTCCTGCGCGTCGGGACGTGTGGCGGGCTACAGTCGGACCTCGCGCACGGCGACCTGATCGTCGCCCTCAGCGCGGCAGCGGCGGACGCAACGGCATCGCACCTGGTCGGCGGCGAGCCTCACTGCCCGACCGCGAGCTGGGAGCTGCTCCACGAGGCGGTGCACGTGGCCAAGACGGCGGGCGAGCCCATCCGCGTCGGGCCCGTCGTCTCGAGCGACCTCTTCTACAACCCGGACGAGGGCCAGTACGAGCGCTGGTCGAAGCGTGGGATCCTCGCGGTCGAGATGGAAGCGGCTGCGCTCTTCACCGTGGGAGCCCTGCGCGGCGTCGTCACCGGCTGCCTGCTCACCGTGAGCGACATCATCGTCGAGGGCAAGCTCGACTACCTCTCGGACGAGGATCTCCGGGCCGCCGTCGATCGGATGACGCGGATCGCGCTCGACACGGCGACCGCCGTGCACGGCCATTAGCGGCAAGACGGTCTTCCTGGTCAACCCGGCGTCAGCCGGAGGATCGACCGGGCGCCGCTGGCCCGAGATCGCCCACCGTGCCGCGGCGCAGGGGCTCGCGGGAGACGCGCTCATCTCCGAGCAGCAGGGACATCTCACCACGCTCGCCGGCGACGCCGTGCTGGCCGGCGCGACCCGGCTCGTCGTCGTCGGCGGCGACGGGTCGGTCAACGAGGTCGTGAACGGCATCGCCGGGCGTGAGAGCGTCGAGCTCGCGGTGATCCCGCGCGGCACAGGCTGGGACTTCGTGCGGACGTTCGGGATCCCACGAGACCTCGACCAGGCGGTCGGCGTTGCGCTCGACGGGGACGTGCGCGTGATCGACCTCGGCGTCGCGACGTACCGCACGTGGGCCGGAGACGAGGCGCGCAGCTACTTCGCGAACGTCGCGAGCGCGGGCATCTCCGGGGCGATCGCGAAACGGGCGAACGAGTCCTCCAAGGCGCTCGGCGGCAAGGTGTCGTACTACTGGTCGACCCTCGCCGTCTTCCTCGGCTGGCAGACGGGCGAGATGCGAGTCTCGGTCGGCGGCGAGACACGCGAGGGGAAGATGATCGACGTCATGGTGTGCAACGGTCGCTACCTCGGCGGCGGAATGATGATGTGCCCCGACGCCGAGCCCGACGACGGGCTCTTCGACGTGCTGACGATCGGCGACGTGACGAAGGGCGACCTTCTCTTCACGCTGCCGAAGACCTACCGCGGCAAGCACCTCCCGCACCCGCGCCTCGAGCTCCTTCGCGGGGCGGCCGTCACCGTCGATGCGGACGAGCCGCTACTCGTCGAGCTCGACGGTGAGCAGCCGGGGACGACGCCCGCCCGGTTCGAGATCCTGCCCCAGGCGCTTCGGCTGCGCGTGCCGCGCCCGACGTAAGGGGCGACCCGCGGGCCGCGCAGGCGACCCGAGCGCCGCCGCCTACGCCGTGGGCTTGCGAGACGCGGAGGCCTTCGCCTTCTTCAGGGACGCGACCTCCTTCTCGAGCTTCGCCACCCGCTCCTCGAGCGCATCGATCCCGCGCACCTTCTTCGCGAGGTCGTCGACCCGGGTGCGGAGGTCGTTCATTGCGCTCACCGCCCGCTGCCCGCCCGGCAGCTCGGTGAGCCTGTGCAGTGCCTCCTCGCCGGCGTCGGCGAGCCGTGTGACGAAGTCCTTCTCTCGTGCCGTCGTCTCTTCGCTCTGCTTCTGTGTGGTTTCCGTCATGGGTTACTCATACCACTCCTGGCGCACCTGCGAAACCCGACTCACTCGAGCGCATCGACGACGGCGGCGAGCGTCTCGCCGGCAGCGGCGTCGATCTTGAGCCGCGCACGGTCGTCGAGCGCCGTCGGGCCGCGGTTGACGACTGCGAACTCGGGCGCCTCGAGCGGGAGCCCTGCGACGGGCCAGACCTCGAGCGAGGAGCCGACCACGAGCACGAGCGCCGACGAGCGGGCCAGCTCGAGCGCACGCTCCATCGCCTCCGCAGGCAGCAGCTCGCCGAACAGCACGACTCCGGGCTTGAGGACGGCGCCGCAGCGCGGGCAGAGCGGCACGGGGCGCGCCTCCAGCTGCGCGAGCACCTCGTCTGCCGGCTCCGACCAGAGGCACGCGAGGCACGTCGCCGTGCGGATCGACCCATGCACTTCCACCACCTCGCGGCTTCCGGCGCGCGAATGCAGCGTGTCGATGTTCTGCGTGACCACAGCACGGACGAGGCCGCGGCGCTCGAGCTCGGCGAGCGCGAGGTGCCCCGCGTTCGGCTCGGCGTCACGGAGCAGGTGGATCCGCTGCCGGTAGAACTGCCAAACGCGCCCGGGATCACGATGGAACGCCCGGATGGACGCGACCTCGAAAGGGTCGGCGTCCGCCCAGATCCCGGTCGCGGAGCGGAAGTCCGGGATCCCGCTCTCCGTGGAGACGCCCGCTCCCGTCAGGACGACGCACGGCTGCCGCTCCTGGATCAACGCAGCTAGCGCAGCGGCGCCCACGCCGCGATTCTAGGGTTCGCATCGTGGAGGGCTTCTCGTTCTCGACCGACGTGCGCGTGCGCTTTGCGGAGACGGACGCCCAGGGCATCGCGCACCACGCCTCGTTCGTCGTCTGGCTCGAGGTGGCTCGCGTCGCATACCTCGCGGCCTTCGCGGGTGGGTACAGCGCAATTCGCGAGCGCGGGATCGAGGCGCTGACGACCGAGGTGCACCTCCGCTACCACCGCGCCGCAAGCTTCGACGATCGCCTCACCGTGTGGACGCGTTGCACGGACATGCGCGGGGCGCGCTTCCGGTACGAGTACGTCGTCGTGCGGGACGACGAGCTCGTGGCGGACGGGTACACGACGCACGCCACAGTCGAGCGCGAGACGTACCGGCCGACGCGCGTCCCGCAGTGGCTCGCCGACGCGATCGCTACGGCCGAGGAGCGGGCGTCGTAGCCGACGCGTCCGGCGGGGCCTTCTCCTTCTTCCCGGCCTTTGGCTTCGCCTCCTCGGGCCGTGGAGTCACCTTCGTCCCGACACGAACGACGCGCGTCTCACCCTTGTAGGACGTCGTCCAGGTCTCGGTGCGGATCAGCTTGCCGTCGGGGCCGTAGATCGTGCGCGTCACCGATGTCCGGCTCGGCGTCGACCCGCTGGACTCGACGACGGTCTTCCCCTTCGCGAGCGTCGGGTCCTTGATGCGCTCGACGGGTGCGGAGCCGGTCGTCACGATCGTCCCGGGCGAGCTCTCGATTCGCCGCTTCTCCCCCCCATAGATGGCGACCGCGATGCCGTCCCCCTCGACGAAGCCCTTCACGAGCACCCATTTCTCCGTGTCGTTCACGAACTTCAGGTCGAGCGTCGGCCAGTAGACGGTCGCATCGCGCCCAAGCTGGTAGCGGCTGATGTAGAGCGAGTGGGGATTGCGTTCCGTGATCTCGAGCCCTGCCTCCCAGGCAGCGTTGAACACCGTCGTCGCGACCTGTGACGTGCCGCCGCCGACCTCCTCCGCGTACTCGTTCCCGATGATCACGGGAGCCGGCTTGAAGCCGCGCTCCGCCGTGCGCTCACCGAGCGTCCCGTTGAGGGAGAACGTGCCGCCGGGTGGGACGAGCGTGTCATCGAGGAGCGTGACGCCCAGTCTGAGGTTCGTGATTCGATCCGTCGTCCCGGAGTTGTAGGTCTTGTAGATCCCCATCCGCCGCTCGATTCCCATCGCCCGCGCGTCGGCTGTGCTCCGCTCGGGAGCCGCGGTGACGATGGCGAGCGAGGCGACCCGGTTCGTCGCCGAGACCGCGGCGCGGAGCAGCACACGGGCCGCGCGCGGGACGTCGAGCTCGGTGCCGTCCCGCGCCGGAACGACGCGGACGCTCTCGCCGGACACCGCGAACCCCGCGTCGACCGGCGGCTTGCCGACACGCTTCGAGAGCGTTCGGAAGTACGCGTCGGCAGCCGGGCCAGCGATGGCGAGCTTCGTCGCCCCGTCGCTCGGAAGCATGAGGAGCTCGGCGATGCGCCACCGTGGGATGCGCCAGCTCTTGCCGGCTCCGCGGAGGACGACGGGCGCGGACACGGCGACCCGCGCTCGGCGGGCGACGGGAGCGAGAATGGCGGACGTGACGAGCGGGCGCGACACGACGACGGGCAGCGCAACCGCTCCGTTCTGTCGCTCGAGCGAGCCCAGGGCGCGCGCGATCACCGCCGCCGAGGCCTCCCGGTCGATGCGCCGGCCAGCCTGCTCGGCCTCGACCTGGATGCGCAGGCCGCGCCGCGTGACAGCTGCGCTCTTCGGCCTGCGATCGACCGCCGCTGCGACCTCGTCGAGCGCGAACTCGAGCGCCCCGCTCGAGACCGCCAGCGCCGGAAGCACCTCCGCCCCGAAGAAGCGTGTGTGGAGCCGCCTGAAGCCGCGGATCGGGCCAAAGCCGTCCCCGGAGCGTGCGGCGGCTGCGACAGCGGCGCGCCAGTCGGGGCGGACGGCGAGCTGGTCCGCGGCCAACGGGAACTCCTCGCCGCCCGCCGTGAACGAGACGGGCTCCGCCGCAACCTCGTCGAAGCTGCGGTCGAGCAGCGCAGCGGCCTCCCGTTGCGTGAGCCCTCCGAGGTCGACTCCCGCGACACGCGTCCCCTCGGCGAGCTGCTGGCGCGAGCCGGCGAACGCGAAGCCGAGGAGGATCGCGAGCAACGCGAGGACGCCCAACCCGACGGCGAGCGTGAGCGGCGTCGACCGGCTTCGCCTGCGCCGACGCGCGCTGGGAGTAAAGAGAGGAGACTCGGCGCGCACCGGACAGAAGATTCTACCGTCCGTACCCGGTCACCAGCAGCCAGCTGGAACCATGGACGGGTGCGCCACTCCCGTGAGCCGCGGCCGCGAGTCACACTCTCGGCGCTGTCCCGTTCCCCCTCCGTGCGCACTTCGCGACTAGCATCGGCAGTGGGTGGTGGCCCGGGGTGGCCCCAAGAGAAGCGGCCTAGCGGCCTAGAAGACGAAGAGCTCGATGCCGCCCGACACGTACAGGCCGACGCCGGTGATGTAGCCGGCGAGGTCGGAGCAGAGGAACGTGATGGCGTTCGCGATGTCCTCGGGCTCGCCCGGTCGCTTGAACACGGTTCGGGCGGCGATCCGCTCGTTCATGACGGGGTTCGCCATGTGGAACGCCTCCGTCCCGATGATCCCGGGGACGATGGCGTTGCACGTGATCCCGTGCCGGCCGCCCTCCATCGCGAGCGTCTTCGTGAGGCCGAGGACGCCCGACTTCGTCGCCGAGTAGCTGGCCTGGCCGAACCCGCCGAGCGTCCCCGCGACGGACGCCATGTTCACGATTCGACCCCACCCCCGCTCGACCATGTGCGGCCAGGCGGCCTGCGCGCAGTTGAACGACCCCGTGAGGTTAACGCGCAGGTCGCGCTCCCAGAGCTCGTGGCTCTGGTCGAGGAACCGCCCGACGTGATCGAGGGTCGCCGCGTTGTTGACGAGGATGTCCACGGACCCGAGCTCCTCGACCGTCCGCGCGACCGCGGCGGCGACCTGCTCCCGATCGGTCACGTCACAGCGCACGGCGAGCGCGCGCCTTCCCATGCCCCGGATCTCGTCGACCGTCTCCTCGGTGTGCACCATCCCCTGCGCCCGTGCCGCCGCCGCCAGCGCGCCGAACCGGTCGGTCTCCTCCGAGAGCTCGGACTCGACGAGGATGTCGGCGATCGCGACGTCCGCACCGGCCCTCGCGAGCATCAGCGCGTCGGCACGCCCGAGCCCGCGCGATCCCCCTGTGACGAGAGCAACCCGGCCCGAGAGATCGATCTCGATCGCCACGAGCCGATCCTATCCGGCTCGAGCCGTACAGTCGCCGCCCATGACGAGCGACGAGCGACCGGCGGCCGGTATCGGCCCGTGGCTCAGGCTCGCGCTCATCCCCGTCGCCGTGCTGCTCCTCGTGCTCGGCGTCTGGCTGCTGCCCATGCTCACGAGCCTGGGCGTGATCGAGGCCGCACTCATCGGGATCGCATGGCTCGCGATCCTGATCGCGGCGCTCCGTAGGCTCAGCCTCCCCATCCCCGAAGGCGAGCGCCGTCGCGTCGAGAGCGAGCTCTTCATCGATGGGGCCGGGCGGCCCGAGTGGCTCTCCCGCTTCGTCACTCTGCTCACTCTGTCCACCGTGATCGCGGCCCTGGGCCTCCTCGCCGACTCGACGGCGGTCGTCATCGGGGCGATGGTCGTCGCACCGCTCATGGCGCCCCTGATGACCCTCGCAGGGGCCCTCACGCTGACCCGCCCGGCGCGCATCGCGGAGAGCGTGGTCATCGTCGCCGCCGGCTCGCTGCTCGCGATCGCCACGGCCGTCGCCGTCTCCTGGGTCGTACCGGGAACGGCACCCACGGGCGAGCTCCTCGCGCGAACCCAACCGCAGCTCACCGATCTCGGCATCGCTCTCGCCGCCGGCGCGGCCGGGGCCTACGTGACGGTCCGGCCGCACGCGCTCGGGGCGCTGCCCGGAGTCGCGATCGCGGTCGCCCTGATCCCTCCGCTCGCGACCGTCGGCGTGATGCTCGAGACCGGCGACGGCCACCGCGCGAAGCAGGCGCTCATCCTCTTCCTCACGAATCTCGTTGCGATCGTCCTGTCGGCCGCAATCGTCTTCCTGATCGCGGGACTGACTCCGTCGGCCGCCGAGATCCGCTCGCGCCGACGGCTCCAGCTCGGGTTCGGCATCGCGGTGACCGCAACGATCGCGATCATGGTGCCGCTCGCCCACAACTCGATCGTGCTCCTCGAGACGGATGAGGACGTCGCCGCGATCCGGGCCGTGCTGGCTCCCCCGCTCGACGACCAGGGAGCCACGCTCGAGAGCGTCGCCGTCGACGACACGGCCGACGAGATTCGCGTCACGGTCGAGGTCGTCGGGCCCCGACGGCCGGAGAGCGCCGAGCTCGCCCGTACGGTCGCGGACGAGCTCGGAGAGCCGGTCGCGCTCGAGCTCAGGTGGCGCTTCGGAGAGCGCGCGACCGCGAGCTAGAACTCGTTTCGGAATGACGCTTCGCCGGCGTTCCCACGGCTCGAGGCTTCGTTTCGAACGAGTTCTCAGTCGCCCCGGGGGAGGAAGATCTCCTTCGCGATCACGAGCCGCTGGATCTGCGACGTGCCCTCGTAGATCTGGAAGAGCTTCGCGTCGCGCATGAGCTTCTCGACCGGGTACTCCTTCATGTAGCCGTAGCCGCCGAAGATCTGCACCGCGTCCGTCGTGACCTTCATTGCCGTGTCCGCAGCGAAGCGCTTGGCGAACGACGACTGCAGCGTCGCCCGCTCGCCCTGGTCGTGGAGCCATGCGGACTGCCAGACGAGGAGCCTCGCGGCCTCGATCTCGGTCGCCATGTCGGCGATGAGGAAGTTGACGCCCTGGTGCATCGCGATCGGCACCTCGAACGTCACGCGCTCCTTCGCGTACTCGACCGCGAGCTCGTACGCTGCCTGCGCGACCCCGACGGCGCCGGCCGCCGTGCCGGGCCGCGTGAAGTCGAGCGTCTTCATCGCGATCTTGAAGCCTTCGCCCTCGGCGCCGATCCGGTTCTCCGCGGGAACGGCGACGTCGGTGAGACCGAACGCGGACGTGTCCGTCGACCGCTGCCCCATCTTCTCCATGTGCTTCTCGATCTGGACGCCGGGAGTGTCCATCGGGACGACGAACGCCGACATGCCGCGGTGCCCCTTGCTCGGGTCCGTCTTCGCGAACACGACCGTCCACGTCGCCTTCCCGGCGTTGGTGATGAAGGTCTTCGAGCCGTTCAGGACGTACTCGTCGCCGCGGAGCTCGGCAGTCGTCTTCATGCGCGCGACGTCCGACCCCGCGTCCGGCTCGCTGAGACCGAACGAGCAGAGGATCGGCTCCTCGAGCAGCGGCGCCAGCCAGCGCTCTCTCTGCTCGTCGGTGCCCGCGATCAGCAACGGCGCCGCACCGAGGCCGTTCGCCAGGATCGCCGTCCCGATCCCCGAGCAGCCCCAGTTCAGCTCTTCGCCCACGAGCATCCCGTCGAACGCGGACAGGCCCAGGCCCCCGAGCGACTCCGGGACGTGCAGGTTCATCAGGCCGAGCTCGTGCGCCTTCGCGATCAGGTCTGCGGGGTGGATCTGATGTTCGTCGTACTCCGCCGCCTTGGGACGAATCTCCTTCTCGGCGAACTCGCGCGCAAGTGCACGAAGCTCGCGCTGCTCGGATGTCAGCGCGAACGAGACACCGCCGGCGACACCGGTCTCCACTGTGGTCATGACCCTCGCTCCTCGGTCGATTGACTAGTCAGTCAAGGCTGGATTGTAGGGCTGGAACGGACTCGCGGTCAAGCGCCGGGACGTGTCTCGTAGGATGTGGCCATGGCGATCACGACACAGCTCCCGGACCTCGACCCCCTCGACTACCTCGCGGTCGACTCCCTCCTCGACGACGAGGAGCGGGCGATCCGCGACACGGTGCGGCAGTTCGTGCGCGAGAACGTGCTCGACGAGGTCGGCGACTGGTTCGAGAAGGGGATCTTCCCGCGTGAGATCTTCGGCGAGCTCGCGAAGCTCGGCCTGCTCGGGATGCACCTCGACGGCTACGGGCTACCGGGGGCGAGCTCCGTCGCGTACGGGCTCACCTGCATGGAGCTCGAGGCCGGAGACGCGGGAGTGCGCAGCGCCGTCTCCGTCCAGGGGTCGCTCGCGATGTTCCCCGTCTGGAAGTTCGGCTCGGAGGAGCAGAAGGAGCGCTGGCTCCCGCCGATGCACACAGGCGAGGTCATCGGCTGCTTCGGGCTGACCGAGCCCGACGCCGGCTCGGACCCCGGATCGATGCGCACGCACGCGCGACGCGACGGCTCGGACTGGATCCTGAACGGCGCGAAGATGTGGATCACGAACGGGACGATCGCCGACATGGCGGTCGTCTGGGCACGCACCGACGACGGCCACATCCACGGCTTCATCGTCGAGAAGGACTTCCCGGGGTTCTCGGCGCCCGAGATCCACAAGAAGCTCTCGCTTCGCGCCTCGGTCACGTCCGAGCTCGTGCTCCAGGACGTCCGCGTGCCGGAGGAGAACCGCCTGCCCGAGGTGTCGACGCTACGCGGGCCGCTCTCCTGCCTCAACGAGGCGCGCTTCGGGATCGTCTTCGGCGCCGTCGGCTCGGGACGCGCGTGCTTCGAGTCCGCGCTCGAGTACGCGAAGGAGCGGATCGTGTTCGGGAAGCCGATCGCCGGCTATCAGCTAACCCAGCAGAAGCTCGCGGAGATGGCGCTCGAGCTCAACCGCGGCTTCCTCGTCGCCCTCCACCTCGGGCGGATGAAGGACGCGGGCACGCTGCGCCCGGAGCACGTGAGCCTCGGAAAGATGGGGAACGTGCGCGGGGCGATCGAGGTCGCGCGCAGCGCGCGCACGATTCTGGGCGCCAACGGTGTCACGCTCGAGTATCCCGTGATCCGCCACGTGAACAACCTCGAGTCCGTGCTCACGTACGAGGGCACGCACGAGGTGCACACGCTCGTCGTCGGCCAGGCGCTGACGGGCGAGAACGCGTTCCGCTAGTCCTCCGCCTCCCAGTACTCGGCGTCCGCGCCGCGGAAGGCGCGGAACAGGCGCTTCCCCTGCGCGTCCACGGCCGCGATCTTGCCACTGTCGAGGTACTCGATGAGATCGGGCGAGAGCTGGGTCGAGAGCATGAGCACGCGGATGGGCTCGTCGGTGCGGTTCGAGACCTGGTGCGCACCCGTCTCCCCGCGCCGGAAGCAGACGACGTCGCCCTCGGCGAGCTCCCGCTCGCCGTCCGGCGTCCGCAGGGTCGGGCTGCCCCGGAGCACGATCAGCCACTCCTCGTTCGCGTGATGCGTGTGGTACGGCCAGAGCCGGTCGCCCGCCTCGAGCTCGTACATGCTCCCGCCGATGATCTCGGCGCCGATCCGCGCGCCGACCCAGGCGTCCTTGCTCCGCCAACCGGGTCGCTCCTCGACGCGATCCCAGACGTCTCCGCCGAGGTTGAACACTTCCACGGATCGAGCCTACGGCGTCAGACCGCGGAGCGCCAGGTCGATGGCGGTGCGCTCGGCGCGCGCGACGTCGTCCTCGCCGTCGGGCAGCTGGCGGAGCACCCAACCCGTGAGCACCTCTTCGAGCCCGCCGTAGAAGACCCAGCTCGCGAGGCGGGCGTCGAGGTCGGTCCGGAACACCCCTGACGCCTGCCCCTCCTCGATCACCCGCTGGACGATGGCGAACGCTTCCCCCACGTCCTCGACCTGCCCCTGGAGCTGGTGGCTGCGCGCGACCTCGCGAACCATGACCGTGACGAGCGCAGGATCGTTGCGCCAGGTGCGCAGCAGGATCTTGGCGATGCCTGCGAGCTTTTCGTCGGCCGGCTCGTCCGCGGTCTCGACGGCCCGGAAGCGCGCGATGAGCTCTCCCCAGTTCTCGATGAAGATCGTCCGCAGGACGTCGTCCTTCGATGCGAAGTAGTGGTAGAGGAGCCCGTGGGCGACGCCCGCGTCCTCGGCGATGTCCCCGACGCGCGCCCCGTGGTAGCCGTGCTCGGCGAACACGCGGATCGCAGCGTCGAGGATGCGCTTGCGCTTGTCCTGCTCGGTGACGATTGAACGGTCAGTCAACGCGCTGAGGATAGAGGTAGGCTCCGCGCGCGTGCAACCGCTCGACGGGATCCTCGTGGTGGACTTCACGCGCTACCTCCCCGGGGCGTACGCGGCCCGCGAGCTCCTGCGGCTCGGCGCACGCGTCGTCCGGGTCGAGGCACCCGAGGGCGATCCGATGCGACGCACGGCGACCGCCTGGGACGCCGCGCTTCGCGCGGGGATGGAGTCCGTCGTCTGCGAGCTCCCGCGCGAGAGCGAGCTGGCGCAGGCGTTGTGTGCGCGCGCAGACGTCGTGCTCGAAGGGTTCCGCCCCGGTGTCGCCGCTCGGCTCGGGATCGGCCCGGGCGATGTGCCCGAGACCGTGGTCTACTGCTCGATCACGGGCTTCGGGGTCGAGGGACGGCACCGCGCACGGGCGGCCCATGACATCAACTACCTGGGCTGGGCGGGCGTGCTCGAAGACACCGCGCCCGCGTGGCCCCCCGTGCAGATCGCGGACCTCTCCGCCGGAGCGCTCGGCGCTGTGGTGCAGGTGCTGGCTGCGCTCATCGAGCAGAACCGAAGCGGGAAGGGTCGCCACGTGGTCGTCTCGATGACCCGCGGCTCGCACGACCTCGTTGCGCACCGCCTCGGCGGCGAGCCCGTCCCCCGCCTGCTGACCGGGGGCCTGGCCTGCTACCGCATCTACGAGACGGCCGACGGACGCCACCTCACAGTCGGAGCGCTCGAGCCGAAGTTCTTTCGAAGGCTGTGCGAGGTCGTGGAACGGCCGGAGCTCGGCGAGCGGCAGTTCGAGGAGGATCAGGAGGCGCTCGCGAGCGAGCTCGCAACCACCTTTGCAACGCGGACGCTCGGAGAGTGGCTCGCGGCCTGTGACGGCGAGGACGTGTGCGTCGGGCCCGTATGGACGCGCGAGGAGGCCGCCGCCGAGTTCGGTGCTGCGCCGATCGAGGCCGTTGCTCCGCTCGGCGCGCACACGGAGGCCTGGCGTCGCGAGCTCGGGCTCGCCCCCGGCTGAGTCAGGCCCCCGCCACGAGCCCGAGTGCTGCCGGGAGAGCGAGGAGCGTGTCGATGCGACCGTCGGCCTGCGGCATCCGTCCGTCGCGGTCGAGCAAGATCGCGCGAATGCCGAGCGCCCGCGCACCTTCGATGTCGTCCTCGAACGAGTCACCGACCATCGCCGTCTCCCCCGGCGCGACGTCGAGGGCCTGGAGCGCGGCGACGAAGATCGAGGGGTGCGGCTTGACCTTTCCGTGCGAGCGCGAGCCGACCATCGCGTCCACGGCGAGGCGGTGGTGCACGGCAAACTCCTCGAGATCGCGCTGCCCGTTCGAGACGAGCCCGATCTTCAGGGTGTGCCGACGGAGCTCGTCGAGCACCGGTAGCGCGTCCTCGTAGAGCGAGAAGTTCTCGTGGCGCTCCCACTCGCGAACCATGTCGATCGCGCACGCCCGCGCACCTGACGGATCGCCCCCCATGCGAAGGACGATCTGCTCCGTGAAGGTGAACCAGACCTCCTCGTCGTGGACGAGCTCATGGTGGCGCTGGAGCTCGTCGAGCGCCGCCTGCCGCGCCGAGTCGTAGAGGCTTGGGTCGAGCTCGAGCCCGTGCCGCTCGCCGACCCGGCGGTACCCCTCTGGCCCGAGCTCGGGACCAGGCCGGAAGAGCGTGAAGTCGACGTCGAACAGAACAGCCCGGAGCACGGATCGAGGATAGCCCCGACAGCTTCGGGGAAGCCGCTGGGGGATTCCGCGGTACGAGCGCGGCGGGACGGACGAGGTGTGCGACCAGGGGCAGCTTCGCTGCCCCGCTTCAGGGAACTTCGCGGACGGGAATCCGCTCGGCGGATTCCCGTCCTGCGGGAACTATCGGGGTGCCCAGATTTGAACTGGGGACCTCTCCGACCCGAACGGAGCGCGCTACCAGGCTGCGCCACACCCCGAGCGCCGGAAGGGTAGCGCGTTCATTCGTGACACGTCCGCAGCCCATTGCACGGCCGACCGGACGCCGGGTATTCTGAGACAGATGACGACGACGTTCGAGAGGCGAGCCGGTTGACCCGCTCGAGCGCCACGCCCCCGACGAGCCCGACCGCGCGGTCCGCGCCGGCGGGCTTTTTTGATGCCTGGAGGAGGCTGACATGGCGAACCACCTGACGCCCGAGGAGATCGCGAAGGAGACGGGGATGGACCGGGACGAGGTCATCCGGATCTGTCTCGAGGAGGGCGTCCCCATCTACCAGGGAAAGATCGACAAGACGCTGTTCCAGGCGACGCTCGAGGCGATGGCGCCCGCCGCGGCGGCCCGCCAGTAGCGGACACCAGCCGACGCGACTAACGGCGCGCCGCGAGCGCAGCGCCCAGGCCTGCGGTGAGCTCGGCGAGCCGGAACGCCAGGTGCCCCTGGATGAGCGCCGTCTGCAGCGTGGTCGAGCTGATCCGTGCCCAGACGGTCGAGTCTGCGCCGTCGCGGAATTCGCGGATCCGGGAGGTGCGGGGCGAGGAGCGCGGTTCAGCGCGCGCGGGCGCGGGACTTCGACTTCGCTCGCGCAGGCTTCTTCTCGGCGTCGCCGCGCTTCTTGGCCGCGGCGACGCTCGCCTTGAGCGCCTCCATGAGGTCGACGACGGGCGCCTCGGCCACGGACTCCGGCTCGGCGATCTCCTCGCCGCGCAGCTTCGCATCGAGGAGCGCCTGCAGGTCACGCCGGTACTCGCTCTGGAGCTCGGAGGCGGCGAAGTCTCCAGCGAGGCTCTCGATCACCTGTCGCGCCAGCTCGAGCTCCGGCTCCTTGACCGCCGTCTCGGCGACCGCCTCGGCGATCTCGGCCTGCGAGTACACGTCCTCGGCCACGAACAGCGTCTCGAGAGCGAGCGCGTCCCCCTTCGGGCGCACCAGGCAGAGGCTCTCGCGCCCGGCACGGATGAACCTCCCGAGCGCAGCCGTCTCCGTCTCCCGCATCGCCTCGAGCAGGAGCACGTACGGCCGGCGCTGAGCAGCTCCCTCGGCGGGAACGAGGTAGTAGTGGCGGTCGAAGTGGAACGGATCCACTGCCCCCGCGGGCACGAAGCGCCTGATCTCGATCGAACGCGAGTCGTCACGACGCTCGAGTGCCTCGAGGTCCGCATCTTCCACGATCACGAACTGGCCCTTCGCCACCTCGTACCCCCGAACGATCTCGTCCTGGGTGACTTCGCGGTCGTGCGTCGGGCACCAGCGCTTCTGCTTGATCGGCGTCGCGCACTCGCGGTGGAGGAGGCGGAACGAGACGTCGGACTGGCGCGCGGCAGGCTTCGTCGCCGGGGCGAGCCCGACGGGGATCGAGACCAGGCCGAAGCTGAGAGAGCCGTTCCAGGATGTGCGCATGAAGACCGAACTGTAGGGAATCATTCGTTCTGCGGCCACGGTTGAACCCCTTCCGACCGGGGTAAGCTGTTCGGCAAATGGCCGAGACGTCACAGGCGCCTCGAGAGACACTCCCACCCACGCAGGGGCGCACGATCGCGCGGCTCTGGCGTGACGCGGTCGCTGCTCCGCGGCAGCATCCCGCCTACCTGGTCGAGAGCGAGGGCGGTTGGTCGGACGTGTCGTGGCCGGAGGCCGACGACCTCGTACGCGCCTATGCCAACGGACTCCTCGCACGGCGCGTTCGCAAGGGCGACACGTTCGCGCTGTTGGCTCCGAACAGCCTCGAGTGGGCTGTCTTCGACTACGCCTTCGGTCGGATCGGGGCCGTCGGAGTCCCGATCTACGCGAACAGCTCTCCCAAGGACGTCGGCTATCTCCTCGGGCACTCGGAGGCGGTCGGGATCGTCTGCGGTGACAGCGAGCAGCGGGCGAAGGTCGACGAGGTCGCCGGGGAACTGCCCCGCCTGGAGCACGTCCTCGCCGACGACGACCTCGACGTCCTCGCGGCCGAAGGACGGGCGTTCGCGGCCGAACACCCGACTGCCCTGGACGAGGCTTCGGAGGCGATCGACGAGGAGGACCTCTTCACGATCATCTACACCTCCGGGACGACCGGGCCGCCGAAGGGCTGCATGATCAGCCACCGCAACTACTACGCGATGGCGAGCGTCTCCGACCAGATGGAGAGCCACTACCGGGAGGACGACGTCATGCTCCTCTACCTCCCGCTGGCCCACAACTTCGGGCGGCTGATGCACCTGAGCGGCGCCTACGTCGGCTTCACGATCGCGTTCCTGCCGGATCCCCTCCGTGTCGGGGAGGCGATGCTCGAGGTCCGTCCGACCGTCCTGCCGAGCGTCCCGCGCGTGTTCGAGAAGGTGCACACGGCTGTGCAGGCGCGGTTCGACGCGGCAACGGGCGTCAAGCGGCGGCTCATCGACTGGTCGCTTCCGATCGGCCGCGAGGTGAGCCGCCTCCACGCGGAGGGAAGGCCAATCCCGCGCGGGCTTGCGCTCCGCCACGGGGTCGCCGACCGCTTGGTGTTCTCGAAGGTCCGCGAGCGGCTGGGCGGGCGACTTCGGCTCCCGATCTCCGGCGGCGCTCCGCTCGCCCCCGAGATCGCCGAGTTCTTCGACGCGATCGGGATTCGCATCCTGGAGGGGTACGGCCTGACGGAGTGCACGACCGCGGCGAGCACGAACCGGCCGGAGCGCTACCGGTTCGGGTCGGTCGGGCCCCTGCTCCCCGGGTTCGAGGCCCGCATCGCCGACGACGGCGAGATCCTCCTCCGCAGCGAGACGATCTTCCAGGGCTACTTCAAGGATCCGGAGGCGACGGCCGAGGTGCTCACGCCGGACGGATGGCTGCGCACGGGCGACATCGGAACGCTCGACGAGGACGGCTTCCTCCACATCACCGACCGGAAGAAGGACATCCTCGTCACGGCCGGCGGCAAGAATGTCGCCCCGCAGAACCTCGAGAACGACCTCAAGACCTCGAGGTACGTATCGCAGGCGCTCGTCGTCGGCGACCGGCTCCCGTACATCTCAGCGCTCATCACGCTCGACCCCGACGAGGTGGGGCGCTGGGCGGCCGCGCAAGGGATCGAGGGCGATACAGCGGCGCTCGCGAGCAACCCCCGCGTGCAGGAGCTCGTGCAGGGCGCGGTGGACGACGTCAACGCGGAGCGCTCGCGCTACGAGCAGATCAGGCGCTTCGCGATCCTGCCCCGCGACTTCACGATGGACGACGGCGAGGTCACGCCGACCCTGAAGCTCCGGCGTCGCGCCGTGATCGAGCACTTCCAGGCCGAGCTCGACGAGCTCTACGCGTCGTCGTAGAGGCGAGGCTTGCCTCGCCCTCTGTGAGCCGGCGCGCGACCCGGGGTCGCCCTACAGGATCCGGCGGGCGCCGACGTAGTTGCCCCAGCGCTCGTCCATCGAGGAGATCTTGACGACGTCGCCGGTGCGCGGCGCGTGGATGAACTGGCCGCCGCCGATGTACATGCCCATGTGGCCGAGGCCGCTGAAGAACACGAGGTCGCCGGGCTGGAGGTCGCCACGCGCGACGGGGACGCCGTAGCCGAACTGCGTCGCCGCGTGGTGCGGGAGGTAGACACCGATCTGCGCGTAGACGTAGGACGTGAGGCCCGAGCAGTCGAAGCCTTCCGACGGGCTCGAACCACCCCAACGGTAGGGGATACCGAGGTATTGCATGGCGATCGCGACCACCTGCGATGCCCTCGTCCCGTCGGGCGGGGGTGCGGCTGGAACGAAGGTCTCCTGCGGTGCCGCAAGGCCGGCGTCGCTGGCGCTGGCCTGTGATTCCTGGACTGCGAGCCGCTCGGCAGCCAGGCGCGCCCGCGCCTGGGCCTCGAGGGCAGCCTGCCGACGGCGATTCTCGGCCTCGATCCGTGCGATCTCGCTCTTGACGGACGAAAGCAGTTGCTGGCGCTCCGCGAGCCGTCCCTCGATCGACCGCCTCTGGGCGGCGCGCTCAGCGACGATCCGCTCCTGGTTCGCCTCTGCTTCCTTCAGGCGCGCCCGACGCGTCTCGACTTCCTTCCGGTAGCGCTTCACCTCACGCAGGATCTCCGCGTCCTGGCTCGAGACGCGGCTGATCGCGTCGAGACGGTCGATGACGTCGTCGAGGCTCTTCGCGCCGAGGATCACCTCCAGCGTCGAGTCACCGTCACCGTTGACGTACAGATCCCGCAGACGCTGTGCGATCCGCCCCTGGGAGACGACGAGGCTCTTGCGGGCGACGATCAGGTGGCGCCCGTTCGAGGCGAGGTCGGCCTCGATCTTGTCCAGCTCGATGTTCGCGAGGTTCCATGCCTCTGCCGCCTGCCCGACCTGCATGTCCAGCTGCTCGATCTGCGCCATGACGGCCTCGGCCTGCTCGCGCTTCGACTGGATCGACTGCGCGGAGGCCGATCCGACGGCAAGCAGCAGCCCCGCGGCAAGCGCCACGACGAGGACGACAATCGGCGTCCACCCGGCGATCGTGCCCCGAAGGGGGACTCGACTCCGATCCCGGACGGACCCGCCTGTGGCGGTCTGGCCCGTCACAAGTGTGGGAGGCTAGCAGCACCGGAGGACGCCCGCAACTAGGAACCGAGCCAAAATCACTGCAACGAGGCATGCCTGCAGGGGCGCACGAAGTCTCGGGTCTGGTACGGTCGCTCCCTCGTGGTGAGGGGATCGCGAAGGTGGGTGGGGTTGTTCGTCGCGGTTATGGGCGCGGTGCTCGCGCTCGGCGTCGGCCAGGCGGGAGGCGCGCAGTCCGAGCACGTGCTGGGAAAGCAGCGGCCGGCGTTCAAGCTGCGGGTCGACGCCGTCGCGTACCACCTCAAGGGACGCACGGCGCTCGGAATCACGACGCGGAAGGGCGTGGTCGCGGTCGACCCGAGGCTCATCCCGCTCGGGACGAAGCTCTACATCCCCGGCTACGGACACGGGGTCGCCGCCGACGTGGGGTACGCGATCAAGGGCAGGATCATCGACCTGTGGATGCCGAACCACGCCGCGGCCCGCACGTGGGGACGCCGGACGGTGTCGATTACCGTCTACCGCTGACGCGGATCGTCGCCCGCACAGCCCGACAGCGAGCCAGCGCTCTACCCTGACCGACGTGCGCACTCGCTGGATCGCCCCCGTCGCGTCGCTCGTCGTCGCGCTCTCCATCGCCGCGAGCGCCGGTGGCAGCCCCGCCGCGGAGAGCGACCTCGCGACGACCCTGCGCGCGGC
>JAWOIV010000127.1:0-6335 GCA_046484465.1 Gaiellaceae bacterium
CCGCAGAGCCCAGGTAGGTTCCCGGCGTCGATCCGGGTTGCTAGCGTCGAGAGCTCGTCCATGTCAGCGAGCACTGGAGGCCACCATGCGCCGGATCCCGCTTCGACGTCCATCACCCGCACTCGTCATCGCCTGCCTGGCACTCGGGTTCGCGATGGCGGGCACCGGGTACGCGACCGGGCTCCAGGTGCCGCGGGGAAGCGTCGGGACGCCACAGCTGAAGAACGCCGCGGTCACGACTCCGAAGATTGCGAACAACGCGGTCACCTCGGCAAAGGTCAGGAACGGATCGCTCCTTGCCGCCGACTTCAGGTCCGGCCAGCTTCCGGCAGGGCCGGCCGGACCGGCTGGGCCTCCCGGGTTGAGCGCCGTCGAGCGCGTGGAGTTCACGACTCCCAACAACTCGACGGCCGTGAAGACCGGGCAGATGGCGTGTCCGGAGGGAAAGCGGCTGATCGGCGGAGGAGCTCGGCTGAACGGCGGCGGCGCCGCGGTGGCGATCCAGACGTCGTACCCGGACAACGACAACATCTACCGGGCGCAGGGACGCGAGGTCGTCGCGACGGCCGCGAACTGGTCGCTGACGATCTTCGCGATCTGCGCCGTGACGAGCTGACGACCGCGCTCGTCCGGACAGGCCCCTAGAGGCGGCGATCAGTACGGTGGCTGCGTGAGCGGCGACGAATCCGGGCGCCCACTCCCGTACAGCACGCGGAGCGTGACCACGCTCCGGCTTCCCGCACGCGACGAGAGCGGTGACGTCGTCGCGGTCGAGGAGCCCCTCGAGATCCGGATCGCGGGGGAGCCCGTTGCCGTGACGATGCGGACGCCCGGGCACGACGAGGAGCTCGCGCTCGGGTTCTGCCTGACGGAGGGCATCCAGCCGACGGCCGCGCGCGTGCCCGCCGATCTCGCGGCGAACACGGTGGAGGTCGACGCGGACGGCTTCGACCTCGAGCGGCTGCGGCGGTACTTCTACACCGCTTCGTCGTGCGGGGTCTGCGGCAAGGGAGCGATCGAAGCGGTTCAGGTGACCGCGCCCAGGGTGAAGAGCGAGCTCGAGGTATCCGAGGCCGTCGTCTCCTCGCTGCCCGATCGGCTGCTCGACGAGCAGCGGGCGTTCGCGCTCACGGGCGGCCTGCACGCCACCGGGCTCTTCTCCGGGGATGGCAAGCTCCTCTGCGCCCGCGAGGACGTCGGCCGCCACAACGCGATGGACAAGGTCATCGGGTGGGCGTTCCTCCAGGGGCGCCTGCCACTCGCCGACCACGTTCTCTGCGTGAGCGGCCGGCTTTCGTTCGAGCTCGTGCAGAAGGCTGCAGTCGCCGGGTGCCCGATCCTCGTCGCCGTCGGTGCGCCGTCGTCGCTCGCGATCGAGCTGGCGGTAGATCGCGGCGTGACGCTCTGTGGCTTCGTCCGCGATGGTCGCATGACCGTGTACACGGAGCCGTGGCGGATCGCGTAGCGGCCACCGACGGTACGACGGACGACGGAGGCCCAGCGGCCGCGAAGCGGTCGCCGTCGGGGATCTTCACGCGACCGGAAGCCCGGCGTCAGCGGGTTTCCGGTCCTGCGCAGCTGACCGGACTCCTGCTCGTCGGCGGGGCGTCGGAGCGGTTCGGCTCGCCGAAGGCGCTGGCGCCGTTCCGAGGAGAGCCGCTGGCCGAGCGTGGATGGGGGCTGCTGCACGATGTCTGCGACGAGGTGCTCGCGGTGGGCAAGGTGGCAGATGGGCTCGAGCTCCCCTTCCCCATCCTTGATGACGGAGGCACGGAGCACGCCCCCATCTTCGGCCTCGTCGCTGGCCTCCGCGCCGCTTCCAACGAGCGCTGTGTCGTGCTGCCGGTCGACTGCCCGCTGCTGACGGCAGAGGCCTTGCGCGCGCTCGCGGAGGCCGAGGCCGTCCCGCAGACCGGCCCGCTTCCGGGCACGTACACGAAGGCCATGCTGCCGGAGCTCGAACGGCGGGTCGCCGCGGGCGAGCTGGCGCTCTGGGGCGTGAACCCGAACGTGCTGGAGCTCGACGAACGGCTGCTCGCGAACGTGAACACGCGCCCGGATCTCGTCGCCGCGGCCGTTGCCGACTGGGCCTCCGAGCGCGAGGACGTCCGCGCGCTCCTCCTCGTCGGATCGCAGGCGCGAGCAGACGTTCCCGCCGACCGCTGGTCCGACCTCGACCTCCTCTTCCTGCTCGAGGACCCGCAGCCGTACGTCGAGGATGCCGGCTGGATCGAGGAGTTCGGCTCCCCCGTCGTCACGTTCCTCGAGGCGACGGTGGACGGTCACTGGGAGCGGCGCGTGCTGTACGAGACCGGCGAGGACGTGGACTTCGTGCTGTTCCCCGCGGTCGCGCTCGAGCGGCTCGAGCAGAGCGAGACTGCCGCGGGCCTGCTTCGGCGCGGCTACCGGACGCTCGTCGACAGCGTCAGCCTCGGCGAGCGGCTCGAGAGGATCGCGAGCTCCCCGGCTCCGGCCTCGGCGCCGACAGAGCACGAGCTCCGCGAGCTCGCGAATGACTTCTGGTACCACGCGCTCTGGACCGCGAAGAAGCTCCGGCGAGGCGAGGTCTTCACCGCGAAGGAGTGCCTCGACGCGTACATGAAGACGCGGCTCGTCACGCTCCTCGGCTGGCACGCGCGCGCCGTCGATGCGGCCGTGGACACGTGGCACGGCGGCCGCTTCCTCGAGCGCTGGGCCGATCCCGGTGCGCTCGCAGCGCTCGAGCATGCGTACGCGCGGTACGACCTGCGTGACGTTGCACGCGCGCTGTGGGAGACGATCGACCTCTGGCAGGGGCTCGAGGAGGAGGTCGCGAGACGGCTCGACCTCGACCCGGGGCTCGACCATGCGGACCTGCGGCGGCGGATCGCCGAGGTCGTCCCCGACCCGCGGCGCGGATCTACGCTGTAGCCATGAGGCGGTTGGTAGTCCTGACCGGGACGCTACTGCTGCTCGCCGGGTGCGGGGGCGGTGACGACGGCGCCGGCACGACCGATACGCAGACGCCGACGGAGCCGGCCGCGGAGGCGACCTCGTTCAGCGTCTACTGGCTCCTCGACGGGAAGGTGTGGCCCGTGCCCCGCGAGGTCGAGGGGACGCAGGCGGTAGCCCAGGCCGCGCTGGACGAGCTCTTTCGCGGCCCGACCGAGGAAGAGGCCGAGCAGCTCTCCTTCAAGACGGCCGTCCCCGACGAGACCGAGGTCGTGTCCATCGCGGTGCAGAACGGCGTGGCACGGGTCGAACTCTCGGAGGCGCTTCCGGTGGAGGCGCGTGCCCAGGTCGTATACACACTCACACAGTTCCCAACCGTCGGATCCGTCGAGATCCTCCCTGAGCAGGCGGATCGCGGTGCATATTCCCGGGCCGACTTCGAGAACCTGACGCCCGCGATCCTCGTCGAGTCGCCGCGCTTCTTCGAAGACGTCGGCAACCCGGTGCGCGCGACGGGCACGGCGAACACCTTCGAGGCGACGTTCCAGTACGAGCTCACCGACACGGACGGGCGTATCGTCGACGAGGGCTTCGTCACCGCGACATCGGGCTCCGGCGAGCGCGGCACGTTCGACTTCACCACCGCCGCGTACGAGATTCCCTTCGACGGCATCGGGGCGCTCTTCGTCTTCGAGCTCTCGGCCGAGGACGGCTCGCGGATCAACCTCGTCGAGATCCCGGTCCGCATGAGCGGGTAAGGTCGGAGCGATGGCGGACGCGCCCTGGCAATGCCTGCAGTGCGGGACGATCAACGAGCCGGTCGCGAACTCGTGTCGCTCGTGCGGGCGCTGGCCGAGCCTCTTCGACCTCGAACGCGGGACGCTGCCCGGGTCGGACGCGAGCGCGGAGGACGAGACCTGGGCGCGGAGGGCGCCGCCGGCCACGGTCGAGGTCGAGGAGTTCGAGCCGCAGACGTACGAAAATCATGGGCTCGACCTCGAGCCCATGGATGCGGAGCCCGTCGCCTCGGAGCCGATCTTCGACGCCGACGACGAGGAGGCGCAACCGAGCAGCCGCGGACGACTCGTGCGCTCGCTCATCGTCCCGATCGCCTTCGGGATCTACATCCTCATCTCGATCATCTTCGGCGACCGCGGCCAGTAGGGCGCGAGGCTCGCCCCGCGCTCACGGGCGCCCGAGCAGGACTTCGCCCGAGTCGAGCGAGCGCACCGCGCCGTCCTCCGTCTCGACCTCGAGGCGTCCGTCCTCACGGATCGTGCGCGCCGTGACCTCGTCCCCGTCGGCGGTTACCCGCCGGCCGCGAAGGTAGTCGCGCGCCGCGATCCCTTCGTGCAGCCCCGCGAGCCCCCGATCGCGCCAGGTGTCGTAGGCGCGCTCGAGCCTCAGGAGGATCGAGGACAACAGGACGGCCCGGTCGGGCGAAGCTCGTGTCGTCGAGTGCAGCGAACCGGGCGGAGTGGGCGCGTCCGCGGGCAGCTCCTCCTCCGGCTGGCTCACGTTCACCCCGACGCCCACGACGACCGCCGCGCCGCGGAGCTCCGCGAGGATCCCCGCGACTTTCCTCCCGTCGATCAGCACGTCGTTCGGCCACTTCACACGGGAATGCGATCCGGCGACCTCGTCGATCGCCTCGGCGACGGCCAGCGCGGCGACGAGCGAGAGCTCGGGGAGGCGGCGGTCGGCCGGGGGTCGGAGCAGCACCGAGAGGAGCACGGAGCTTCCGGGCGGCGCGACCCAGGCTCTCCCATGTCTTCCCCGTCCAGCGGTCTGGTGCTCGGTGACGGCCACCGCGCCTTCGGGGAGGCCCGAATCGAGCAGCAGTGCCTGCGTCGACGCGCACTCGAGCTCGTAGAGGTACGGGCTCCCGAAGCGCCCGCGCAGGTGCGGAGCGACCGCCTCGGGTGCGAGCGAGCCCGTCGACGCCCGTTCGTGCACGCCTCGAGTCTACGCCGGGCTTGCGTGGTGGAGACCGCGCGAGCCCGTATGCATCGTGCATACAGCCGACTCGCATGCCTGCCGATATACGCGGCATGCATAGAACGACGGTCGAGGTCGACGTCCGCCAGTTGCACGAGGCAGAGCGCAACCTGGGAACGAGCGGGTTCAAGGAGACGATCAACCGCGCTCTCGCCACGGTGAACAGGCTCGCGGCGCTCGAGCGTGCCGTTCGCTACCTGGAGCTCGAGCGCGACAGCGTGCCCGACTGGAACGAATTCTGGGCTCGCCGGGGACCGGTGGCCTGAGATGGGTGAATCCACGACCTCGCGCGTCCAGCTGCGCGATCTGACGCGTCGAGGTCGCTTCCCCGCGGCCCGAGCCCGCGTAGCGGAATCGCTCCGCGCGTGCGCTTCGCACCCTCGAACGGCCAGCTCGCGCCCTGGAGAGGGCGATCTCGCGGAGTCACCCATCTGAGATGTCGCTCTTCCTCGCGGACACCTCTCTCTGGGTCGCCCGTCGGCGATCGGGCGCCGAGCCGCTCAAGCGCGAGTTCCTCGAGCGGTTTCGGCGGGGTGAGATCGCGACGTGCGTCCCGGTCGCGCTCGAGGTGCTCGCCGCGGCGCCCGACGTCGACGCGTACGAGCGGGACTGGGACACGGTCTGGAAGGCCCTCTTCTGGCTTCCCCTCACCGAGCGGACGCTGCAGCGGGCGCTCGACGTCCAGCGCGAGGTTGCGCAGGGCGGCGTGCATCGCGCGAGCCCGACCGCGTTTCTCGTCGCCTCGTGCGCCGAGGCAGCGGGAGACGGCGTCGTCCTCTGGCACTGCGATCCGGGTCTCGCGGCGATCTGCGAGCACACGGGGCAGGCGCAGGAGCCCGCGCTCGAGCTCGTCGGCGCGCCCGTCGCGACGGCGTAGCGTCAGTCGTCCGCCGGGGGCCGGCGAAGGCGCTTGCGCTGGCCCCGGCGCTTCTTCTCGGCCAGGCGCCGCTCGCGTGCGGCGCTGGTCGGCTTCGTCGCGACCCGCCGGCGAGGGACGGCGAGCGCCTCGCGGAGCTTCTCGACGAGACGCTCGACGGCGAGCTCACGGTTGCGGGCCTGGCTCCGCTCGTCCTGCGAAACGGCGCGCAGCACCGGTCCCGCGCGGGCGACCACCCTGCGCCTCTGGTTCTCGGAGAGCGCCGCGGACGCCTCCACGTCGAACGTCGCCTCGACCCGGGTGGACGACTTCTGCGCGTGCTGGCCGCCCGGCCCGCTCGATCGCGACACGCGGAGCGCGATCTCCGAGACGGGCAGGACGACGGAGCGTGTGACGCGAATAGACTCACGCTCCATGGCGTGCATTCTGCTGGACATCGACGGTGTTCTCCACGTCTCCGGCGAGCCGATACCCGGCGCCGTAGAGGCGGTGAACGAGCTCCGGAGCACGGGGCACTCGCTGCGCTTCG
>JAWOIV010000154.1:0-5840 GCA_046484465.1 Gaiellaceae bacterium
AGCGAAGGGACCGTGAGGGACTGACCCTGGCGAAGCGAGGCGCGCACGCAGACGGGTCTGTCAGATTAGGTCCCAACCCCCCTTCGGGCCAGCCAGGCGGTGACCAGCGCGACCCCGACCAGGAAGGGGATCACCGACCACAGCCGCAGCGCGACCTCCGACTCGCCGACGAGCTCGCTCGTCGCCCAGCCGAGCAGGCTGAAGAGCTCGTGGTTGTTCGGGACGTACGAGCCCGCGAGGATCTCGCGCGGCCCCGCGCCCACGAAGTCGCGGACGGTCATGAGCTCGTCGCTGGCGTAGCTCCGTCCCAGACCGACGAGCCGCGACCAGCAGAGGATCACTCCCAGGGCGGCGTAGGCTCCCGTGGTGAAGAGCCCCGCCGGGGTGACCGTCCGCAGACGATCTACCGTCGCCGCCATGGCTCAATCCACGCGGCAGCGAAGGAGCGTTCGGAGCACGCGTAGGCCGTCGAGCGTCGTCAGCTTCTTCCCGGCCTCGCGGGATCGCGCCTTGTAGGAGATCGGCACCTCGTGGATCCGCTCGCCCGCGCGGAGCACGCGCGCTGCGATCTCGGGCTCGATCGCGAACCCTCGCTCTCGCAACGGGAGTGAGCGATAGAGCTCGGTGCGCATCGCCTTGTGGCAGGTCATGACGTCCGAGATCCAGCAGTTGTAGAGCAGGTTGGTCGCGAACGTCACGGCCTTGTTGCCGACCACGTACCAGAAGCTGAACGACGACTGTGACGTCCAGGCGCGGGTGCCGAAGACGACGTTCGCATCTCCCGCGAGCAGCGGCTCGAGGACGTCGGCGAGATCGCCGGCGCGGTACTCGAGGTCGGCGTCGAGGACGGCCGCGAGCTCGCAGGTCGCGTGCTGGAGCGCCGTTCGGAGCGCGGCGCCCTTTCCGCGGTTGCGGTCGTGGAAGACGAGTCGCACCTCGTCCGGCCACGGCCGTGACTCGAGGAGCTCTCGCGTCCCGTCCGTCGAGCCGTCGTCGACGACGACGAGCTCGCGCCGCGTCACCGGGAGCTCGGCCGTGAGCGCGTCGTCGATCGCCGCCTCCACGGTCGCGAGCTCGTTGTACACCGGCATGAGGATCGTGAGGTCGCCTGGCATCCCCTGCATCCTGCCGCGTGTATCGGCGGCCACGCTGCGTGCCGTGAGCCGCGCCCGTCTCCAGGTCGGGCTACGGTGAGACGACGCGGCTCGCCGTCAGCGAGCCGGCCGCGCCGACGATCGCCTCGGGCGTCGTCTTCGCCTTCACCGTGAACGCAGTGACTGCGAGGGGCTGCTTCAGCTCGCGTGGCCTTGCCGCGGACACGCCGGCGATCGTCGCTCCCGCCGAGGCCGCGCCCGAGACGGCGAGCTCCACGGTGCGCGGCTCGACCTCCAGCCAGCGGCCGCCGGGGTAGTGGCGCACGCGCTCGACCTCGAGCGTCATCGTCCCGCCGCCGGCGGCGAGGAGCTTCCCGCGCAGGCCCAGGCTGAACGGGGTGCCGTGCCTCGCGGCGAAGAGCGGTCGTACGGCTCGCTTGAGATGCGGGAACGGGTTGGCGGCCTTGCCGCCACCCGGGTGCACCTCGAAGTGGAGGTGCGGGTTCCCGGCCGCGTCGCCCGAGTCGCCGTTGAAGCCGACCTGCTCTCCCGCGGCGACCTTCGCGCCGTTGGGCACCGCGTACGCGGTGCCCGCCTTGCACCCGCCGCGGTTGTCGTTCCGCCGCGTGAGGTCGTTGTTGAGGTGGATGTACATGTAGGTCGTCCCGCTCACGCCGTAGAGGTAGAGCATGCAGCCGCCGAGGCCCGACTCCCAGTACTTGACGGTGCCCGGCTCGACGGCGACGACCGGCGCGCGCCAGGGGTTCTCCATGTCGATCCCCTCGTGGCGTCCGTTCCCCCGCGGGTCGCCGAAGTTGTTCCAGAGGTTCGTCTTCGCGACGAGCGGGAAGACGAGCTGCGGCACCTTGTTGCCCTGCTGCCCCTTGTGCTCCGGCGTCCCGCTCGACGGGGACGCGAACGCAGCCGCCGCGAGGCCTGCGAGGAGGAGGGAGACGAGGGTCCCTCGGGCTGTCGTCCGGTGGCGTCTCATGAGAGGCGGTGCTCCGGTGCGCGCTCGAAGGGGCCGAGGCTAGCAGACGTTCGGCGCCAACGGTTCTTTGCTGGCTGCTCCGAGCGGCCCGGGTAGAGTCCTCGCCGATGAAGATCGCCGTCTGCGTCAAGCAGGTGCCGGATGCGACCGCCGCGAAGCGGATCGACCCGCAGACGAAGCGGCTCGATCGCTCCGGCGAGGCCGCGCTCAACACGACGGATCTCAACGCGGTCGAGGAGGCGATCCGCCTCAAGGAGGCCCAGGGCGGCGAGGTCGTCCTCGTCTCGGTCGGGCCGGAGAAGGCTGTCGAGGCGCTCCGGAAGGCGCTGGCGATGGGCGCGGACCGGTCGGTGCTCGTCGCGGACGAGGCGGTCGCCGGGTCCGATCTCGTGGCGACGAGCCGTGTGCTGGCCGCGGCGCTCGAGCGCGAGCAGCCCGATCTCGTCCTCTTCGGGCAGGCCTCGAGCGACGGTGACGGCGCCGTCCTCTGGGCGGCGGTCGCCGACCGGCTGCAGCATCCGCTCGTCTCCCAGGTCGCCACGCTGACGACGGACGGCTCCTCGGTCACCGGCAAGCGCCAGACCGAGCACGGGTACGACACGATCACGGCGCCGCTGCCGGCGGTCGTCGCGGTCTCGGACGCGATCAACGAGCCTCGCTACCCGTCGCTGAAGGGGATCATGGGCGCGAAGTCCAAGCCGCAGGAGACGCTCTCGCTGGCCGATCTCGGCGTCGACGCCGGCGCCGCGGGCGAGGCTGGATCCCGGACGACCGTGCTCGAGCTCGGCCCGCCGCCCTCGCGCGGGGACTCGGTGAAGATCGAGGACGACGGCAGCGCCGCGCAGAAGATCCTCGACTACCTGGTGGAGAGGCGGCTCCTGTGATCCTCGTCTACCTCGAGCACCACGGCGGCGAGATCGAGAAGGGCAGCCTCGGTGTGCTCGCGAAGGCCGCCTCGCTGGGGGAGGCCGTGGGCGTCGTCCTCGGTTCCGGCGCGGAGGACGTCGCTGCCAAGGCTGGCGCGTTCGGCGCCGCGAAGGCCTACGCCCTCGACACGGAGGAGCTGGCGGCACCGCTGCCGCAGCCTCGCGTGGACGCCCTCGCCGCGCTGGTGGCCGCAGCGGGAGCCGACACCGTTCTCTTCGCAGCCTCGGTCCTCTCCGCGGACATCGCAGCCGGCCTGGCGGCACGGCTCGACGCGGGACTGAACTGGGATCTCACCGATCTCGAGCTCGCCGACGGCGAGCTCGTCGGGAAGCGCCCGGCGCTCGGCGACACCGTGCTGGTCGACGTCGGTTGGGCGGGCACACCGCGGATCGGGCTCGTGCGCTCGGGCGCGTTCGACGTCGTCGAGTCGGGAGGGTCGGCGCCGGTGGAGTCGTTCGAGGCGACGTTCTCGGACTTCTCGAAGTCGGCGACGCTCGTCGGGCAGACGCAGGAGGAGTCGAGCGGGCCGTCGATCGAGGACGCCGACGTCATCGTCGCGGGCGGCCGGGGCCTCGGCGCACCGGAGGGCTTCACGCAGCTGGAGGAGCTCGCCGCCGCGCTCGGCGGCGCCGTTGCGGCGACGCGCGCGGTCGTGGACGCGGGCTGGTACCCGTACGCGACGCAGGTCGGGCAGACGGGCAAGTCCGTGTCGCCGAAGCTCTACGTCGCCTGCGGCATCTCGGGCGCGATCCAGCACAAGGTCGGCATGCAGGGCTCGAGCACGATCGTCGCGATCAACAAGGATCCGAACGCGCCGATCTTCGACTACTCCGACCTCGGCGTCGTCGGCGACCTGAATCAGATCGTCCCGAAGCTGACGGAGCTCGTCCGCGCTCAGCGCGGGACGTAGGGCGCCGTGGCACGGCCGATCGACTTCCCGCCGGCCTTCGGCGCCGTGGACGCGGTCGGTGTTCCGACCGACGGCCTCGACGAGCGCATCGAGGTCGGCGTCCTGATCGTCGGAGGCGGGCCGGGCGGGCTCGCCTGCGCGATCCGGCTCGGCCAGCTCCTCGAGGAGCACCCCGAGGTGCGGGAGCGGCTCGGCGACGTGCCCGTGGCGCTGCTCGAGAAGGGCAAGCAGCCGGGCTCGCACCTGCTCTCCGGTGCGGTGATGGACCCGCGGCCGCTGCGCGAGCTCTTCAAGGGGCGGCTGACGATGGCGGACATTCCCACCTACGGAGACGTCCCGGGCGAGGCGGTATACGTCCTGACGCGCCGATCCGCGCTCCGGATCCCGCCCCCTCCGACGATGCGGAACCACGGCAACGTGATCGTGTCGGTGTCCGAGCTCGGCCGCTTCCTCGCGGAGCAGGCAGAGGCGCTCGGTGTCGCCGTGCTTCCCGAGACGGCGGCGACGAAGCTGCTCGTGGATCACGGCCGGGTCGTGGGCGTGCGGACGGGCGATCGCGGCCGCGGCCGGGAGGGTGAGCCGCTCCCGACGTTCGAGCCGGGGTCGGACGTCGTCGCCGGCGTGACCGTCCTGGCCGAGGGCACCCAGGGGTACCTGACCGGCGCGGCGCTCGAGCGCTTCGGGCTCCACGGCGAGAACCCGCAGATCTGGGCGCTCGGCGTGAAGGAGGTCTGGCGCGTCCCGAAGCCGCTGCGCAGGATCGTCCACACGATGGCGTGGCCGCTCAGGACGTCGGCGAGCTTCGCGGAGTTCGGCGGCTCCTTCATCTACCCGATGGGCGAGGAGCACGTCTCCATCGGCTTCGTCGCCGGGCTCGAAGCGCGGGACGTCGACTTCTCCGTCCACGACGTGCTGCAGGAGCTGAAGACGCACCGGCTCGTGTGGAAGATCCTCGCGGGCGGGGAGCGCGTCGCGTGGGGCGCGAAGACGATCACGGAGGGCGGGTACTACTCGCTGCCGTCGAGGTTCAACGCGCCGGGACTGCTGCTCGTCGGCGAGGGCGCAGGCCTCGTCAACGTGCCGCGGCTCAAGGGAGTCCACTACGCGATCGAGTCGGGCCGGCTCGCGGCCGAGGCGGCGTTCCGCGCGCTCGAGCGCGGCGAGGTGCCGAGCCGGGTGGGCGCACTCGATTCCTACGACGAGGCGCTCCGGGCGAGCAGCGTGTGGAAAGGCCTCTACGAGGTGCGGAACATGCGCCAGGCGTTCGACAAGGGGTTCTGGGTCGGCGGCGCGCTCGCGAGCATGATGACCATCACGAAGGGGCGTGTGCCCGGTCGCCGGATACCGGCGCATCCGAACGCCGGGACGGCGCTCATGAAGACCGGGCGCGCGGAGCGGTATCCGACGCCGGACGGGAAGTACGTCTTCGACAAGCTCTCGTCCGTCTTCGCCTCCGGGAATCGCACACGCGACGACCAGCCCAACCACATCCGGGTCGCCACGCGCGTCCGCAGGCCGGTGGCGGAGGCGTGGACGGCGATGTGCCCGGCGCAGGTCTACGAGGTCGGCCCGGATCTGGGCGACGGGATGGTGGCGCTCGAGGTGACGCCGTCGAACTGCGTGCAGTGCGGTGCCATCACCGCCAAGGGCGGCCGGTTGACGCCCCCCGAGGGCGGCTCAGGTCCCGAGTACACGATCACCTGAGCGGCGCCGCGCCGGAGTCCGTCGAGCCGTTCCCGGCCGCGCCGAGGTCCCTGAAGCGACGTTCGTATCGCGACGGTGGCCGGCAGTGCTCGTCGGTCGCACGCGACGGCACTCCGTGACACATCCGTGCGAAGCCCGTCCAAGTTGCAACGTGTAACGAGCGCTCTCTCGACGCTGCGGATCCCCGATCGATCGGCCTCTTCGGTCTCTGCGC
>JAWOIV010000164.1:0-23362 GCA_046484465.1 Gaiellaceae bacterium
CCCGGACAGGGTCATCATACCGTTGATGGCACCACCCCAGGAGGGAATGATCATGGCCAGGGAAACGGCGGCACCGAGAGACCCGGTCCAGTCGGGCAGTGTGGTGTACTGCAGGTGGTGAGCACCCAGCCACACGTAACCGAACATCAGCGCCCAGAAGTGGATGACCGACAGGCGGTAGGAGAAGACCGGGCGTCCGGCCTGCTTCGGCACGAAGTAGTACATGATGCCCAGGAAGCCGGCGGTCAGGTAGAAGCCCACCGCGTTATGGCCCCACCACCACTGGATCATCGCGTCCTGCACCCCGGAGAAGACCGAGTAGGAGGTGGTCCAGCTTACCGGGATGGCCAGGGAGTTGACCACGTGGAGGTAGGTGATCATGACCATCATGCCCAGGAAGAACCAGTTGGACACATAGATGTGGCTGGTCTTGCGCCTGGCGATGGTCATCAGGAAGTTGAAGCTGTAGGCCACCCAGACAACCGCGATGACTGCGCTCCCCGCAGCGCGATCGCTGATGCGAGGGCTCCTCGACGAGGCTCGCGTCCCGGCCGCGGGAGGCGGACACGTCGCTGATAACCGTCTCGATCTCGGCCGTGGTCGCAAACCTCGACACGGCCGTGAGCAGCGTCCAGGCGGCGATCGCGCTCGAGGCCCTCGTCTCGGCCGCGTTCATCCTGATCAGCAGCAAGATCGGCGACCTGTACGGGCGCAAGCGGGCCTACGTGGTGGGTCTCTGCGCGTACGCGATCGGGGCACTGGCGATGACGCTAGCCCAGGGCATGACGGCTGTCATTGTCTTCTGGGCGATCATCGGCGGCCTGGGGGCGTCGCTACTGCTGCCCGCCATGCAGTCGCTGATCCACGGCAACTTCGAAGGTGCAGCACGGGTCAAGACGTACGCGCTGGTCGGCGCAGCGGCCGCGATCGCCGCCGGCCAACATCATCATGCTCGGGTTCCTGCTGAGCGCCGTCGGGATGGCGCTGATCATCCCGATCGTTCCTCGCACGGACTCGGGCTGGGCGCTCGTCGTCCCGCTGCTGATCGCGGGGTCGGGGCTGGGACTGCTCGTGTCGCAGCTGAACAACTACACGCTCTCGCCGATCGAAGAGGAGCGCGTGAGCGAGGCAGCCGGCGTGAACTCGGCCGCGGGGTCGTTCGGGCTCTCGTTCGGTCTGGCCATGGCGGGCGGCATCCTCCTCGCCTTCCTCGCCTTGGAGTTCACGAACCTCACGGAGGAAAGCGAGGTGATCCCGCCGGCCCAGCAGCAGCAGATCGCGGAAACGCTGGAGGACGACGCCGAGGTGATGAGCAACGCCCAGCTCGAACCGCTGCTCGCCGGGGAGCCCGAGGACGTCCAGGCCGAGATCCTGCGGATCAACAAGCAAGCACGAGACCGCTCGCTCCAGGTGGCCTTGCTCGTGCCGCTCCTTGCCAGCCTCCTCGGCCTGCTCAACGCGGTCCGCATGAGACGCCTCCCGGACCCCGAGCCGGCGACCCTCGAAGGAGTGGTTCTGGGCTGACCTCGAGCCAGCCCGCGTGGGCAACTGGTCCTTGCGTTGGCGTTTGAGCCCTGCGGCACAAGGCCGTCGATAGACTAGCGCCGTGACGAGCGACGAGCTCGATCGAGAGGTTCAGGATGCTCAAGGCGCTCTCCTCGCTCGTTTTGCACCCGAGACCCAGGTCCGCCGAGTCCCGTGGTCAAACGGGGAGACGCAGGTCCTCGAGCTCGGTGACGGCGACCCTATTCTCCTCGTGCACGGCGGGGGTGACGGAGCGTACGAGTGGGTGCCGTTCATGCCTTTGCTCGCCCGACGCCATCGCGTGCTCGCGATCGACCGTCCCGGCCACGGTCTTGCCGATCCGTTCGACTACGACGGCGTCGATCTCGCACGACACGCGAGCACGTTCCTCGGAGACATCCTCGACGGGTGCGAGCTCCGATCTGCCGCGCTCGTTTCGAACTCGATCGGAGGCTGGTGGTCGGCGGTGTTCGCGCTCGACCAGCCGTCGCGCGTGCGTCGGCTCGTCATCGCCGGGCATCCTCCCGGCGTCACTCGCGACGCTCCGCTGCCGCTTCGTGTTCTCGGCTCCCCCATCGTCGGGAAGCCGATCGGGCGGCTCATGCTCGGACGGCCGTCACGCGAGGGAAACCGCAAGTTCTGGGGTCAAGTGCTCGTCGCACATCCAGAGAACCTGCCTGACGAGCTCCTCGATGTCGACGTCGCGCACACCCGCCGGAACCGCAACAGCGCGCTGAGCCTCGTCCGGCGTGTGGTCGGGCCAGGCGGGGTGCGCAAGGAGCTTCTCCTCGGCGAGCGCTGGTCCGCACTCGAGGTTCCGCTTCTCTTCGTCCACGGAGATCGCGATGCCTTCGTAACGGCGGACGTGGCGTCCGCGTGGGCGACGATTGCGTCGACAGGCGAGAGCGTGTTCGTCGCGAGCATTCCTGACGCCGGTCATCTCCCATGGCTCGACGCGCCGGAACCCGTGCTCGACGAGATCGAGCGATTTCTCGCGTAGCCGGCTCCTCCACAGATTCGGCGGGAGGACGCACGATGCTCCGGGCTTCTCAGGACCTAGCTAGAGGCTTGATGCGTATTAGCGGCCGTCGTAGGCGGCGATCGCGCCCGAGGCCTCGTCTCGGCCGCCTTCATCCTGATCAGCAGCGGGGGGAGGCGAGTTCGTCGGCCTGTTGACGGCGATCGGCGCCGTCGCGCTCGTGCTGCTGGCCTTGTGGCTCCTCTGAGCTCGACCTCGCTCGCCTGGGCCAGTGTCCCGGAGCGGTCCCCGGAGGCCGGCATCAATCTGGCGGTCTGCTGCGACTTCGGCCCGGAGCTGCGTCAGCTAACCCAGCGGGTGCTGGGTTGCGTGGACGGGAAGCTCGTGCGGGTCATCGCCTCCCGTGTCGTGGTAGTGCCCCTCTCCCGGCCAGGGAGCGAGGACGAGAAGCAGCCGCGTCGGCTGCAGCGCGCGCAGCGTATGGGGCTCGCCCGGCTCGAAGACGGTGAGCGTGCCCTCCACGCAGGTCGCGGTGTCGGCTCCACTGGTGCACGTCACGCTCCCCCGCAGGACGTGTACCAGCGCCCGCTCGCGAACCTGGTGGTCGCCCATCTCCTCGCCCTGCGCGAGGTCGATCACGACGCCACGTGCTTCGGAGGTCGAGAAGAGGACTCGCGGGCCCGTTCTGCTTCCCTCGTTCGCTGCCGTCAGATCCCAGTGCTGCATGCGGGCGTTACCTCCGAGCTCCCGTCGACCGCGGACGTTGAGGGCGGGCATGGACCCTGGCGCTCGCCATTCTACGCCAGCGCCGACCTCGGTTCCCCCGGCGCGCGGTCAGCCAGCGAACTCCATCCGACGTGCGATGCCCGTGGAATCGGGCATCTAGAGTCCGGATCGTGAAGGTCCTCTCGATGACCCACGGCCCGAGCGTCCCGGGTGGCGTGTTCGAGGAAGTCGTCGAGGCGGCGGGGCACGAGCTCGAGCGGTGGTCGGTGCCGCTCGGCGACGCGCCGCGGCCAGCGGGCGCCTACGACGCCGTCATGGTGTTCGGCGGCTCGATGCACCCCGACCAGGACGACGAGTTCCACTGGCTCGGGCACGAGGACCAGTTCCTCCGCTCCGTGCTCGAGGAGGGAGTGCCCGCGATCGGCGTCTGCCTCGGCTCGCAGATGCTCGCGCGCGCCGCGGGTGCCTGGGTCGCGCCGATGAGCGAGCCCGAGGTGGGATGGCTCACGGTCGAGGTGACGCCCGAGGGTCGCGCCGACCCGGTGCTCGGCGCGCTGCCCGCGCAGGCCAAGGCGCTCCAGTGGCACAGCTACACGTTCGGGATCCCCGAGGACGGCGTCGAGCTCGCGCGAAGCGCCGTCTGCACGCACGCCTTCCGGATCGGCAACGCGTGGGGCATTCAGTTCCACGCGGAGGTGACACTGCCGATGGTGCGGACCTGGATCGAGGAGGAGCCGCACGAGCTCGACGACCCGGAGGGGTTCCTCGCGGAGTCCGTAGCGCGGATGCCGGATTCCAACGAGCAGGGCCGGGCGCTCGTCTCCGCCTTCCTGCAGCAGGCGAGCCGACGCACCGATCAGGCCATCGGGGCGATGTCGGATCGCGCGACGAGCTCCACGACCTCCTGAGCCGCGTCGGCGTACGGGTACAGCACACGATCGGCGCCCGCCGCCCGAAGCCGTTCGCCCTCGTCGCGACGGTGCGCAGCGACCGCGACCTTGCCGTCGTACTCGAAGTGTTGGAGCGCTGCGAGCAGCGCGAGGTTCGCGTCGACTCGCCGGATCGTGCTCACGATCCAGCCGGAGTGCGGGAGCGGAAGGATGCTCGGGAGCTCCGGATCCTCGGCGTCCCCGTACAGCACGCCGACGCCCTGCTCGGCCCAGCGAGAGAGCACGACGGGGTCGAAGTCCACACCGAGGATGCGAAGCCCGTGCTCGTGGAGGCCCGACACGATGCCGTCCCCGTACCGCCCGAGCCCGAGCACCACGACGTCCGGAGGCGGCTCGTGCTCGGCGAGCCGTAAGCGTTCCGAGTCGCCCCGTTCGAGCCGCTCGAGCGCCCCGGCGAACCGGCGGGAGATCGTCTCGGCGTTCAGGAGGAGGTACGAAGACGCCGTGATGGTGACGAGCGCGACGACCGTCAGCAGCGTGGTCGTCTCCTCGTCGATCTGCTCGAAGCGCAGGCCCAGCGCCGCGAGGATGAGCGAGAACTCGCTGATCTGCGCGAGCGAGAGGGCGGTCTCGAGCGAGACGCGGCTCCGGTAGCGCATCGCCGTCAGCAGCACGGTGATGACGAGCGGCTTGGCGACGAGCACGAAGACCGAGAGGACGATCGCCGCGAGTACCTCGTCCTGCGCTTCGCTCAGGTCGAGCCGCGACCCGAGATCGATGAAGAAGAAGAGGATGAGGAAGTCGCGAAGCGTGACGAGCCGCGACCCGATCGCCTCGCGGTACGGCGTCGACGCGAGCGAGAAGCCTGCGAGAAAGGCGCCGACTTCGGCGCCGATGCCGATCCAGTCGCCGACGGCGGCGAGAACCACGGCCCACGCGATCGCGAACAGCAGCAGGAGGTCGGGGTTGCGCGCGAGCGAGTGGAGCAGCGGGCCGAGCACGAAGCGCATGAGGACGGCGAGCACGACGACGAGGGCTGCGCTCTTCAGCCCCACCTCGACGAGCGCAGCTCCGAGCGAGCCTGTCCCCTCGCCCGTCGTGGCGATGACGATCATCGCCGCGACGACGATGATGTCCTGCACGATCAGGATTCCGACGGCGAGCCGCCCGTGGAGGTCGTCGATCTCGCGGCGATCCGAGAGGAGCTTGACCACGATGATCGTGCTCGAGAACGCGAGCCCGATCCCAACGTAGAGAGAGGCGACCGTGTCGAGCCCGAGCGCGAGCGCGATCACGAAGCCGCCGAGCGCGATGAGAGCCACCTGGACGCAGCCGACGACCACAGCCACGGGGCCGAGCCGACGAATGACGTGGAGGTCGAGCTTGAGCCCGACCACGAAGAGGAGCACCGCGACGCCGAGATTGGACAGGAGCTCGAGCTCATCTCCCGGCTCGACGAGCCCGAGGACGCTCGGTCCTACCAGGACGCCGACCACGACGAACGCGACGACGAGCGGCTGCCGCAGCCTCACCGCGATGACGCCGGCGAGCGCCGAGACGATGAGGATGACGGCGATGTCCGCGAAGAGTTCGCTCGAAGAGCCCGCGGCGAGGATCACCATGTCCCGCCGATCAGCATACGGCCCGAGGGGCTACGAGGCAGCGGAGGGCAGCTCTGGATCGCGCGACCACTCGTGCCACGAGCCCACGAAGTTGCGAGCCTCGTAGCCCGCCGCCGCAAGCACCTGCGCGGCGAACCCGGAGCGGTTGCCCGAGTGGCAGTACGCGATGATCTCGGTGCCGGGCGCCAAGCCGACGAGAGCGCGCACCTCGTCGGCCGAACGGCACCGCACGAGCCGGTCGAGAGGGAGGCTCCGGGCTCCGGGGATGTGCCCCTGGCGCGGATCGCACGGCGCGCCTGCGGAGCCTTCGAACTCCTGCGGCATGCGCACGTCGAGCAGGACGAGCCCCTCCTCGCCCAGCCTGCCGCGAAGCTCGTCGAGGGTTACGTCCGCCACTGCTGCAGGAAGTCGAGCAGGACGACCTCGAACCGCTCCGGGGCGTCGAGGCTCACGAGGTGGCCGGCGCCGGGGAAGACCTCGAGCGAGCCGAGAAGAGCGGCGTCGGCGATCGCGCGCGCCTCCTCGACGGAGACGACCTCGTCCGCGTCGCCGACGCAGACGAGCAGCGGGCCGCCGAACGACGCGACGACGCCCATCGCGTCCGGCCGGTCGCGGATCGCCTCCTGGGCGACGGCGAGCTCCTCGGCGGGGACGTTCGTCTCGACCTCGGACGGGACGCCGTCAGAGCGGAGCGACGCGATCTGTGCCTCACGGGCGCGGCGGCGCTCGGGCGAGTCGGCGTCGGCCCGCGACCCGACGAGCGCGAACCCGACGACGCGCTCCGGTGCGCGCCGCCCGAGCGCGAGCGCCGTGTAGCCGCCCATCGACGCGCCGACGGCGACGAACGGGCCGTCGACCTCGCCGAGGATCTGGGCCGCCCATCCGTCGATCGACGCACCTCTCCCGTAGAGCCGTGGGGCGATCGGCTCGAACCCCGCCTCCCGCACCGCAGGAAGCCGTGAGTCCCACATGGTCTCGTCGAGCGGCCACGCGTGCAGCAAGAGGACGTTCACGCGCGGTCGATCCTGACTGCGCCGACGATCTCGGTCCCGTCTCCCCAACCGCGCTCCGCCCCCTCGATGCCCATCGCCTCGGCGAGCGCCGCGAGGAGCTCACGCGCTGGCTCGAGGTCCGAAGGAGCCGCCGCCGTCCGCGCTATCCGGCGGATTGCCTCCGGGTCGGCGCCCGTGAGGCGAGAGACGACCCGCGGGTTCGCCTGCAGCCCGACCACGTCGCCGGGCGGCAGCGGCCCGTAGTACTGCGGCACCGAGAGGTACTCGTCGACGATCCGCCCGCCCTCGAAGCAGATCATGCGCACGAGCTCGTCACGCTCGAGGCCGAGCAGGCAGACGATCGCGCCCATGCGGTCAGCGAGCTCCTTGGCGAGCCGGCGCAACATCTCGGGGTCTCGGTCGCACACGTCGTCGTAGACGGCGATCCAGCCGTGGCGCGGCGGTGCGACGAGCGAGCCGCGCGAGCCTCCGGGCAGGCGCGGCACGAACTGGCGGACGGCCTGCTCGACCCCGCTCAGGTCGTCCGACTGCACGTGGATCGACCCGAACGACGCCGACTCCTGCGCGCCCAGGCGCTCCTCGAGGGCGGCGACCTCCTCGACGAGATGGACGAACTCCTCGCGGAAGCCCCAGCGCGCGTAGAGGGTCCGAGCCAGCGTGTTGGACGCCATCACCTCGAGGTCGATGTACTCGGCGCCGTACTCGCGTGCGGCCGTCACGACCTCGTGGAGAAGGTTCGTCGCGATCCCCGAGCCGCGAACCTCGGGCGTGACGTAGAGCTCCTCGATGGTCACGCTGCGCGGAGACCCCCGGCGCGCGAGCACGAACCCGACGGAGTCGCCCTCGTCGTTCTGGGCCACGAACGCGATCTCGGAGGAGATCAGCTCGGCGACCTCGTCGATCTCCCGCTCGTGCTCGACCGACTCCTCGTGGATCGGCGGCGGGATCTCGCCGTCGAACTCGCGCCACATCGCCGCGATGTCGTCGAAGTCGCCGCTCTCGGCCTTCCGCACGTTCATGCGGCCATCCTCGCCGCGGCGAGCAGGAACTGGGCCGTCAGGTTCTGGAACGGGGCGAAGCGCTCCGCCATCGAGCGGACCTCCTCGGTCGACAGTGAACGACCGTCAGCGTAGAACGCCGACACCGCCTTGCGCACGCCGAGGTCTCCGGCGGGCCATGCCTCGGGTCGCGCCAGGTGGCGCGCGAGGAACCAGTCGGCGGTCCAGCGGCCCAGCCCGCGGATCCGCGTGATCGCCTCGATCACCTCCTCGTCGGAGAGGCGGGCGAGCGCGTCGAAGTCGAGGTCGGCGCGCGCGAGCTCGATCACGTATTCGGCCTTCCTCGTCGAGAAGCCGAGCACCATGAGCTCGCGGGGCCGGAGGCGCGCAACGCGCTCGCGCCCGGGGAACGACCACGCGACGTCGTGCCGCTCGCCCAGCCGCTCGACGAACCGTGACCGGATCGCGGCCGCCGCCCGGAGCGAGATCTGCTGAGCGGTGATCGCGATGACGAGCGCCTCGAACGGGCTCGGGCTCAAGGTTGGCCTGAACCCCGCAAGCGACGAGACGAGCGGGGCGAGCACGCTGTCCCGGCTGGCCCAGACACGGAAGGGGTCGAGGTCCAACGGCAGGCCGAGGAGCAAGCCGACGTGCTCGGCCGCTCCGTCCACGGCGGGCTCGATCCGGACGCCGCCTCGGGTGGGCTCGACCCGGACCTCCCGCCCAGCCACGACACGATGGATCCCTCCGTCGTGCCAGACGGTCGCCCGGTCGGACCCGTAGTCGCGGAAGCGCGAGATCGAGAGCGCGAAGTCGTAGGGCTGGGGGACCGGAAGCAGCACGCCCCCGCATGGTGACGACTGGCTACACGCCCTCGCGCACGATCGCGAGCTCGGGGCTGCCGCTCCTGGGAGACCACGCGCCGCCGAACAGGCTAGGCTGCGCATCCGCCGGCTGGGCGACGACCTCCCGAATGGACGACACGGCACCCGACTTCACGACTGCGGCCGGCGCGGCTGACATCGCGCGGCGCGCAGCGGACCTCGCCGAGCACCTTCCGGACGCCCTCGCGCCGCTCGCGCCGCTCGCCTACAACTACCGCTGGAGCTGGTACCCGGGCGCCGAGGACGTCTTCCGCGAGATCAACCCGCACCGCTGGGAGCTCGCGGGCGGGAACCCGGTGCGCTTCCTCTCCGACCTGTGGCCTTCGACCCGGGCAAACGCGAATCGCGATGCCCGGCTGCGCGAGCGCATCGAGCACCTGGTCGCGGACGTGACGGCGGACCTGGCGCGCCCGCTCGTGCGGCGCCCCGGGCTTCCGGGCACCGTCGCGTACCTCTGCGCCGAGTACGGCATCCACGCGTCGCTCCCCATCTACTCGGGAGGCCTCGGCGTCCTCGCCGGCGACACCCTCAAGGAGGCGAGCGACCAGGGACTGCCGTTGGTCGCCGTCGGGCTCCTGTACCGGCGCGGGTACCACCGCCAGCGCCTCGACGCGAACGGCCGGCAGCTCGAGTACTGGGCCGTGAACGACCCGAAGAGCCTCCCCATGGCGCGGGTGTCGATCGACGGCGAGCCGCTCAGGCTCTCCCTCGACATCTGGGGCGAGACGACGTGGTTCCAGGTCTGGCGCGTGGACGTCGGCCGGGTCCCGCTGTTTCTCATCGACTCGGAGATGCCCGAGAACGACCACGTGCAGCGCTGGTACACGGCGCGGCTGTACGAGGGAGGGCGCGCACTACGCCTCGCGCAGTACGCGCTCCTCGGGGTCGGCGGCATTCGCGTCCTCCGAGCGCTCGGGATCGACCCGGGCCTGTTCCACCTGAACGAGGGGCACCCGGCCTTCGCGGCCCTCGAGGTCGCGGCCGGAGAGGTCGAGGCCGGAGCCTCGACCGACGAGGCGCTGGCGCGCTCCCGCGAGCGCTTCGTGTTCACGACCCACACGCCGGTTCCCGCCGGGAACGAGACGTACGGCGCCGACGAGCTCGTGGGGCTGGTGCCCGATCTCCCCGGTCGGCTCGGTCTCGACGGCGCCGGCTTCGTCGGGCTGTTCCGGACGGTGCCAGAGGATCCGGCCGAGCCGGCCGGCATGACGCAGCTCGCGATCCGCTGCAGCCGCACGCGCAACGGGGTGAGCCGGCTACACGGGGAGGTCGCCCGGGCGATGTGGCGTCCCCAGTTTCCCGAGGCAACGAGCGACGCGGACGTTCCGATCACGCACGTCACGAACGCCTCCCACCTCCCGACCTTCCTCTCGGACCCCATGCGAGACCTGTTCGACCGCTATCTCGGCGATGGCTGGGCCGGGCGGGCAAAGGACGCCGCAACGTGGGCGCCCGTCCTCGCCATCCCGAACGAGGAGCTCTGGCACGCTCGCTGCACGGCACGCGAGCAACTGATCGCGTACGTGCGTCACCGAAGCCAGGTCGACCGGCTGCAGCGCGGCGAGCAGATCGAGTACGTGCGCGCCGCGGCGACGGCGCTCGACGCCGGCGCGCTGACGCTCGGCTTCGCACGCCGTCTGGCGACGTACAAGCGCGTCTACCTCCTCGCCTACGACCCCGAGCGCGCGACCCGCCTGCTCGCGGGCGACCCGCCGGTCCAGCTCGTGGTCGCCGGCAAGGCGCACCCGCTCGACGAGGACGGCAAGCACGCCCTCCGCGACCTCTTCGCGCTCAAGCGCCGCTCGCAGGAGCTCGCACGCCGCGTCGTCGTGCTCGAGGACTACGACCTCTCGGTCGGCCGCCAGCTCGTGGCGGGGTGCGACGTCTGGATCAACCTCCCCCGGCGGCCCATGGAGGCGAGCGGGACGAGCGGGATGAAGGCCACCTTCAACGGCGGCCTCCAGCTCAGCGTGCTCGACGGCTGGTGGGCCGAGGCCTACGACGGGTCGAACGGGTGGGCAATCCCGACGGCGGACGGGCTGAGCCCCGAGGAGACGGACGCCCACGACGCGGAGTCCTTCTACGACCTCCTCGAGCACGAGGTGATCCCGCTCTTCCACGAGCGCGGCGCGAACGACGTCCCGCACGCCTGGTGCGAGAAGGTGAAGGCGGCTCTCGTGACGTGCGCGCCCCGTTTCACGAGCGCGCGCATGCTCGACGACTACGTGCGGCAGGTCTATGCGCCTGCCTCACGGCTCGAGGCCGTCGTCCCGGCGGACTGAACGCGATGCCACCTGCGAGCGAGCCCGGCACGCGCACGCGTGGCGCTCGGCGTGAGGCCTTCGCTCTGGGACGCTCGGCGGGGATCCTCCTTCATCCCACCTCACTCCCCGGCAGGCGCCTCGGGCCGGAGGCATACCGCTTCGTGGACTGGCTGGTCTCCGCTGGTCAGTCCTTCTGGCAGGTCCTCCCGCTCGGCCCGCCAGACGAGTTCGGGTCGCCCTACGCCGGCTCCTCGGCCTTCGCCGGCTGGAGCGGGCTGCTCGCGAAGCCGGACGCGACCGTGTCGGCGCGAGCCGCAGCCCACTTCCGGCGCCGACACGCATTCTGGATCGACGACTGGATCACCTACACGGGCGAGGAGCGCGAGCTGGAGGCGCAGGTGCGTTTCGAGCGCGAGTGGGCGGCGCTGCGTGGGTACGCGAACCGGCGAGGAGTGCGCATCATCGGCGACCTCCCCCTCTATGTCGCGCGCGACAGCGCCGACGTGGAGGCGCACCCCGAGATCTTCGACCTGTCCCTCGACGCTGGAGCGCACCCCGACATGTTCAGCCGCTCGGGCCAGCTGTGGGGGAACCCGACCTACCGGTGGAGGACGCTCCGCCACGGGGGGTACGGCTGGTGGCTGGAGCGCTTCCGGCGCGCGCTCGAGCTGGTCGACGTCGTCCGCCTCGATCACTTCCGCGGGCTCGTCTCCTACTGGGCCGTTCGCCACGGCAACCGCACGGCACGTCGCGGTCGCTGGCTTCGCGGGCCCGGCCGCGACCTCTTCGAGCGAGCGAGTGACGCGCTCGGCCCGCTTCCGCTCATCGCGGAGGATCTCGGGCACATCACGCCCGCGGTGCACGCGCTTCGGGAGGAGCTCGGGCTCCCGGGGATGCACGTCCTCCAGTGGGCGTTCGGCGGCGGCCGGCTGGCACCGCACGCGCTGGCGAACCACCGCGAGCACGCCGTTGCCTACCTCGGCTCGCACGACAACGACACGGCTGCCGGCTGGTTCGCGTCGGCGCCGCGCGCGGTTCGGCGGCGCGTCGACGCGGAACGGGAGCGAGCCGGCATCGACGAAGGAGTCGAGCCGTCGTGGGCTCTCGTCGAGCTGACGCTCTCCTCGCGGTCGCGGCTCGCGATCCTCCAGGCGCAGGACGTCCTCGGGCTCGGGAGCGAGGCCCGCATGAACACGCCGTCGACCATCGGCGGGAACTGGGAGTGGGCGCTCGAACCGGGCCAGCTCACGCTCGAGCACGCGGCGCGGCTCCGCGAGGCCACAGGTCGCTGGCGCCGGCTCCCGCCCTGAGCCGACTGGCCCGTTCGGCAAGAAGAGGGTGCCAGGCACCGGGCGTGAGAAGCACCAGGCAAGCCGCGGCCACCACGAGAGCTTCCACGCTGCTCGAGCAACGAGACGGGCGCGCGAGGCAACCCCAGACCCGAGTACCAGACTGTTTGCCCGGGCTTCTCGGCTACCCGGGCTTCTCGGCCGCCGGAGCCGGTTCCGTCACCGCGTCGAGGCGCTGACCCTTCGCGACGACGGTGATCCCGCCAGCGCTGACGGTGAAGCGCTCGGCATCCTCCTCGGGCTCGATGCCGATCCGGTAGCCGGGCGGGACGACGTTCGACTTGTCCACGACGCAGCGCTCGAGCTGCGCGCCCTCGCCGACGCGGACGCCGGGGAAGAGGATCGAGTCCACGACGCGCGCCCCGTGGTCGACGTAGGCGCCGGGTCCCACGATCGACCGCTCCACATGCCCCCCCGACACGATCGAGCCCTGGCAGAGGAGGCTGCCCTCGACGAACGACGGCTCGCCCGCGCTTCCCTTCGACACCTTGGCCGGCGGCAGCGGAGGCTGGTGCGTCAGCACGGGCCAGTCGTCGTTGTAGAGGTTGAACTCGGGGATCGGCGCGATGAGATCCATGTTCGCCTCGTAGAAGGCGTCGAGGCTCCCGACGTCGCGCCAGTAGCCGCGCTCGTGCTGGTCCTGCCCCGGCACGACGTTCTGCGAGAAGTCGTACAGCCGCGAGAGGCCAGCGGCGGTCAACGCCGGGATCACGTGGCCGCCGATGTCCGTGCGCTGCTGATCCTCTCCCGTCGGGGTGACGACGTCGATCAGCGTCCGGGTCTCGAAGACGTAGTTCCCCATCGACGCGAGGGAGCGCGTGTCGTCGCCGGGCATGGCCGGCGGATCCTTGGACTTCTCGTGGAAGCGGATGATCCGGCCGTTCGCCTCGGCCTCGATGACGCCGAACTCCGTGGCCTGCTCGCGCGCGACCGGGATCGCCGCGACCGTGACACCCGCGCCGGACTCGATGTGCTGCTCGACCATCTGCCGCGGGTCCATGCGGTAGATGTGATCGGCGCCGAACACGCAGACGTGGTCGGGCCGCTCGTCGCCGATGAGGTTGAGGTTCTGGTAGATCGCGTCCGCCGAGCCGAGGAACCAGTACGGGCCGCGGCGCATCTGCGCAGGCACGGGCGTGACGTAGTTGCCGAGCATCGTCGAGAAGCGCCAGGTCTGGGACACGTGCCGGTCGAGAGAATGGCTCTTGTACTGCGTCAGGACGACGATCTTCAGGTACCCGGCGTTCGCGAAGTTGGAGAGGACGAAGTCGATGAGGCGGTACGAGCCACCGAACGGGACTGCCGGCTTCGCGCGATCGCTGGTCAGCGGCAGCAGGCGCTTTCCCTCGCCTCCCGCGAGGACGATCACCAGGATCCGCGGCTCGGCTGCCATCGAACCCGAGCGTAACGCTCGCGGGTGCGCCGCGTGTCAGCGCGCCGTCAGCGAGCGGTAGAGAGCGAGGTACGCGGCGGCGGGCTCGCGCCACGACCAGTCCGCGGTCATTCCCCGCCTCTGCGCCGCCGCCCGGACCGACGGATCCCGCCACGCGCGCAACGCGCGCACGAGGGCCTCGGCGAACGGTCCCGTGTCCGCGCTGCTCGCACGCCAGCCGGTGCCGTTCACGGGATCCTCGTCCAGGTCCACGACGGTGTCGCGGAGGCCGCCGACGTCGGTCACGACGGGCAGCGTCCCGTAGCGCATGGCCTGCATCTGCGCAAGCCCGCACGGCTCGAAGCGGCTCGGCATGAGCAGGAGGTCACCCCCGGCGAAGAGGAGGTGCGAGAGCTCCTCGTCGTACCCCTCGACGAAGGCCACGGATGCGGGGTGGGCAAGGGCCGCTTCGCGGAGCGCCTGTGCCAGCCACGCGTCGCCGGCGCCGAGGATCGCGACCTGCAGGCCGACGCCGTCGAGCTCTCCGAGCAACGGCAGCAGCAGATCGAAGCCCTTCTGCCGGGCGAGGCGCGTGACGGCCACGGCGACCGGGCGATGGGTGTCCGGAAGGGAGAGCCGCTCCAGAAGGGCGGCTCTCGCGAGCGCCTTCCCGGAGAGATCGTCGGCGTCGAACGACGCCGGGAGACGAGGGTCGTTCGCCGGATCCCAGATCTCGACGTCGATGCCGTTCCGGATCCCGACGAGCGCGTCCTGCCGCTCGCGGAGCAGGGCGTCCAGCCCGGCGCCCGTCTCCGGGCGGAGCACCTCCTCCCGGTACGTCGGGCTGACGACCACGATCGCCTCCGCGAGGGCGATCCCGCCGGCGAGCGGGTTGCAGACGCCTTCCCGGGCGAACGCGGCCGCTCGCGAACCGAGCCGCTCGGCCCACTCGAGCCCGGTCTGCCCCTGGTACGCGAGGTTGTGCACGGAGAGGACGCCCGGCGTCTCGCCGGTCGTCCACGCGAGCGCGGCCGCCGTATGCCAGTCGTTCACGTGGAGCACGTCGGGCCCGGACGCGCGCGTCAGCGCCGCGACGGCAGCGGAGAAGGCGAGGAACCTGGCGTCGTTGTCCAGCCAGCCGGAGCCGCTCTCGTCCACGTAGGGGTGCGGCCGCTCGCTGCCCGGCACGGACACGAGCGTCAGCGGCCCGACCAGGGCGTGCACGCCGCGACGGGCGACCGCAGGCTGCGCCCAGGGCGGGACGTCGAGCTCGAGCGACTCCCCGTCCGCGAGCTCCACCCCTCCGTAGTCGGGGAGCGCGACCTCGACCTCGGTGCCCTGAGCGCGGAGCTCGCGCACGAGCCCTGCCGCCGCGTGCGCGAGCCCCCCGACCGACGCGACGGGGGCGAGCTCGGCGGTCGCGAAGAGGATGCGCATCGGCACTCAGCTCTTTCGGCGGAGCACGGCGAGGGAGCGCGACCCGAGCTGAATGCGCCCCCGCGCGGGCCAGGTGGCGCCGGCACCCCCGGGGCTCGCGGTGTCGAGGTCGACGACCCACGCCGAGCCGAAGCGTCGCGGCGGCAACGTGAAGGTCACGTCCTCGTGCCACGCGTTGACGAGCACGAGGAACGAGTGGTCGCGGACGGGCTCCCCCTCGGGTGTCAGCGACCCCATCTCGTCGCCGTTCAGGAACAGCCCGACGCTCCGCGCCTCGTGGCTGTCCCAGTCACGGCGGGTCATCTTCCGGCCGTCGGGCCGGAACCACCAGGCATCCGGCAGCGCCGACTCTTGCACGTGCCCGTTCAGGAACCGCGCCCGCCGGAAGACAGGATGCCGCCGCCGAAGCTCGAGGACCTGCCGTGCGAACGCCAGCAGCTGCTCGCGCTCGTCGTCGAGCGCCCAGTCGATCCAGGAGATCTCGTTGTCCTGGCACCACGCGTTGTTGTTCCCGAGCTGCGTGCGCCCGAGCTCGTCTCCTCCGACGAGCATGGGGACGCCGTGCGAGAGGAGGAGCGTGGCGAGGAAGTTCCGCTGCTGGCGAGCGCGCAACGCCCGGATCTCGGGGTCGTCGGTCGGCCCCTCGACCCCGCAGTTCCAGGAGCGGTTGTCGTCCGAGCCGTCCCGGTTCCCCTCGAGATTGGCCTCGTTCCGCTTCTGCTCGTACGAGACGAGGTCGGCGAGCGTGAACCCGTCGTGCGCCGTCACGTAGTTGATCGAGGCGGACGGGTGCCGGCCGTCCGCCTGGTAGAGGTCGCTCGACCCGGTGAACCTCCGCGCGAAGGAGCCGACGTCGCCGTGGCCTCGCCAGAGGTCTCGCATGGTGTCGCGGTAGCGGTCGTTCCACTCCGCCCACAGCACAGGAAAGTTCCCGACCTGGTAGCCGCCGGGGCCGACGTCCCACGGCTCGGCGATGAGCTTGGCCTGGGAGAGCACGGGATCCTGGTGGATCACGTCGAAGAACGTCGCGAGCCGATCGACGTCGTGGAGCTCGCGCGCGAGCGCGGACGCGAGGTCGAAGCGGAACCCGTCGACGTGGCAGTCGATCACCCAGTAGCGGAGCGAGTCCATGATCAGCCGCAGGACGCTCGGGTGCACGGGATTCAGGGAGTTCCCCGTGCCGGTGAAGTCCACGTAGTACCGCCGGTCGTCGGCGAGCCGGTAGTAGGACGCGTTGTCCACGCCCTTGAACGAGAGCATCGGCCCGAACGAGTTCCCCTCCGCCGTGTGGTTGTAGACGACGTCGAGGATCACCTCGATCCCGGCCCGGTGGAGCGCCTTGACGAGGCCCTTGAACTCGTGCACCTGCTCGCCGCGCGTCCCCGTCGCCGCGTAGGGCGCGTGCGGGGCGAGGAACCCGATCGACGAGTAGCCCCAGTAGTTCGTCAGGCGCCGGTCGCGCAGGAAGTGCTCGTCGGCGATGTGGTGGATGGGCATGAGCTCGACGGCGGTGATGCCCAGCGAGGCGAGATGGGAGATCGAGGCCTCGGACGCCAACCCCGCGAACGTCCCGCGCAGGTGCTCGGGCACGCCCGGGTGCTGCTGCGTGAAGCCCTTGACGTGCAGCTCGTAGATGACCGTGTCGGCCCAGGGGGTCTCGGGCCGCTCGTCTCCCTCCCAGTCGAAGGACGGATCGACGACGACCGACCGGGGGATCGCGTCGGCGTCGTCCTCGTCGTCGAGCTCCAGATCGGCGTCGGGCACGCCGGTCGGCACGTACGGGAGCGTGTTCGCGGCTCCGTGGTCGACCGCGCCGTCGATGGCCTTGGCGTAGGGATCGATGAGGAGCTTCGCGGGATTGAACCGGTGGCCGTGCTCCGGCGCCCACGGCCCGTGCACGCGGTAGCCGTACCGTTGCCCGGGGCCGACGTCCGGCAGGTACCCGTGCCACGTGTACGCCGTGCACTCGCAAAGCGCGACCCGCGTCTCGCGATCCTCGTCGTCGAACAGGCAGAGCTCCACGCGCTCGGCGTTGTCCGAGAAGAGCGAGAAGTTCGTGCCGCGGCCGTCCCACGTCGCCCCGAGCGGGAACGGACGTCCGGGCCACGGAGTCGTCACTGGGCCTCCGGGACGAGCCACACGACGCCGAGCGGCGGGAGCGTGACCTCGGCGGAGAAGGGGTGGTCGCGCCACGGCCGATCCTCCGCGACGACCAGGCCGGCGTTGCCGATGCCCGATCCGCCGTACTCGAACGAGTCCGTGTTCAAGACCTCGCGCCACGGCCCCGGCCGAGGCAGCGCGACCCGATAGCCGTCCCGGGGGACGGACGAGAGGTTGCAGAGGCACGCGAGCATGCGGCCCTCGCGCGAGAAGCGCGCGAACGCGATCACGTTGGCGTCCGCGTCGTTCAGCTCGAGCCAGTCGAAGCCCTCGGGCTCACCGTCGATCTCGTGCAGAGCAGGCTCGGCCCGGTACTGCCCGTTGAGGTGGCGTACGAGGTCGCGCACGCCCCGGTGCTCGGCCTGCTCGAGCAGATGCCAGTCGATGCTGCCCTCGGCGTCCCACTCCCGCTCCTGCGCGATCTCACCGCCCATGAAGAGGAGCTTCTTGCCGGGATGCGCCCACATGTAGGCGTAGAGCGCACGCAGGTTCGCGAGCTGCTGTGCGCGGTCGCCGGGCATCCGCTGGAGCAGCGATCCCTTGCCGTGCACGACCTCGTCGTGGGAGAGGGGGAGGAGGTAGTTCTCGCTGAACGCGTACACGAGCGAGAACGTGAGCTCGTGGTGGTGGAAGCGGCGGTGCACCGGATCCCGCGAGAAGTACGAGAGCGTGTCGTTCATCCAGCCCATGTTCCACTTGAAGCCGAAGCCGAGGCCACCGAGATGCGTCGGCCTGGAGACGCCGGGCCACGCGGTCGACTCCTCCGCGACCATGAGCACGCCGGGGACGCGTCCGTGCACGACCTCGTTCAGCTCCCGGAGGAAGGCCACGGCGTCGAGATCCTCGCGGCCGCCGAGAGGATTCGGCACCCACTCCCCCTCCGCGCGCGAGTAGTCCAGGTAGAGCATCGACGCGACCGCGTCGACGCGCAGCCCGTCTGCGTGGTGCTCGCGCAGCCAGTAGAGCGCGCTCGCGAGCAGGAAGTTTCGAACCTCGGCGCGCCCGTGGTTGAAGACCAGCGTGCCCCAGTCGGGATGCTCACCCCTCCGCGGGTCGGCGTGCTCGTAGAGCGCGGTGCCGTCGAATCGCGCGAGCGCCCAGTCGTCCTTCGGAAAGTGGCCCGGAACCCAGTCCAGGATCACACCGAGCCCCGCGGCGTGCAGGCTATCGACGAGGCGCCGGAAGCCGTCGGGATCGCCGAACCTCGCTGTCGGCGCGAAGAACCCCGTCGGCTGGTAGCCCCACGACTTCGTGTACGGGTGCTCCATCACCGGCAGGAGCTCGACGTGTGTGAACCCGAGATCGACCGCATGCGCCCCGAGCTCCTCGGCGAGCTCGTCGTAGGTGAGCGAGCGGTTCTCCTCGAGCGGGTTCAGCCGCCATGAGCCGAGGTGCGCCTCGTAGATGCTCACGGGCTGGTGCCAGAGGTCGCCCGCCGCCCGCCGCTCGAGCCAGGCCCCGTCGTGCCAGGCGTGGCGGGAGCGGGTCACGACGGACGCATCGCGCGGCGGCGCCTCCGTCTCGAACGCCAGCGGATCGGCCTTCAGCCTGAGCGCGCCATTGGCGTCCCGAAGCTCGAACTTGTAGTGGGCGCCCACCTCGGCGCCGGGGACGAACAGCTCCCAGATCCCGGAGGCGCCGAGCGATCGCAGCTGGTGGACGCGCCCATCCCAGCCGTTGAAGTCGCCGACGACGGACACCGAGCGGGCGTTGGGCGCCCAGACCGCGAACGCCACGCCGTCGCAGCCCTCCACGCGCCGCGGGTGCGCGCCGAGCCGCTCGTACAGCCCCTCGTGCCGGCCCTCGCCCGCGAGGTGGAGGTCGAGCTCGCCGAAGAGCGGCGGGAACGAGTACGGGTCGCGGAGCACGACCGCGTCGCCGGACGGCTCCTGGACTTCCAGCCGGTAGCGGAGCGGAAGCGATGCGCCCGCGAGCCGCCCGGAGAAGACACCCTCTGGATGCACGCGGCGGAGGGCGAAAGGCTCTGCCGCTTCCGGAAGGACGACGACGCGCTTGGCGCCCGGCCGATAGGCCCGCACGACGACGCCTCCACTGCTCGGATGGGGGCCGAGCACTGCATGCGGCTCGTGATGCTCACGGGCGACGAGGCGCTCGATCTGCCCTTTCACCGTCATGCGGCGTCTGGGGTAGCGAGCGCCGCCGAGACGTCGTGGAAGTCCGTGAACGGCTCGAACGGAGCGCCGCGCTCGGCGAGGTACGAGGCGAGTCCCGCTCGGGCGAACACGCGCGAGGCGGTAAGCGAGACGCACCGGTCGGAGACACCGTCGCCCACGAAGGCGAACTCGTCGAGGCCCGCGACGTCCGCGCGCTTGCACGGCTCGCCGCATACCGGGCACGACTGCGGCGAACGAAAGAGGGCGCGCCATCCGTCGGGCCGCGGATCGAGCCGGTTCGCGCGCACGTTCAGCTCGATCCCCTCGCGCTCGAGGATCGGCTCGATCAGCTCGTGGAAGCCGCTCGAGACGACGAGCGGCCGATGCTCACGCGCGAAGTCCACGAACCCGGCCCGCAGCCGGACGTTCGCGCGCACCCAGCTCACGACCTCCTCCAGCGGCCTGCGCACGGTCGTGAACTCGAGCGCGATCACCTCGTGCAGCGTCAGCGTTCGTCCGAGCAGCTCCTCGGCCCGGTCGTAGATCCGCTCGTCCCCGAACTCCGTGAGGACGAGGTGGAGGCCGTCCACCTCCGTCACCGTTCCGTCCCAGTCGACGACGATCTCCATGACTCAGCCCGCGACCCGCTGCCGGAGCACGCCGATCCCGTCGACCTCGAGCTCGACCGCGCTCGGGGAGGAGGCCTCTACCTCGCCGAGCGCGGGGCCGGCGAGAAGATCGCCCGGGCGAAGCACCGTCCCGGCGGCCGCGAAGTCGCGCGCGGCGCTCCAGTCGAACCCGCTGAACGCCCCGGGCAGCCTTTCCTCACCGTCGACGCGCAGGACCCCTCTGGCTCCTTCCGGGTCGAGCTCGTCCGGCGTGACCACAACCGGCCCGAGGCCGAGAGCGAAGTCGCGGTCCTTCGGCGGCGAGAGGCTCGGGTCGCGCCACTCTCCGAAGACGCTGAAGCCGGCGATCTCCTCCTCACCGCCGACCACCGCAGCGATCCGCACGCGGACCACCAGAGACCCCGAGGCCGCGACGGTTGAGCCCGGCCCGACGACCGCGGCCGGGTTCGCGAACGCGAACACGCGCTGTTCGTCGAACACCCGGATCGCGTGCGGATGGAGCACGGGCGCGAGCACGACGACCTCGGCGAGCGGGTACTCCGCGTGCTCACGGGCCGACCCACCGCCGGTGAAGAACGACTGCAGCGTCTGCGACGCGAGCTGGACGACGCGATCGCCGTCGATCCTCCCGACCCACCCTCGCTCCAGCGGGTGCCCTTCCGGATGAAACATGCACAGCCTCACCGGGCGCAGAGGGTATCCGTGGTCACCCGAGCCGAGTTCACGGCTCGGTGTGCACGACGACGTCCGCGATACCCGGTACTGCCGAGCGGACACGCTTCTCGACCGCGCTCGCCTGTGCATGCGCGCCCGTCAGCGACTCGTCGCCGCGAACCTCGAGCGTGAGGAACACGACGATGCCGTCGTCGGTTCGCACGAGGCGGAGCTCGCGTGGAGCCGAGCCGGTCACGTCCCGGACGACCTGGACGACCGTGTGCTCGTCCACGGGGACCTCCCGCGCTGCGGTCGCCTCGCGGAGCGGCTCGAGGTGCGTCAGCACCCGCTGGACCTCGGAGACGGAGGCGAGGATCGACTCCTCGACCTGCTCGGCGATCGCGTGCGCCTCGTCCAGCGAGAGCTCACCGGGGAGCTTGAGGTGGAGCGACGCCTCGAGCCGCCCGTCCACGTCGAGGACGCTCAGGTTGTGGATCTCCCGCACGCGAGGCACGACGAGCGCGGCGGCGAGAACGCGCTCGCGGATCACGGCATCGGCGTCGCCGGGCTCGACGTGGACGACCACGTCGATGTCGGGGAGCTCCTTCCGGAGCGCCTGCTCCACGCGATCCGCCGCAGTGTGACCCTGGCCGACGGCCGCCCCGGGCGGGATGCCGATGTCCACGTCCGCGAAGTGGGCGCCCCCGGACCGCCGGACGCGCAGCCGCCGGAGCTCGACCGGAGGATCGACCGCGGCGATCGCCCGGCGGGCCGCGCGCTCCGCATCCTCCGGAGCACGGTCCATGAGAACGTCCACGTTGCGCACCAGGAGCCTCGAGGCAGCGACCACGACGAGCGCTGCGACGAACAGCGCGGCGATCGCGTCGCCCTCGGGGAAGCCCGAGGCGGCAGCGACGAGGCCTACGAGCACTGCAAGCGTTCCCGCGAGGTCGCTCCCGAAGTGGAGCGCGTTCGCGAGGAGCGCGTCGCTTCGATGCCGCCGACCCGTGCGCAGCGAGACCGACATCCGGGAGGCGTCGATGACGACGACGAGCGCGACGGCGGCGAACGTCCACGCGGTCGGCTCGACGTCGAAGGACACCCAGCCGGCGAGTCGCGCGACCGCCGCACCGGCGATGACGAAGCTGACGCCGATGAGGAACACGGACTCCGCGAGCGCGGCGAGGTTCTGCGCCTTGCCGTGCCCGTACGGGTGGCCGGGATCGGCCGGCTTCACGGCGACGGAGACGGCGAAGAACGTCAGGAGCGCGGCAGCGAGGTCGGTTCCCGAGTGCGCCGCCTCGGCGAGAAGCCCCAGGCTCGAGCTGGCGATGCCCGCGACCAGCTTGATCGCGATCAGGAGACAGGCGGCCCCGACCGAGACGAGCGCGGTGCGCCGCTGCGGTGACATGCCCCGAAGGCTACGGCCGTCAGGCGACGGCCGCGTACACCGCCCAGGTCTCGGGTACGCCCTTGAGCTCGTGCTCTCCCCGCTCCTCGAAGGAGATCCCCGAGCCCGCCACGAGATCGCGCACCGTGCGCGTCACGAGCACCTCGCCCGGCTCCGCGAGGTCGCAGACCCGGGCGCCGATGTGCACCGCCAGCCCGGCGACGCCTTCCGAGGTACGAGTCAGCTCGCCCGTGTGCAGGCCCGACCGGACCTCGAGCCCGACTCGCCAGACGCTCTCGCGGAGAGAGAGCGCGCAGCGGATCGCGCGCGCCGGGCCGTCGAACGTGGCGAGCAGCCCGTCTCCTGTCGAGTGGTCGTACACGCCGTCGAACGACACGAGCGCGGCGCGCGCGGCCTCCTCGAAGCGTTCGAGCGAAGACGTCCAGCTCCGGTCGCCCCGCTCGCTGGCGTGCTTCGTCGACCCGACGACGTCCACGAAGAGCACCGTCGCGAGCACGCGCTCTTCGACCCGTGGGCTCGCCCGCGTACCCGTGACGAACTCCTCGATCGCGTCCGGGAGATCGGGGTCCGGGAACGTGAAGTGATCGGCGCTGTCCCGCTCCAGAAGCCGGGCGCCGGGAATGTGCTCCGCGAGGTAGTGCCCGTGCCCGACGCGAACGTACGCGTTGTCGCGGTTGTGGATCACGAGCGTCGGCACCGGCACGAGCGGGAGGGCGTTGCGAACGTCGAGCTGGAGGACGGCCTCCATTCTCGCGCGCGCGAGGCGTGGGGTGGCACCGAAGCGCTCAACCCTGCCCCACCACTCCTCGAGCCCCGGCCTCCCGGCCCGCGAGGGGCCGAACAGCGGCGCGAGCGATCCCGTCCCCCAGGCCGTCTCGACCTGGTCTGCGACGACCTCGTGCAGGTGCTCGGGAATCCCTGCGGGATAGTCGTCGGCGCGCGCAAGGCGCGCGAACCCGTTGACGATCACGAGCGACGCGATGCGGTCCGGGTGGGTCGCCGCGGCCATGACCGCCATCTGCGTCGCCTGGCCCTGTACGAGGAGCGTGGCTTTGCCCGAGCCCACCGCATCCATCACTGCCACGAAGTCGTCTACCCAGGACTCGACGGGCATGACGCCGCCTCCAACGGAATCCGACATCCCGATCCCGCGCATGTCGAACCAGATGACCCGCGCGAAACGTGCCAGCGCCCGGAGGTAGTCCTCGAGCTCGGGAAGCTCGGCGGCCGCCTCCAGGTGGCTCGCCCAGTCCAGGACCATCACGATGTCCCGCGGCCCGTCTCCGATCACCTGGTACGCGATGTCGGCGTCGCCCGAGCGGACGTACTGCGTCTT
>JAWOIV010000169.1:0-12717 GCA_046484465.1 Gaiellaceae bacterium
ATTGAGAATCACGGCACCTACAGACTGCTTCATGATTGTTGACAGGGCGGCCAACTTGCCTTTTCTATGGGCAGCTGCCTGGCGATCAATTCGCTGAAGTGTGAACCAATTTCCCCGCGATCGCTCTTGGCGTCGACCCGCCCGAGCGCGACGTCATGCAGCGCCCGCCGCGGAGTCGCGCGGCCGGCATCTTCACGCGACCCGTCATCGCGCTGATCCTCCTCGGCGGTGCGTGGTCCGCCCTCGTCAACCTCACGCTCTTCCTGTGGGCGCTCGACTCGGGTCGTGCGACGACCGAGGCCATGTCACTCGTCTTCACCTCGCTCGTGCTCACGGAGTTCCTGAAGGCGTACAGCTACCGCTCCGACCGCCGCTCCATCCTCGAGCGCCCGTTTGCCAACCGCTGGCTCAACCTCGCGATCGTGTGGGAGCTCGCGCTCCTCGTCGGAGTGCTCTACGTGCCCTTCCTCCAGAGCGCGTTCGGCACGTACGGGCCGTCCGTGCAGGAGTGGCTGATCGTAGCCGGCGTCGCCGCGACGATCGTCCCGGTGCTCGAGGTCGGCAAGTGGGCCGTCCGGCGATGGTCGCCTCTCGATGTCGTCGAGGGGCAGGGCTAGACTGGCCCCCTGAGCAGCGTCGCGGAACAGCCGCTCCATCGCGCCCTCGGCCTCACGGACGGGGAGCACGATCGCATTCTCTCGCTGCTCGGGCGCGAGCCGAGCCACTTCGAGCTCGCCGTCTTCTCGCTTCTCTGGTCGGAGCACTGCGGCTACAAGCACTCCGCGCTCCTCCTGCGGCGGCTCCCGAGCGAGGGCGAGCGCGTCCTGCAGGGCCCGGGCGAGAACGCGGGCGTGCTCGACCTCGGCGACGGGCTCGCGGTCGCCTTCAAGGTCGAGAGCCACAACCATCCCTCGGCAGTCGAGCCCTTCCAGGGGGCGGCGACCGGAGTCGGCGGGATCCTGCGGGACATCGTCTCCATGGGCGCGCGGCCGGTTGCGCTCCTCGACGGGCTCCGCTTCGGCGAGCCGGACTGGCACTTCTCGCGCGCCGTCGGCGGCATCGGCCACTACGGCAACTGCGTGGGCGTCCCGACGGTCGGCGGCGAGGCCGTGTTCGACGAGGCCTACCGCGACAACTGCCTCGTCAACGCGATGTGCGTCGGCCTCCTGCCGGTCGACCGGCTCACGCGCGCGAAGGCGACCGGTGAGGGCTTCTCCGTCGTCCTCTACGGGGCGACGACCGGGCGCGACGGCATCGGCGGCGCCTCCGTGCTCGCGAGCCAGGAGCTGGGCGACGAGTCCGCAGCGAAGCGACCGTCGGTGCAGGTCGGCGACCCCTTCACCGGGAAGAAGCTGATCGAGGCCTCGGTCGAGCTCGTCTCGTCCGGGCTCGTCGAGTCGCTCCAGGACTGCGGCGCGGCCGGCATTGCATCGGCCCTCTCCGAGATGGCAGCCGACTTCGGCATCGACGTCCACCTCGACCGTGTCCCGCAGCGGGAGGAGGGGATGGAGCCGTGGGAGGTGATGATCTCCGAGAGCCAGGAGCGGATGGTCGCGATCGTGCGGCCGCAGATGGTCGAGACGGTGGAGAGCGTGCTCGACCGCTGGGAGCTGCACCACGCGGTGATCGGTGACGTCACGGCGACCGGCGAGCTGCGCGCGTTCTGGCACGGCGAGGTCGTCGGCGAGATCCCGGCGCGCCTCCTGACCGACGCGTGCCCTCGCTACGAGGTCGCGCGCTCCCCGCGCGCGCCGTCCACGGCACGCGAGATCGACGACCCGCCGTCGACGGGCGACGCGCTCGTCGCGCTCCTCTCCTCGCCGAACCTGCGCAGCCGCGAGTTCGTCTTCCGCCGGTACGACCAGCTCGTCGGATCGCGGACGGTTCGCCGACCCGGGCTCGACGCGGCGGTGCTCCGTCTCAAGCCCTCGCTCCGCGGCCTCGCCCTCTCGCTCGACGGGCAGGGGCGCATCGCCCGGCTCGATCCGTTCACCGGGGGTGCCCTGGCCGTGCTCGAGGCGGCGCGAAACGTCGCCTGCGTCGGCGGGGAGCCGCTCGGCTTCACGGACTGCCTCAACTTCGGGAACCCGGAGAAGCCGGAGATCGGCTGGGAGCTCGCGGAGGCGATCGAGGGCATGGCGCAGGCCTGCGAGGCCCTCGGCCTGCCGATCGTCTCCGGAAACGTCTCGCTCTACAACGAGACGAACGGCCGCGCGATTCACCCGACACCGGTCGTCGGCGCCGTTGGGCTCGTCGACGACGTCAGGCGCGTGCCCAAGGGCTGGCGCGAAGGCGACGTGGTGTTCGTCGCCGGTGCGGGGCGCGTCTCGCTCGCGGGGTCCGAGTACCAGGCGTGCTTCGGGGAGACCGGCGGGAGCCCGCAGCCACTCGACCTCCAGGCCGAGGCGCGGCTCGTCTCGTTCCTGTGGCAGGCGGCGCCGTCGAGCTCGCTCGTCCACGACGCGTCCGAGGGCGGTGTCGCGGTGGCGCTCGCGGAGGCCGCCGTCTTCTCGGGCTTCGGGGCGCGCCTCGAGCTCGAGGCCGACGCGGTCGAGCTCTTCGGAGAGGGTGGCGGGCGCGCCGTGCTCGCGTGCCGGCCCGACCTTGCCCCTTCGCTCGAGCGGCTTGCGGGCGAGCTCGACGTCGTGCTTCGGCTCGCGGGCTCCGCCGGCGGCGGTACGCTCCTGGGAGTGGAGCTGGCGCAGTTCGAGAGCGCGCGGGAGGGATCCGGCTAGGCATGTGTGGCGTGTTCGGGATTCGCTCGGAGGAGCGTGATGTCTCGCGTCTTGCGTACTTCGGCCTGTTCGCGCTCCAGCACCGCGGGCAGGAGTCAGCCGGTATTGCCGTCTCCGACAAGGGGCGCCTGACGGTCGTCCGAGACATGGGCCTCGTCGCCCAAGTCTTCAACGAGCAGCAGCTGCAGGCGTTGCCCGGCGAGGTCGCGATCGGCCACACCCGCTACTCGACGACGGGAGCGAACCGGTGGGCGAACGCGCAGCCGCTCATCCATCACGGCCGCGCGCGCACGGTCGCTCTCGGTCACAACGGGAACCTCGTCAACGTCGAGGAGTTGCGTGTCGAGCTGCTCGAGGACGGCATTCGCCTCGGCTCGGGCTCGGACACAGAGGTGATCGCTGCGCTCGTCGCCCGCGACCCGGCGCCGTTCCCCGAGGCCGTGGCGAACGCCATGGGCCGCCTGGAGGGTGCGTACTCGATCGCCGCCCTCTCCGAGGAGACTCTCGTCGCGTTCCGTGACCCGAACGGGTTCCGTCCGCTCTCCCTCGGGCGGATCGGCGAGGACTGGGTCGTCGCGTCCGAGACCTGTGCGCTCGACCTCGTGGGCGCCGGTGTTGTTCGCGACGTGCGTCCCGGCGAGGTGGTCTGGATCGACGCGGACGGGCTCCATTCGGCGCAGGCGCTTCCCGCAGGAACGAGCGCGCTGTGCATCTTCGAGCACGTCTACTTCGCGCGACCCGACTCCCGCGTCGGCGGCGTCGAGGTGCACGGTGCGCGCGTCCGCATGGGTGAGCAGCTCGCACGTGAGGCACCCGTCGAGGCAGACCTCGTCATCCCGATCCCCGACTCCGGGACACCTGCCGCGATCGGGTTCTCCAAGGAGTCCGGCATCCCGTTCGACGAGGGGCTGATCAAGAACCGCTACGTCGCTCGCACGTTCATCCAGCCCGACCAGTCGATGCGCGAACAGGGCATCCGGATGAAGTTCAATCCGCTCGACGAGGTCGAGGGGCGGAGGATCGTCGTCGTCGACGACTCGATCGTCCGCGGCAACACGATGCGCCAGCTCGTGCAGATGCTGATGGACGCAGGAGCGGCGGAGGTGCATGTCCGCATCTCCTCACCGCCCGTCGTTTCGCCGTGCTTCTACGGGATCGACATGGCAGACGAGGACGAGCTCGCCGCTGCACACCGCTCCGTCGAGGACATGCGCGAGCTCATCGGCGCGACCTCGCTCCACTACCTCTCGGTCGACGGCATGCAGGACGCGACGGGGCTCCCGGAGGACTCGGTCTGCCGTGCCTGCTTCACGCGCGACTACCCGACCCGCGTTCCCGAGCGCGTCGAGAAGCACCGCTTCGAGCCGGCCCCTGCCTAGATGGTTGACTCCACGACCTCGCGCATCCAGCTGCGCGACTTGACGCGCCGAGGACGCGCGGAGCCCGCATGGCGACCTCGCGCCGCCCGTGGCCCTTCGCGTCCTCGAGCGGTCGGCTCACGCGCTGGAGAGGACGATCTCGGGGAACCCACATCAAGCCTCTAGGGGAAATGGCGAGTCCCCGGCCCGCGCGCGGCTGTAGGGGTGCATATCGGATCGCCGCGATCGCGCTCCTGGTGGCAGGGGCTGCTCCACTCGCGCTGATGGAGACGGATGTGATCGACGGCGTCGTCGGCAGCGCTGTCGGGCTCGGCTTGCTCGTGTCAGGGGCGTTCGTATGCGTCGTCGGGGCGAGGCGTCGTCCTCGAGAGCGACCCTGAACGCTGCGGACGACGACTACGCGAGCTCTTCCCAGCGGCGGTAGCGAACCGCACGCCGCGCCGTCCGCTCGTCGATGCCGCGCTCGATGAGCTCCTGACGTACCTGCCCCTCTTGCGCCATGCGTAGGAACAGCCACGCGATCGCGACGACGGTGACGAGCGAGCCCTCGAGCATCATGATCGAGCCCGCGAGGCTCTGGTCGGCCTCCGGCGACAGGCCGAGGTACTCGCGGCCCGTGTCGTAGACGTCGTAGAACGGGTCGCCGGCCCAGATGAAGACGTTCCCGAGCACGGTCCCGACGAGGCGGACGCCGACGACGTACGCCAGCTTCCAGCCCGTGCCGAACCACTCCGGAGCGGGGAGCGTCTCGAGCACCGGGAGCCAGAGCACGATCCCCGCCGAGAAGAAGGCGGTGTGCTGGAGCGCGTGGACAGCCCCGTTCTCGACGGAGGCCTCGTACAGCGCCGGCAGGTGCCAGATCGCGAGGTTCGCCGCCCAGATGGGTAGAGCCACGAACGGGTTCGCGAAGACGCGGAGGCGCATCACCCCTGGCAGGGCGAGGATCGGCCGCAGGAGCGGCCCGGTGAGCCCGGCGAGGATGAAGAGCGGAGCGAGGTCACCGAGCAGGACATGCTGCACCATGTGGAACGCGAAGAGCTCCTCTTCGGCGACGGCCGCGATCGGCGACGCGACCGCGATGAACAGCAGCGCGACGCCGAGCGCGAAGAGCCCGATCCGCCATCTCGGAACGGGTTGCCCGCGCCGCTCGAGCGTCCGCGCGCGCATCCCGTAGGCGACCGCGATCAGGACGATCGGGGCGAGCTGGAGGGGCGCAAGCGTCCAGCTCGTCAGGAGGGACACGGCGAGCACCGGCGTCACTGTAGGGACGTAGACTCGCGCCGTGGGTACCGAGCGCCAGACGTACGCGGCGGCGGGCGTCTCCATCGACAAGGCCGACGCCGTCGTCGAGCGTCTGCGCCGCGCTGCCGAGTCGACCGGTGCCGCAGGGTTCGGCGCGTTCGCCGGCCTTCACCCGCTCGACGAACGGAGGCTCCTCGCGGCCTCGACGGACTCGGTCGGGACGAAGCTGATCCTTGCGCGCCGGCGCGGCGCGCTGCGGGCGTGCGGCGCCGATCTCGCTGCGCACTGCATCAACGACGTCGCTACGAGCGGCGCCGACCCGCTGATCTTCCTCGACTACGTGGCCGCGAACGAGATCGACCTCGAGCAGGTCGCCGATCTCGTCGAGGGCGCCGCTGACGTGTGCCGCGAGGCCGGCGTCGCGCTCGTCGGCGGCGAGACGGCCGAGCTTCCGGGCATCTACCGGGAGGGTGAGCTCGACTTCGCGGGGACGTGCGTCGGGATCGTCGAGCGCGACCGCATGATCGACGGCTCGCGGATCGAAACCGGGGACGCGGTGATCGGGCTCCCGTCGGCCGGCGTGCACGCGAACGGGTTCACGCTCGTCCGGCGCGTGCTCGAGGACGAGGACTACGACGACGACGATCTCCTCGCACCAACGAGGCTCTACCTCGGTGACGTACGGCGCCTGCGCGAGCGACACGATGTCCGCGGCCTCGCGCACGTCACGGGCGGCGGGATTCTCGGGAACCTCTCTCGCGTGCTCCCGGACGGCTTGCGCGCGGTGATCGACTGGGACGCGTGGGAACGGCTGCCGGTGTTCGGCTGGCTCGCGCGGCACGTCGCGGAGGACGAGCTGCGACGCGTTTTCAACCTCGGGATCGGGTACTGCGCCGTCGTCCCCGACCCCGGCGACGAGCTCGTGATCGGGAGGATCGAGAAGGCGTGATCGGCGTGCTCGTCAGCGGGGAGGGCACGAATCTGCAGGCGCTCCTCGACGACGGACTTCGGGTCGCCGCGGTGGCGTCGAACGTCTCCGGCGCCCGAGCGCTCGAGCGGGCAGAGACGGCAGGCGTGCCCGCCGCGGTCTTCGCCCTCGATGACTTCGCCGACCGTGAAGCGCGTGACCTCGCCATGGCCGCGTGGCTCGAAGAGCACCGCGTCGAGCTCGTGGTGTGCGCCGGTTACATGCAGCTCCTCACGCCGTCATTCCTCGCGCGCTTCCCCGACAACGTCGTGAACATCCACCCGGCGCCTCTCCCGGAGTTCCCCGGTGCGCATCCGCTCGAGGACCTGCTCGCGGCTGGCGCGTCGGAGTCCGCGGCGACGGTGCACTACGTGGACGAGGGCGTGGACACGGGCGTCGTGATCGCAACGGAGCCGGTGCCGGTCCTCCCGGGCGACACCGTCGAGACGCTGCGGGAACGCGTCCACGAGGCCGAGCATCATCTCCTGCCGAGGGTCGTGCGAGAGCTGTGCGGGCGCTGATCTCGGTCTACGAGAAGGACGGGCTCCTGGCGTTCGCCAGGGGGCTCGCCGAGCTCGGGTTCGAGCTCGTCGCGAGCGGCGGCACTGCGACTGCGCTCGCCGACGCGGGGCTCGCCGTCACGCGTGTCGAGGACGTCACGGGATTCCCCGAGATGCTCGCGGGCCGGGTCAAGACGCTCCATCCCCGAATCCACGCGGGCATCCTCGCCCGGCGCGACGTCGACGACGACGTCGCCGCGCTCGCCGAGCACGGGATCGAGCCGTTCGACCTCGTGTGCGTGAACCTGTACCCGTTCGAGCTCGTCGCCGACCGGCCCGGGATGGCGGACGCGGAGGTGATCGAGATGATCGACGTGGGAGGCCCCTCCATGCTCCGCGCCGCCGCCAAGAACCACGACTTCGTGACCGTCGTGTGTCGGCCGCAGGACTACGACGACGTGCTCTCCGAGCTCCGCGCGCAGGGCGGGACGACGTCGCTCGAGGCGCGTCGCCGGCTCGCCGCGACCGCATTCGCCGCGTCGGCCGCGTACGAGTCGTCGATCGCACGCTGGTTCCAGCGCGAGGAGGCGTTCCCTGCGACGTTCGTCCCCGCCTTCGACAAGGCTCTCGACCTCTCGTACGGGGAGAACCCGCACCAGGCAGCGTCGTACTACGCCGAGCGCGGACGACGCCGGCACCTGCTCTCGCGCGTGGATCAGCTTCACGGGAAGCCGCTTTCCTTCAACAACCTCAACGACCTGTCGGCTGCGCGCCTGCTGATCCGGGAGCTCGACGACCCCGCGTGCGTGATCGTGAAGCACGCGAATCCGTGCGGGGTCGCCGTCGGGCGGTCGATCGAGGAGGCGTACGAGGAGGCGCTCGCGGCCGACCCGGTCTCCGCGTACGGCGGCGTCGTCGTCCTGAACCGCGCCGTCACCGCAGCGCTCGGCGAGGCGCTCGCGCAGCAGTTCGTGGAGGTGCTCTTCGCACCCGGCTACGACGAGCAGGCGATGGAGTCTCTCTCCCGGAAGGCCTCGACGCGGGTGCTCAACGACATGGAGCGGCGAGATCCCTCCGCGCCGGAACGCGACTACCGCCGCGTGCTCGGCGGGCTCCTCGTCCAGGATCGCGACTGGGACGTTGCGGAGCGGGACGGGATGGAGGTTGTCAGCGGGCGGCTCTCCGAGCTCGAGTGGCGCGACCTGCTGTTCGCCTGGCGTGTCGTCAAGCACGTGGCCTCGAACGCGATCGTCCTCGCGAAGCACGGGCAGACGATCGGAATCGGCGCGGGGCAGATGAGCCGCGTCGACGCCGTGCGCATCGCGGTCGAGAAGGCGCGGGAGCTCGAGCACGACACGACGGGCGCGGTTCTCGCCTCCGACGCGTTCTTCCCGTTCGCCGACGGCCCGCAGCTCGCACTCGACGCGGGGGTGCGCGTCATCGCCCAGCCGGGAGGCGCCAAGCGGGACGACGAGGTGATCGAGGCGGTCGCGGCCGCGCGGGCGGCGATGGTCTTCACGCACCGCCGCCACTTCAGGCACTGAGCCGTCGGCCACGACGCCATCGAGTGGAGCTCGAGGCTCGGCCGCACTCGGCGGGGGTCACGCCGCGCTGAGCCCCCGACTCCTGTACCGCGGATCACGCGAAGTGCGCGCCCAGGCCCGCCAAGTTACAAGTTGTAACTTGGCGTCCTCTCCAGCCGCGCCCTTCGCGTCGCGCCGGGGCGTGGGCGCGTCAGGCGATGTGCTCTTCCTCGTTCAAGATGTGCGCGAAGCGCGAGTGTGCCTCCTCGAGCTCGATCGCGCGGCCCGCTTCGAGCTCGCGGCGGAGATCCAGGAGAACCCGAGCGACCTCGGGACGCCCGTCGAGCTCGGCCTCGATCCGTGAGAGCACACACCCCCGCTCCCAGAACGCGCACTCCTCTCCCGGGCAGCGATCAGCGTGCCCGTCCGCGATCAGCTCGATCGTGCAGAGGGGTCGGTGTGTCGAGGACGGCTTCACACCGCGAGCGTGGATGCGACGCGGTACAGGGCCATCGGAGCGAGCGCGGATCCGGCTGCGGAAAGGTACGGAGACTGTCAGGATCGTGCGATGGACGCCTTCGATCTCGACGTTCGTAGGCACGTCTACTTCGCGACCGTCGCCGGCGGGCGCCCGCCGAGTCCGTCGGAGGCGGCCGTCGCTCTCCAGCGCAGCGAGGACGAGGTCGCGAAGTCGTACCGTCGCCTGCACGACGCGCATGCGCTCGTGCTCTTCCCCGGCTCCGCGGAGATCTGGATGGCGAATCCGTTCTGCTTCGGAGCGACGCCGCATCGCGTCACGGCCGGTGGGAGAAGCTGGACGGGCACCTGTGCCTGGGATGCACTCGGCATCCCCGGGGCGCTCCACGGAGACGGGCGCGTGGAGTCGGAGTGCGCATGCTGTGGCGACCGCCTCTCGCTCGAGGTCGTCGACGGCGAGCTCACCACGGGTCGGGACCTGATCGTGCACTTCCTCGTACCGGCGCGTCGCTGGTGGGACGACATCGGGTTCACGTGAAGCACGATGGTCTTCCTCCGGTCGGAGGAGCACCTCGAACGATGGCTCGACGCGAACGCTTGGAGCCCCGGCGCGACCATGACGGCCGTGCAGACGAACGCGCTCGCCCGGGCGTGGTGGTGGACGCGACTCGATCCAGGGTGGCAGCCGCGCCGCGTCGAGGAGTCGCAGGCGATCCTCGACGAGCTCGGGCTCACGGGGGAGTTCTGGGAGCTCGCGTAGACGTCGCCGCGGCCGAGCGCAGGGACGGCGTGGCCTGACGCAGCTCGCCGTGACCGAAGTAGGCTTCGGCCAATGGGTCGCCGCGCGTATCCAACAGTCCTCGAGCTCGTGGGGCACACGCCGATCGTCCGCCTCGAAAAGCTCTCCCGCGAGGTTCCGGGCGAGCTCCTCGCCAAGCTCGAGTACCTGAACCCGGGCGGCTCGGTCAAGGATCGGATCGGCCTCGCCATGATCGAGGCCGCCGAGCGCGACGGCCGGCTGAAGCCCGGAGGCACGATCGTGGAGCCGACCTCGGGGAACACCGGCGTCGGGCTCGCCATCGGCGCTGCGCTCCGCGGCTACCGCAGCATCTTCGTGATGCCGGACAAGATGAGCCAGGAGAAGATCTCGATGCTCCGCGCGTACGGCGCCGAGGTCGTCGTCACGCCCACGGCGGTCGAGCCGTCCTCGCCGGAGAGCTACTACTCCGTCTCCGACCGGCTTGCCGAGGAGATCCCGGGCGGGTTCAAGCCCGACCAGTACTCGAACCAGGCGAACCCGGAGGCGCACTACGCGACGACCGGTCCCGAGATCTGGGAGCAGACGGACGGGGGACAGGTCGACGCGATCGTCATCTCCGTGGGAACAGGAGGAACGATCACCGGTGTCGGGCGCTACTTCAAGGAGCGCCGCCCCGAGGTTCGCATCGTCGGGGTGGATCCCGAGGGATCCGTCTTCACCGAGGACGACGAGCACCCGCAGGGGCCTTACCTGGTCGAGGGGATCGGGAAGGAGTGCTGGCCGACGACGCTCGACGCGAGCGTGATCGACGAGTGGATCCGCGTCTCCGACCGCGACTCCTTCGTCACCGCCCGTCGTCTTGCGCGCGAGGAGGGGCTCCTCGTCGGTGGCTCGACCGGCTCGACCGCGTGGGCGGGGATGCTGGTCGCGCGGAGCCTGGGTCCCGACGCACGCGTCCTGATGATGTTTCCGGACAGCGGGCGCTCCTATCTCTCGAAGTTCTACGACGACAACTGGCTGATCCAGTACGGCTTCGTCGAGCGCACGACGCCTCCGCCTGCGGTCGAGGAGGTGCTCCGCTTCCGGCGCGCCGACCACGATGTCCCCGAGCTCGTCACGATCGGCTCTCACGAGAAGGTGGGCGCGGCGATCGAGGTGATGCGCCGGTACGGCATCTCCCAGCTCCCCGTCGTCCGCAACGAGCCTGTCGACTCGCTCGCGGACGTGGTGGGCTCACTCCAGGAGCGCGGCCTCCTCGAACGTGTCTTCGTCAACGCCGACGCGTTGAGCGAGGACGTGGCCGTGGCCATGCAGCCTCCCCTTCCGGCCGTCGACGCGAGCGCGTCCGTGGACGACGTCTACGAAGGTCTCTCGGGCGGGAGCAATGCCGTGGTCGTCGTGAGCGACGGTCGCCCGACCGGCATCCTCACACGGTCCGACCTGCTGGAGTTCCTGGCGTCGCGGCGCACGCAGGTTTCGCCCTCGTAGGGCCGAGGCTCGCCCCGCCCTCGGGCGACCCCTGGTGTCCCTTCCGTGACTCAGCCCGCACCGCGATGTAGACCGCGCCGATCACGAGAAAGGCGCCCGCCAGCGTGAGCGGGCTCGGCCGCTCGCCCAGGAGCAGCATCCCGAGCGCGATGGCGACGAGCGGGTTCACGTACTGGTGCGTGACGACGAGCGAGATCGGCGCAACGCGCAGGAGCCACGCGTACGCCGTGAAGCCGATGAGCGACCCGAAGATGACGAGGTAGGCCCAGGCGAGGAGCGACGACGTCGAGTAGGCCGATGCGTCGAGGCTGGACAGCTCTCCCCGTGCGAGGGCGCCGACGAGGAGGAACGCACCACCGGCGCTCATCTCGTAGAAGGCCGCGACGAACGGATTCCGCGGGAGAGTGAGCCGCCGAGAGACGAACGAGCCCGTCGACCAGGACACCGTCGCGCCGATCACGATCGCGAGCCCGACCGCCGCAGACCCCTCTCCGAGCCCGGGCGCGACGACGAGCACGAGGCCGGCGAGCCCCGCAAGCGTGCTCAGCTGTGTCGCGCGCGCCGGATTCTCGCCCGCGAGCGTGCGCATGACCACGATCTGCAGGGGCACCGTCCCGACGATCATCGCGGCGACGCTCGAGTCGATCCGCATCTCGGCGATGTGGACTGCGCCGACGCCGATGGTGAGGAGGAGGAAGCCGACGATGGCCGCTCCGCGGAGCTCTCTTCGCGAGATCCGCAGGCTCGTGCCGCGGAGCGCCAGGATTGCCCCGAGCAGCAGCGCGGCGACGAGGAAGCGGCCTCCTGCCGAGAGGAGCGGCGGCATGGTCTCGACGACGACCTTGATCCCGAAGTACGTCGAGCCCCAGACGACGTAGACGACGAGGAGTGCGGCCCACACGTTCCGGGCGGGAGCGGTCACGAAGAGGGAAACGTCGCCGGGCTCATGGTTGTGAGAACGAGCCTCGGAACGCAGAGACTCCGCAATGGGCATGGAGGCTGCTGCTCGGCCCGATCAGCGGGCCTGATCGTGCGACGGCCGCGAACCGGGCATCGAGCCCCGCCGCTTCAGTCCCATCGGCGGGAGAGCCGGAAGGCCGCGTTGATGAGGCCGACGTGGCTGTACGTCTGCGGGAAGTTCCCGCTCTGGCCGAGTGTGTCCGGAAGGATGTTCTCCGCGTACAGGCCGAGCCCGTTGTGGAGCTCGAGGAGCCGCTCGAAGAGCTCGCGCGCCTCGTCGACCCGTCCCAGGAGCGCCAGGGCCTCGACGAGCCAGAACGTGCACACGAGGAACGCCGCCTCCGGAACGCCGAAGTCGTCGGGCGTCGCGTAGCGCCGAAGTAGGCCGCCGTCGATGGACAGTGCTGCGCGGATGGCGTCCACGTGCGAACTTGCCCGGGGGTCGTCGGGCTGCAGGTACCCGAGGTGGACTGCGAGGAGCAGCGCGGCATCGAGCTGCGGCTCGCCGGCGACCTGCGTGAGCGCGCCGACCTCGTCGCTCCAGCAGCGCGTCGCGAGCAGCTCCGCCGCGCGCGCCTCGAGGTCGCTCGCCTTCGCGGCGAGCTCGTCTGCACCCAGGGCCTCTGCCACCTCGACCGCTCGCTGCGCACCCGCCCAGTGCATGAGCACGGTGAACCCGTGCAGCC
>JAWOIV010000170.1:0-15392 GCA_046484465.1 Gaiellaceae bacterium
GGCTCGACACCCTCGGCGACTCGTCTGGCGAAGTAGTCGGAGAGCGCGGACTGTCCCGCCTCGAGGACGTTCACTCCAAGCCGTGTCCCCTCGTGCAGAAGGTTGCTCATGCCGGCCTGCCGGTCGACCGAGACGAGCACGAGCGGCGGCCGGAGGCTGACCGACATGAACGCGTTCGCGGTCATACCCTGGACGGCCTCTCCGGTGCGAGTGGTCAATACGGTGACCCCGGTCGCGAACATGCCGAGCGTCCGGCGAAAGGCGATCGCCGGGTCGCGCTCGAGCCCTTGGCCGAGCTCGAGCGCCTCCTCGGAGGGCATCTCGTCGAACGACGATCCGAAGGCCTCGGGTGCTGCAATCGCACGGACGATCGCGATCTCGAACTCCTCCGGGACGTCCAGCCGATCCATCACGCTTCCGCGTGACTCTACCCCGCCGCGGGGGGTCGGACCTTGAATTCGTCTGGCATGCGACAGATAATCGTCACCTTGGCGGGTCCCCGTTGCAATGAGGGTGCGGACGGACGATGTGATCGGGCTGCTCGCGCCGGTCGCTTCTCGTCGCATGCGAAGCTCGAAGGAGCGGGCAGCGCTTGGGCGGAAACACGCGAGTGGGGGCTGCGATCGACGGCGCCCCAGGAACACCGTCGGGGGTCGGCAGGTCATCCGAGTGAAAGGAGTTGGCAATGCAGCTAGCGAGCCTGCTCGCGCAATCGACGCCGCAGTTCCCGGAACAGGTGACGACGAACTCGCTCATCCAGAACCTCGTCTACGCCTCCGGAACCGTCGGCGCGCTCGTCATCGTCGCCGGACTGATCCTCGTCGACCTCGGAGGCGTCAGGCGCGTGAACGTGTTCGCCGCGTCCGTGGAGAAGATGATCGGGTTCTTCATCGGCTTCGCCACGTACTTCCTCGTGGGCTTCGCGATCTGGAACTGGCAGTACAACCAGGCGTTCGAGGTCGAGAATGCTCTCTGGCAGTCGATCAAGGACTTCTGGCTCGGTGGCGCGCTCTCGAACGAGTACGCCCAGAACGTCGATCCCGACGTCTTCCCGGGGCTCAACAACTTCCAGATCTTCATCTTCTTCCTGGCCTGCTTCGCCGGGATCGTCAACGTGCTCTTCCACCTCGCGGTGACCGAGCGCATGAAGCCGGCCGCGTTCTACATCGTGTGCTTCTTCGCCACGATCATGTCCTCGATCCTCAGCTGGATGACCTGGGGATCGGCCGGGCCGCTCACGAACGCGGGCTACCACGACTTCTTCGGCGCCGGGTTCGTGTACCTGTTCCCAGCCGGCATGGCGATCGTGTTCGTGCGCAAGATCGGCTCACGGCCGGGCATGTACCACCAGCATCCGAAGGTCCCGACGTTCCGCTCGTACAACCTCGGGCTCACGGTGCTCGGCGTCGTCTTCATCGTCAGCGGCCTGCCGATGGTGATCCTCTCGTGCCTCTTCTTCTTCGACCCCGAGGCATACGCCGTGGCCGTCAACATGACCGAGTCGAGCGTCGGCATCGCCTTCAACAACCTCGGTCTCGCCTGGGCCGGGGGCGCACTGATGGGGGCGGCCATCGCCTACCGAACGAAGAAGTACATCTACCTCCTGCTCGGCCCGTTCGCCGGCTACGTCGCGGGATCGCCGGCGTTCGACGTCTACAAGCCGTGGCAGATGTTCCTCGTGGCGCTCGGAGCACCGATCGTCGCCTACGTCGTGTACGAGGCGAGCCAGAAGCGGCAGTGGGACGAGCACAAGCTCACTCCGCTCTTCCTCGGAGCCGGGTCGTACGGCCTGATCATGGTCGGGCTCATCAGCTGGGGCACGGCTCAGGGCGGATACCTCGGAATCGAAAGCGGCGATTTCGCCTTCCAGAACGCCGAGATCAACGTCTTCTGGCAGGTGATCGGGATCGTGGTGTCCGTCGGCTTCGGCGTCGTGACGGCCCTCGTCCTCGCACCGATCCTCGACCGCACCGTCGGGCTCCGGCTCTCGGAGGAGGAGCAGGTCGTGGGCGTCGACTGGGGCGAATGGCAGATCCGGCACGACATCGAGCCGGACTGGGGCGATCTCACACCGCCGCCCGCAGCCGCCGAGGCCTCGGGCACCGCGGGACCGTCGCCAGGCTCGTGACGTCCCGCTGCTGAGCGGCATGAAGCCAACCGGGGCCGGGAGCAGCAGAGCTCCCGGCCCCGGGGGTCGTTCTTGCTTCGCGAGCGTCGCACGTGGTACCGTGTGCCTTTCTCCGCAATAGCGTTGGCAAGGGAGCAACACGACATGCAGATTCCCAAGCGTGCGAGCTTCGTCGTCGTGGGAGCAGGGATCCACGGCCTCTCGACCGCGTACCACCTGGCCCGCGAGCTCGAGGCGCGTGGCACCGGATCAGGCGAGGGCATCGTCGTCCTCGACAAGTCGGGGCCGGGTGCCGGGGCATCCGGGATCGCGTGCGGCGTCGTCCGCAACAACTACTTCCAGCCCGCCATGAGCGAGCTCATGCAGGCGTGCGTCGAGGTCTGGGAGTCCGACCCGGCGGCGTATGCGTACAACTCGGTCGGCTACATCGCGCTCGGCGCGTCCGTCCAGGAGTCCGACCTCGCGGCGACCTACGAGCGACAGGAGCGGATCGGCTACCGCTCGGAGCTGATCGTCGGCGAGGCGGCGGTGGCCTCGCATATGAAGGCGCTCTTCCCCGACTGGCGCGCCAGGGGAGTCACGACCTGCCTGCACGAGCACCAGGGCGGGTTCGCATTCAACATGGACTCCGTCCACGGCCTCTACGCCAAGTGCAAGGAGGCCGGGGTCACGATCCTCTCCGGTGTGCAGGTGCAGGGGTTCGAGGACGCCTCCGACGGCTCGATCACCGCGGTCGACACGTCGCACGGGCGGATCGAGGTGGGCGAGCAGGTGGTCGTCGCCCCCGGCCCGTGGGCGCGGGACTTCTGGGCGATGCTCGGGCTCCCGGAGACCATCGACGTGCACCTGCCCTCCGGCGACGTCGTCCGCGACCAGCCGATGTGGACGTACTGGAACCTCCAGGAGGGCGAAATCACCGTCGACCCGCTCATGTTCGCGACCGCAGACGGCGGCGCCCCGCCGGTGATCCACCTGGACACGGACGCTCCGCTCCACACCGACGACGGCCGACTCTTGACCGACGAGCTCTGGGGGATCTACTTCAAGCGTGACCGGCACGGAGTCCAGGGAGGCGCCTCGCCGCTCGTCGTCGACGGCGACGTCGCCCTCGACCCGTACCCGTCCACGACCGACGTCGACCCGGAGTTCCCGGACATGTGGTGCGCGGCCCTGTCGCACTCCATGAGCCGCTTCGAGGGCTGTCGCGCCCAGTACAAGATGGCGCGCTCCGGTGGCGTCGGCGCGTTCACCGCGGACAACTTCCCCGTCTTCGACTACCTGCGGCCGAACCTGTACGCGATCCTCGACTCGAACCACGGCTACAAGATGATCGGCGTCGGCAAGGAGGCCGCCAGGGTGCTCGTCGGCGAGCACTCCCCGCTCCTCTACCCGTTCCGCTTCGAACGGTTCGCGACCGGCGACCTGCATCCGGTCTCCTCCTCCCCGTACCCGTGGAGCTGAGTCGCGACGCGACCGAGAACGGCGGGCGAGGCGCTGAAGCACCTCGCCGGGGCGGGACGAGAAACGGCGGGCGAGGCGCTGAAGCACCTCGCCGGGGCGGGACAGAATCTGGCGAGGGGCGGAAGCGCCTCGCCGCACCACGCCTGGTGCCTTGCTTCAGCGAGGCCCCAGCCTTCCGCCCGGCGAATGGCCGGCGAGGCGCTGAAGCGCCTCGCCGTCAACCTCGCGTCCGGTGCTCGGCTTCAGCCGGGCACCTGCGGTTGAGCTTGCACGGGCGGCGGAACTCGTAGACGATCCCCCGAGTGCTCCTGCTGTTCCTGCTCGGGTTCTCCCCGCCGCTGATGCTGCTCACGCTCGGGCTGGCGATGTACCTGACCGTGGTCGAGCTCCGCGAGATGCAGGCCCACTACCTGTGGTGGTTCTGGTGGCTGTTGCTCGTCTTCATGACCCACTTCGTGGGCTACCTGATTCTGAGGATCTACGCTGTCTACCGACGCTGGAACGCCGCTCGCAGCACCTGACGAGCGGCCGCCGCTCGAGCCCGCGCCGCGGCGCGGGCTCCGCGACCGGCCGCTCGGACGCATCCTGCTGCTCGTCGTGATCCTCGGCGTGGCGCTCGCGGTCGCGCGAACGTGCGGGGCACACGAGGAGAAGGTCTCCCAGGACGAGGCCGTCGAGATCGCCAAGGAGAGCGCCTCCTTCACGCCCTGCACGCAGGCGGGTTGCGTCGTCGTCCGCGCCGTTCAGCAGGGCATCCCGCCACGCCTCGTCTGGATCGTGGGGCTCGCGGAGAGCCTGGGAGCGGACGAGAAGCCAACCCGGGTGCAGAACTTCATCGTCGACGCCGCGACGGGCGAGATCAGTCGTGCGTGATTCGTCACATGTGTAACTCACCCACATAGTCGGCCGACCAACGCCGGTACGGGCGGACATGGAAACGCCTGCACCGGCTTCATACGGTCTTCCGGACGTGGAAGGCTGTAACGCCTCGCGAGGAGGGTTGGAATGATCTCGACGATCTTCTGGGTCGCCCAGGCAACGCTCGAGGAGCTCGAGGAGCAGATCGCACTCGACTCGGCAATCCTCGCGGAGACGTTCTACTTCTGGACCGTCGTCATCATGTGGCTGATCCACGTCGGCTTCATGGCGTACGAGGGTGGCGCCTCGCGCCGCAAGAACCTCATGTCGACGGCGATGAAGAACATCCTGACGATCGCCGTCGTGACGCCGACGTTCTACTACTTCGGCTGGTACATCTACGGCTGCTTCCAGGAGGGATGGCCGAAGTCCGGGCACGCGAGCCCCGACGCGCTCGAAGGGTTCTGCGGAGCGTCGGCGCCATGGTCCGCGGCGATGGGGCCGAACCTCCAGGACCACATCACCGGCGTCTTCTTCCTCGCCTTCCTCCTGTTCTCCTGGACGACGGGCTCGATCATGTCGGGAGCGGTCATCGAGCGGATCCGGCTCTCCGCGTACCTGATCCTCACCGCGATCCTCGGCTCGGTGGTGTGGATCATGGACGCCGCCTGGGGCTGGAGCGCAGGCGGCTGGCTCCCCACGCGCTTCGGCTTCCATGACGCCATCGCCTCCGGCGTCGTGCACGGCGTCGCAGGAATGTTCGCCTTCGGCGTGCTGCTGAACCTCGGTCCGAGAATCGGGAAGTACACCGCGGACGGGTTGGCACGCTCCTTCCGGGGGCACAACACGCATCTCACGCTGATGGGGCTCATGCTGATCTTCACCGGCTTCTACGGCTTCTACGCCGCGTGCCTGGTGATCCAGTCGACCGTCTTCCCGGGCTGGCTCAACATCTACCTGTCGCCGACGACGCTCGGCGCCATCGCCTGGGTCATCACGATCGGCTTCGCCGGCGGGTTCACGGGCGGCTGGTTCGCGAGCAAGGGCGACCCGTTCTGGACGCTGTCCGGCGGCCTGGCAGGCGTCATCGCCGTCTCCGCGGGCGCCGACGTCTACCATCCGTCGCTCGCGTACCTGCTCTCGATCTCCGGCGGCATGGTCGCCGTCTGGTCGGGCGGCTACATCGAGAAGAAGCTGCGCGTGGACGACGCGGTCGGAGCGGTCGCCGTCCACGGCGTGTGCGGCTTCTACGGCGTCCTGCTCGTCGGCATCTTCGCGGGCGGCTACCCGACCGGCATCAACAACGTCGAGTCGTCCCTCGGCGGGCAGCTCATGGGGATCATGGCGTTCCTGCCCCTCGCGTTCCTGCCGGGGTACGGGGTGAGCTGGATCCTCAAGCGCATGAATCTGCTGCGCGTGCCGCCCGAGGTCGAGCTCGAGGGTCTCGACATGGCCGAGTTCCAGCAGGACTTCTACCCCGAGTTCGAGCGCGTCCCCGAGATCATCATCGAGCCGGACGGGCGCGAGGTGGACGGCGCACCGGTGCTGCTCGAGTCGTACTGGCAAGCTTCCACCGACGGCAGACCACCGGCGCGCGCCGGAGTCGGCGCCGGCGAGGAAAGGAGCTGAGCGATGTTCGACGCGTTCCCGTTCGACGCGTGGCCCCCGCCCTACGGCGACGGCCCCGAGGACATGGCCGAGTTCTGGACCTTCGGCGGCGGCGGCTCGACGGGCACGTGGATCATGACGGTGCTCGGATTCGCGGTGATGCTCGTCGCGTTCTGGGGGTTCGTCATCCTCGAGAACCGCAAGCTCACCCACCAGGCGAGCCGGCTGAAGGCGTCGGGCGCGCTCGACCCGCCGTCCACGCCGATGTCGTCCGTGACCGGCCCCGAGGCCTAGGAGGGAGGAACGATGGCAGGTAAGCAGATCGACTTCCCGCCGAACCAGAAGGAGGTCTCGTGGATCGCCCGGGCGTCGCTGGCGATCTCGATCATCTGCATCGCGATCGTGGTGATCCTCCTGCTGGCCGACGTCGACGGGCCGTTCCTCGGCCCGTGGGGATAGGGGCAGGTAGCCTCCCGTAGATGTCGCGGCTCTACCTCCGCTGCGCCATCTGCAGCAGGCAGCAGGCGGACGGACTGATCTCGAGCGCCATGTGGGGGCGGCTGGAGCTTCCCCCCGGCGTCGAGGTCGATCATCCCGCGCTCAAGGGCTCGACGCTGCGGGCCTGCCCGAGTTGCGTCAGCCGCCAGTCCGACTGGCAGGAGCACCTGCTGATCGCGCTGGGGATCGAGGTCGTGGACGACCTCCGGCGGGAGGCGGCTCAGTAGAAATCACGACCACGGAGCCGCACGCACCCGGATGCCGCGGCCGCCGGGCACGCCGAAGCTCGCGTTCGAGTCCGACCAGGGAGGCCACATGAAGACGATCGTTCTCGCGTACAACGACACCGACGGTTCGAATGCCGCGCTCGAGCGCGCGGCGGAGCTGGCCGGCTTCTACGGGGCCAAGCTCGTGATCACGAGCGTCATCCCCGTCCTCGTCGGCGCCGAGCGCGTGCCGGAGACCGGGATCGAGCTCAGGAAGGCGGAGGAGAAGCTCGCCGGGCTCGGCCTGAAGACGGAGCTCGTCGAGGCGATCGGCGAGATCGGCGAGGCGATCGTCGAGGTGGCCGAGAGCCGGGGCGCGGACCTGATCGTCATCGGCACCCGCGAGCTGAGCCAGGTCGAGCGGATGCTCGGCCACTCGGTGAGCGAGGGCGTGCAGCGCAGGGCGCGCTGCGATGTCCTGATCGTTCATCCGCGCCGGTAGCCGAACGGCTGGCGAGCCGCTGAAGCGGCTCGCCAGGGAGTCCCGAGCGGTGGGCGAGCGGCTGAAGCGGCTCGCCAGGGAGTCCCGAACGGTGGGCGAGCGGCTGAAGCGACCCGCCGTCTGCCCGGCTCCGGTGCCTGGCGCCAGCCAGGCACCTGCCTAGAACAACCCGGTCGTGCGGCCGTCCGCGTCGACGTCGATCCCGAGCGCAGCCGGCTTCTTGCCGAGCCCCGGCATCGTCATCATCTCGCCGCAGAGGGCGACGATCCACCCTGCTCCCGTGTACGGCCTCAGGTCGCGGACGGTGACGGTGAAGCCCGTGGGCGCGTTCAGGAGCTGCGGGTCGTCCGAGAGCGAGAGGTGCGTCTTCGCCATGCAGATGGGAAGCTCGCCGAGGCCTGCACCGGCGAGCGCGGCCGCCTTCTTCTTCGCGGCCGGGAGCAGCTCCACGCCGTCGGCACCGTAGACACGGGTCGCGATGGCCTCGATCTTCTCCTCGATCGTCGCCTCGAGCGGGTACGTGAACCGGAACTCGCTCGGCTGCTCGGTCGCCCCGACGACGGCCTCTGCGAGCGCCCCTGCGCCCTTGCCGCCGTCCTCGAAGGCGGTGTTCACCTCGGCCGCGTAGGCGCCGTGCTCGAGCGCGAGCTTGCGGACGAGCTCCAGTTCCTCCTGCGTATCCGCCGGGAACTTGTTCACGCCTACGACCGCCTGGAGGCCGAAGCCGTTGACGATGCCGATGTGACGCGCGAGGTTCGCCGCGCCCGCGTCGATCGCGGCGAGGCCGCCCTCGGAGCCGCCTCCGTGGTGCTGGAGCGCCCGCACGGTCGCGACGAGCACGACCGCGCTCGGCCGCAGCTCACCGGCGCGACAGACGATGTCGAAGAACTTCTCCATGCCGAGATCGGAGGCGAACCCGGACTCGGTGATTACGTAGTCGCCGAGCTTGAGCGCCACGCGGTCGGCCACGAGCGAGTTGTTGCCGTGTGCGATGTTGGCGAACGGGCCGCAGTGCACGAACGCGGGCTGCCCCTCGAGCGTCTGGACGAGGTTCGGCTTGATCGCGTCCTTGAGGAGCACCGTCATCGACCCCGCGGCCGCGAGCTGCTCCGCGGTCACCGGCTCGCCGTCGTAGCTCGAGCCGACCGTGATCGCGCCGAGACGGTCGCGCAGGTCGGCGAGATCACGGGCGACGGCGACGATCGCCATCACCTCCGATGCGGCGGTGATGTCGAAGCCGGTCTGGCGCGGGGAGCCGTTTGCACGGCCCCCGAGCCCCGTGACGAGGTCGCGCAGCGAGCGGTCGTTCATGTCGAGACAGCGGCGCCAGGAGATCGTGAGCGGGTCGATCCCGAGATCGTTCCCGCCGTGGATGTGCGCGTCGATCATCGCCGCGAGGAGGTTGTTCGCGGCCGTGATGGCGTGGATGTCGCCGGTGAAGTGGAGATTGAGGCTCTCCATCGGGACGACCTGTGCGTGGCCGCCGCCGGCGGCGCCGCCCTTCACGCCGAAGACGGGCCCGAGCGACGCCTCGCGCAGGCACAGCACCGGGTTGTGACCGATCGCGCCGAGGCCCTGGGTCAGCGACACCGACGTCGTCGTCTTCCCCTCACCTGCGGGCGTGGGCGTGATCGCCGTGACGTTGATCAGCTTCGCGTCCGGACGGTCGGCGAGCCGCTCGAGCACCGACAGGTCGACCTTCGCCTGGTGGCGCCCGTACTGCTCGAACTCGTCGGGCTCGAGGCCCGCCGCTGCGGCGACGTCCGTGATCGGGCGCAGGTCGGCGCCCTGGGCGATCTCGAGGCTTGACGGCATGGCTGTGGTCATCGGTCCTCCTTGACGAGGGCCGGGCAAGCCCGGCCCCTACAGGGCCGCGTAGGGGCGAGGCTCGCCTCGCCCGTGGTCAATGGCTCACCGCCGCGGCGGCCAGCTCCGACACGAGCGTGTCCGTGTGGAAGCGCTCGAGCGCGAACGGCGCGATCAGGTCCGGTGTCTTTCCGGAGGCGACGAGCTCGGCCATCGTCACGCCGACGATGGGAGCCGCCTTGAAGCCGTACGTCCCCCATCCTGCCGAGACGTGCAGGTTGTCGATCTCGGTCTTCCCCAGGATCGGGCTGTAGTCGGGCGAGAGGTCGCAGAGGCCCGTCCAGGTGCGCAGCACCTTCGTCCGCTCGAGCTGGGGGAAGAGCTCGAGCGCGTGGCGGGCCGAGTACTCGAGGAAGGAGAGCGTCCCGGTTCCCTTGTAGGTCGTGTAGGGCTCGATCTCGGCGCCGATGAGGAACTCGCCGCGATCGGTCTGGGAGACGTAGACATGGAGCTGCGACGAGACGATGATCACGTCCAGGAACGGCTTCACCGGCTCGGTCACGAACGCCTGCAGGATGTGCGTGGTGATCGGCAAGCGCAGGCCGGCGAGCCCAGCGACGAGCGAAGACCAGCCGGCGGTCGCGTTCACGACCTGACCGCACTCGATCCGCCCGCGCGTCGTCTCGACCGCCGTGACGCGATTCCCCGACCGCTCGAAGCCCGTCACCTCCGTGTTGGGGTGGATGTCGACGCCGAGGCGGTCCGCGGCCCGCGCGTAGCCCCAGACGACGGCGTCGTGGCGGATGATCCCGCCCGGCGGGTGGTACAGCGCACCGAGGATCGGGTAGGCCGGCCTGTCGGAGAGGTCGAGCTGCGGGCAGAGCTCCCGGATCCGGTCCGGGCCGATGACCTCGGAGTCGATGCCGAGCAGTTTGTTGACCTCGGCGCGCTCCTGGGAGACGACCATCCCCCGGTCCGAGTGCGCGAGCGTCAGGTGACCGTGCTGCGAGAACATGAGGTTGAAGCCGAGCTCCGTGGAGAGCCGCTCGTACAGCCGGACGCTCTCGCTGTAGAAGGCGGCACCCTCCGGTGTCCGGTAGTTCGAGCGGATGATCGTCGTGTTCCGGCCCGATGCGCCCGATCCGATGTAGGACTTCTCGAGGATGCAGACGTCGCGGACTCCGTGGCGCTTGGCGAGGTAGTACGCGGTCGCCAGGCCGTGCGAGCCGCCGCCCACGATGACGACGTCGTAGCGGCGCTTGAGCTCGCCGCGCGGCCGCCACATCCGCTTCGGGAAGAAGATGTCCTTCACGCGCTCTCCTCCGGCGCTCCGGTGCCTTGCTTCCGTGAGGCACCCGCCGTCCCGTCCACCCCGGCGATGGCGTCGAGCACCGCCACGACGACGTCGTGCCCGAGCTCCTGGGCGACGTAGACACGGAAGCGGTCGCCCTCTTCCCTGAGAAGGATCGCCGGTACGCGCAGGAACAGCGGCCCGGCGGCCGGGAGCCGCTCGAGATCGAGGTCGGTCAGGCGGCGCATGAGCCCCACGCCACGGATCGCGAACCCGGCATAGCCGCCGGTGACGTCGTAGGCCAGGAGCCCCGCCGAGCGCAGCCGCTCGACCGCCTCGAGCGGATCGCCATTCGTGAGCAGGAAGCTCCGATGCGGCGACAGGTGGATCAGCTCCTCTCCGTCGTGCGCCTCCACGCGGCCGACGTCGCCGCGAATCTCGACCTTGCCGTCCGCCGAGAGATCTTCGACGAGCGCCGGGTCGACGCCGGCGAGCGCGCGCGCGAGCGGGGACGCGAGGACCTCCGGCTCGGCGCGGGACGGGGAGAGGAAGTCGAGCGCGCTCACGGACGCACCTCCTGCAGGCCCCGGCAGACGGACGCCGGGGCGAGACGCTGGAGCGTCTCGCCGATCCTCCCACTGGTGCCTCGCTTCAGCCAGGCACCAGCCGTTCGCCCCGGGGCACGAGCGCTCATGCGCGCATCCGCTCCCCGGCCGGGTCGTAGAACGCCCCGTGCGCCACCCGTGCGCCTCGCAACTGACGATCCACGCGGATCTCGAAGCGCGTGCCCGGCTCCACCCGGCCCGGTGGCAGCCAGGCCAGGCCGATCACCGCGCCGACGGCCTCGCTGCGCCGCGCGCTCGTCACGCGCCCGGCCGGGCGGCCCTCGATCACGATCTGGGCGCCCTCGGCCGGGAGCACGTCGTCCTCCATCCTGAAGCCGACCAGCCGCTCGCGCTCCGGTCGGTCAGCGAAGTGCTCGACGGCGACCTTGCCGACGAAGTCGTCCTTGTCCAGCTTCGGGAGCCAGCTCATCCCGGACGAGAGGAGGTTCGACTCCGAGTCCGTGTCCTGCCCGACGATGATGTGCCCCTTCTCGAGGCGGAGGATCCGCTGCGGCTCGAGGCCGAACGGACGGGCGCCTTCCGCGACCAGCCGATCCCAGACGTGCTCTCCCGCGGCGCTGGGGAAGTGAAGCTCGTAGCCGAGCTCTCCCACGAATCCGATCCGCAGGGCGAGGCACGGCACGCCGGCGACCGTGATGTGCTTCGCGTCGAGGTAGCGGAACCCCTCTGCCGACACGTCGTCCTCGGTGAGCCGCTCGAGCGCCTCGCGCGAGCGCGGCCCTGCGAGGTTGAGTGCGGTGAGCGCCCCGGTCACATTCACGATCTCCGCGTCGTAGCCCCACACGGCGTTCCACCACTCGAACCACGCGGTGACCGAGTCCGCCCCGGTGGACGTCGTCGTGACGTAGTAGAGGTCGTCGGCGAGGCGCGCGATCGTGCCGTCGTCCATGATCCGGCCCGCGTCGGAGGTGAGGACGCCGTAGCGGATGCGGCCGGGCCTCATGTCCGTGAACCGGTTGGGGTACAGGCGCTCCAGGAGCGCAGCCGCCTCGCGGCCCTCGACGAGGATCTTCCCGAGCGTGGAGACGTCGATCACGCCGAGCGACTCGTGCACCGCGCGGACCTCGTCCTCGGGGTGCTCTCCGTAGGCGTACGGGCGCTTCCACGGCCCGGCCCACATCATCGTCGCGCCCGCCTCCTCGTGGCGGAAGTGCAATGACGTGCGGCGCGCGGGCTCGAAGTGGCGGCCGGCGAGCAGGCCGAGCTCGACCGGGGCCCAGGGCGGGCGGGCGGTCGTCGTGCCGACGGTGCCCTCGCCGATCCCCGTCGTCCGCGCGTAGAGCCGGATCGACGCGAGCTGGCAGAGCTTTCCCTGGCAGGGCCCCATCGTGACCGTCGTGTATCGCTTCGAGAGCTCGATCGAGTCGAAGCCCTCGCCGATCGCGCGGGCGACGTCCTTGGTGGTCACGTCCTCGCAGACGCAGACGAAGGCCTTGTCGTGTCCGTTCTTCCCGCTCGTCACCCGGATGGGATCGACCGTCGCGCAGTCCTCGCCGGTCACCGCGCCGACCGCCTCGACTCCGCTGGGCAGATCCTCGGGGACGAAGATCCCGCGAGTCACGTCGTACTCGACCCGGCCGCCGGCCTGCGCGAGGAGCGAGTAGGCGGGCTGCCGGCCCGCCGACGCGACGACGAGGTCGCAGTCGATCTTCCGCCCGCCGAGCGAGATTGCGCGCACGGCGCCCTTGCTGCCGTGAGCCTCGAGCCCCGCGAGCGGAGACGAGGCGAGGTCGACGACCTGCGGGACCGCGACCCCGATCTCGCGGAGATCGTCAGCGATCTCGAGATCCTCCTCGTCGGCTGCGAGAACGACGGCGCGCGACCCGGGCGCGATCCCGAAGTCGCGGATCAGGCGGCGCACTCCACTCGGCAGCATCACGCCGACGAGATCGTTGCCGGGGAACACGAGCGGCTGGTCGAGCGCGCCGGTCGCGACGATGATGCGCTCCGCTCGGAAGCGGTAGAGGACGTTCCCGGCGGCGACGGGGACGAGCCCGCCCTCCCAGATCCCGAGGGCCCGCGCGGACGCCAGGACCTCGACCCCTCCCAGCTCGGCGCCTTGAAGATGCGTCCCCTCGTCGACGAGCACGACCCCGGGCCCCAGCGTCGCGGCCGCGAGAGCCGATGCGCGCCCTGCCTCCCCGCCTCCGATGACGAGTACTCGGGCACGTCGGTGCTCGACGTCGTAGCGACCGTGACCCGTGCCGTCCTCGGAGATCCGGCCGAGCCCGGCGAGATTGCGAAGCACCTTCTCGTACAGCGGCCAGAGCTTCCGCGGACGAATCATCGTCCGGTAGTAGAAGCCGACGGGGGTGAAAGGACCACCGATCTTGTCGGTGACCGAGAGCACGTCGCGATCCAGGGAGCCCCACACGTTCTGCGGCTCGACGACCGCGCCGTCGCGGATTGGCTCGACGCACACGCGGACGTTTGGCACGCCGTCCACGGTCATCATGCAGTTCGGGCAGTGGCCCGAGCAGCAGAGGAGCCCGCGCGGGCGGTGGTACTTGAACGAGCGCGAGAAGATGCGTTGCCCCGAGGCGAAGAGCGCGGAGCCGATCGTGTCGCCGGCATAGCCTCCGGCCGCCTTCCCGTCGAAGGTGAAGAGGATGCGCTGCGAGCGGTCGATGCGCTCGCGCGGTTGCGGCGGGAGCCTCACGCCGCCCCTCCGCCCGCTTTGCGCTCCGGCTGCGGGAGGTGGATCTCGAGCACCTCGTTCGTGCGCGTGTCCCGCTCGGCGAGGAACCACTCTCCGCATCCCGAGCGGTGCTGCCACCACTCGCGCTGAGCGCCCGCGACGTTGTCGCGGAAGTACACGTACTCGGTCAGCTCACCCAGCGTCGGCGAACCCGTGGGACGCTTCGTCACCTCGCCGAAGTAGGCGAACTCGTCCACCGGCCGCGGGCCGCAGGAGGGACACGCGAGGAGAAACGACATCAGGCTAGGTTGCGCCAGACCGGAATCCGCTGACCGCGGATCCCGGTCGCGCAGAAGACCCCTGAAGCGCGGCCGCCGAGCGGCCGCGGTCGCAGTGTTCTCTCATCGTCATCTAATTGCACTACAAGCAATACCGTGCCAGAATCTGCAACGAACCTACACCGATGTCGCGCACCCGTCAACCTTCCACCCGCCGAATCGGCGCCGCCGAGCGGGCCATCGCCGTGCTCGACACTCTCGCAGAGGGTGGAGAGCTCGGCACGAACGAGATCGCACGCCGCACGGAGATGACCCCGAGCACGGTCTCGCGCCAGCTCGGCACGCTGGCGGCAGCGGGGCTCGTGGAGCGCGTGTCGGCGACCGGCCGGTACCGCCTCGGCCTTCGCATCGTGCACCTCGCGAACGCGCTGCTCGCGCGGCTCGACGTGCGCGAGGTCGCGCGGCCGCATCTCCAAGAGCTGGTGCAGGCTACGGGCGAGACGGCGACGCTGTCCGTGCCGGGTGACGACGATGCGATCACCGTCGACTTCGTTCCCGGGCTCCACCAGCTGCAGCCCGTCTCCCGGCTCGGCCGTCCGTCGATCGCCCACGCGACTTCAGCGGGGAAGGTGATGCTCGCGTTTGCCGGACGAGAGCTGCCAGAAGGCCCGCTCCGTGCGTACACACCCCGCACGATCACCGACCCCCACGCGCTCGCCACCGAGATCGCGAGGGTGCGCGAGCGCGGCTTCGCGACGGCCACCGGAGAGCGCGAGCCCGACCTGACCGCGATCGCGGCTCCGATCCGCTCCGCGCGGGGCGAGCTCGAAGCGATCGTCGCGCTGCAAGGGCCGAGCTCCCGTTTCGACGACGACGAGGTCGAGCAGGCGCTGCCACTGCTCCTCGAACGAGCCGACGCCGTCTCGCGCGAGCTCGGCTGGCGACCCCGTGGAGAGGAGGAACGATGACCGTCGAAGAACGCCGCGTCCGCTTCCGGGAGCTCCATGCGCGAGACGAGCTCTTCGTGATGCCGAACCCGTGGGACGTCGGCTCGGCGAAGCTGCTCACGGCTCTCGGCTTCGAGGCGCTCGCCACGACGAGCGCGGGCTTCGCCTGGGCGCTCGGCAAGCTCGACCAGGCCGTGACCCGAGACGAGCTCGTCGCGCACGTTACGGCACTCTCCGCCGCGACAGAGTTGCCGCTGAACGTGGACAGCGAGCGCTGCTACCCAAACGACCCCGGCGGCGTCGCCGCGACGGTGCGCCTGCTCGCGGAGGCCGGAGCGGCCGGCTGCTCGATCGAGGACTACGATCCCGAGCGCGGAGGTATGGACGACGTCGGGCTCGCCGTGGAGCGCGTCGCCGAGGCGGCCGAGGCTGCCCATTCCCTCCCATCGCCGATGGTGCTGACCGCCCGCGCGGAGAACCACCTCCGCGGCGTCGACGACCTCGGCGACACGATCGCCCGGCTCGTCGCCTACAGCGACGCGGGC
>JAWOIV010000046.1:0-4110 GCA_046484465.1 Gaiellaceae bacterium
GCTGCCTCGTCGGCGAGCGCGATCGTCCCGGTCTCGAGCACGTACCCGCGATTCGCCACCTCGAGCGCCATGAGCGCGTTCTGCTCGACGAGCAGCACCGGCGTCCCTTGCTTGTTGATCTCGACGACGATCTCGAAGATCCGCTCGACGAAGATCGGCGCGAGGCCCATCGAGGGCTCGTCGAGCAAGAGGAGGACCGGCCGCGCCATGAGCGCCCGCCCGATCGCGACCATCTGCTGCTCGCCGCCGGAGAGCGTTCCCGCCTTCTGCCCCTCGCGCTCCTTGAGCCGCGGGAAGAGCGAAAAGACCCGCTCGAGGTCCTCCTTGTACTCCGCCGTCCCCTTCTTCCGGTGGTACGCGCCCATCTCGAGGTTCTCGTGCACCGACATGCGGGGGAAGACGTGCCGCCCCTCCGGCGAGTGCGCGAGCCCCATCTTCACGATCTCGTGCGCCGGCCGGTTCGTGATGTCCTCGCCGAGGAACGTGATCGTCCCGCTCCGCGGATGGTTGAGGCCGTTGATCGAGCGGAGCGTCGTGGACTTCCCCGCGCCGTTCGAGCCGATGAGCGTGACGATCTCGCCTTCCTTGACGTCGATCGTGATCCCCTTGAGGGCGTGGATCGAGCCGTAGTAGATGTGGATGTCGGAGACCTCGAGGAGCGTCTTCGCGCCGTTCTCGCTCACGCCGTCGCCGCCTTCCCGAGGTAGGCCTCGATCACGCGCGGATCGCTTCGCACCTCCGCGGGAGTGCCCTCGCTGATCTTCTCACCGTAGTCGAGGACCGTCACGCGGTCCGAGACCCCCATGACGACCTTCATGTCGTGCTCGATCAGCAGCACGGTCAACCCCTTCTCGTCGCGGATGCGACGCACGAACTCCATGAACTCGACCGTCTCCTGCGGGTTCATTCCCGCGGTCGGCTCGTCGAGGAGGAGGAGCACCGGGTGGCTCGCGAGCGCGCGCGCAACCTCCAGCTTTCGCTGGTCGCCGTAGGCGAGGTTCTTGCCGTACTCGTTGAACTGCTGGCGCTCGAGCCCGCAGTAGGCGAGCAGCTCGCGTGCCTCCGCGTCCGACTCAATCTCTTCCGTCTTGTGCCGACGCGTGCCGAAGATCGACGCGAACACGCCGCCCCTGAGGCGGTGGTGCATCGCGACCTGCACGTTCTCGATCGCCGTCATGTTGTGGAAGAGCCGGATGTTCTGGAACGTGCGAGCCATCCCCAGCTTGGTCACCTTGTGCGGCGGGAGCCCGGAGACGAGCTCGCCGTGGAAGCGGACGTAGCCGGCGGTGGGCTTGTAGACGCCGGTGAGGATGTTGAAGAACGTCGTCTTCCCGGCACCGTTGGGGCCGATCAGGCTCACGATCCTCCCCTGCTCGATCATGAAGTCGACGTCGTTGACGGCGACGAGGCCGCCGAACTCCTTGCGAACCCGGCCCGCATCGAGGATGACGCCGCCGTCCGTCACTCACCCTCCCGCCGGACGTCGTAGAGATCGCCGTCGGTCGTCTCCGGCCCTTCTTCCTCGGCCTCGTGCAGCTCCGCCTTCCGGCGTTCGCTCGGGAGCATCCCCTCGGGCCTGAACAGCATCATGGTCACGAGCAGGACGCCGAAGATGGTGACCTTGTACTTCGGCACGTCGATCGCCGCGTCGATTCCGAAGATGTCGATCGTGTTGTTGATCCCGTTCCCGACCTTCTCGAGTCCCTTCACGTTCAGGTACTCGAGCACGAGGGCGCCCAGGATGACGCCGGTGATGTTCCCCATCCCGCCGACGATGACCATGCACAGGACGAGCACCGAGATCGCGAAGGAGAAGCTCGTCGGGAAGACCGAGCCGACGAACGAGCCGTAGTACGCACCGACCACGCCTCCCGAGACCGCGCCGATGCCGTACGCCCAGAGCTTCGTGCGCATCAGCGGCACGCCCATCGCGGAGGCAGCGATCTCGTCCTCGCGGACGGCCACCCAGGCGCGCCCCATCTTCGACCTGTCGATGCGCCGGAAGACGAAGATCGCCAGCAGCACCATGACGACGATCGTGAAGTACCACGGCCGGAGCGCCAGGCCGGTGAACCGCTCCGGGAGCAGGCCGGCGGTGAGCGTGTCGAGCTGCCCACCGAAGCCCGGTCGATCGAGCGGCCTGATTCCCTGCACGCCGTTCGTGACGTTCACCGTCGAGAAGTCGAGAAACGGGAGCGCTCCCCGGAACCCGGTCGGCACGGGGAGGCTGTCCGCGTTGCGAAAGACGTCCGGGATGATCTCGCCGAAGCCGAGCGTGACGATGGCCAGGTAGTCACCGCGCAGACGAAGCGTGGGCCAGCCGATGATCACGCCCCCGATCGCCGCGACGACACCGGCGAGCGCGAACACGAGCCAGACGTTGATGTGGATCCCCGGCGCGCTCGCCGTGCTGGTGGAGAGGAAGTGGAAGTTCACGCCCGAGAACTTGTCCGAGGCGAACCAGCCGATCGTGTACGCCCCGAGCGCGAAGAACGCCACGTAGCCGAGATCGAGCAGGCCGGCCGATCCCACGACGACGTTGAGGCCGAGCGCAAGCAGGACGTAGACGTACATGAGGATCACGACGTCGAGCTGGAGCCCGAGCACGTCCATCGTGACGTAGCTGAACGGCGGAACCGAGTACCAGAACGGGTAGGTGAGGGCGACGGCACCGAGCGCCCACGGCAACCAGCGCCGCCACCCCGACAGGAGGCCGCTGGCAGGCGCGCGTCGTGGGGCAGCCGATTCGCTCACTGGCCTTCCGGAACCCGCTCGCCGAGGAGCCCCGAAGGACGGAACACGAGGATCAGGATGAGGATCGCGAAGATCACCGTGTAGGTCCAGCGTGCGTCGCCGAAGCCGTCGTTATAGGCCGCGACGAGCCCGATCAGGATGCCGCCGAGGACGGCGCCGGACAGGTTGCCGATCCCTCCCAGCACCGCCGCCGTGAACGCGATGAGCCCGAGCCGAAAGCCGAGCTGGAAGTGCGTCGTCCCGACGTAGAGCGCATACACGAACCCTCCTGCTCCGGCAAGAGCGCCGCCGAGGGCGAACGTGAACGAGATCGTCCGGTCGACGCTGATCCCCATCATCGCCGAGGCGTCGCGATCCTGCGCCGTCGCGCGCATCGCCTTGCCGGGCTTCGTCCTCTGCACGAGCAGCGTGAGCAGGACGAGGACCGGCACGGTGATGAGGAGCACCATGAGGTCCTGAACCGTGTAGTAGACCGTGTCGCCGAAGTCGACCCAGGCCCCGTCGCGGCCGACCAGCGACGTGTTCGGCACGAGCTCCGGCACCGACTTCCTCCCGGCACCCTTCCACGAGAGCCCGAGGCCCTGGAGGATGAACGAGAAGCCGATGGCGGTGATCAGCGCCGCCAGGCGTGGCGACGCACGGAGCGGCTTGTACCCGATGCGCTCGATCAGCACGTTGATCGACATGCAGAAGAGCATCGAGAGGACGAGCGCCATCCCGATCGAGTAGGCCTTCTGCTCCCACGACGACGACGCGGAGGCTGTCGTTCCGAGCGGGATCGCGATCACGGCGACGAACAGCGGGATCTGGAACGAGCCGTCCGTGAAGAGCGAGTTCGTCTGGAAGGTCCCCAGCATGAAGTTGTCGCCGTGCATGAAGTTGATGAGCTCGATGATCCCGTAGACGAGCGTGTAGCCCAGCGCCACGAGGGCGTAGATCATCCCGTTCGAGAGCCCGATCACCGTGACCTGGGCGAACCGCTGCGGCTCGCTGACCGCCTCGGTGACGATCCAGACGGCGAGCCCTGTGAGGATCACCGCACCGAAGAACCAGCGCAGGAGGTCGGAGGTCGGAGGGAGCCTCCTCTCCTCGTACGGGCTGGGTGCGGATAGCTCTGTCATCACGTTGTCCGAAGGGGGCCGGCGTGGCCGGCCCCCTTCGCGTCCGTCACATCAGTCGCTCCCTACGAGGCGAGCGACAGCTCCTGCTGCCAGACCCACGCACCACTCTCGGCCCTGAACAGCTGCTGCGTGCCGCCGGCAGGATCGCCGTCGGCGTGGAACGACATCTGACCGACGGCGGTCACGACGTCGGCCGCGAACAGCTGCGTGACGATGTCCGCACGCCAGCCGTCCG
>JAWOIV010000102.1:0-6705 GCA_046484465.1 Gaiellaceae bacterium
GAGCCATCCATCGTCGAATCGGTTCAGCCACGGCATGTCGACGACCGCGAGCCCCGTCCCTCGCTCCGAGAGGAGCTCCGACGCGGTCAGCGCCTCGTGCAGCATCACCGGCCCGTACGCGAGGAGGATGCCGTCGTCGCCGGGCCGAAGCACGCTCCCGCAGCCGGGATCGACGCGATACTCGGCGGCGAGCTCTATGCGGCGCGGCGACGGGCCGATCGCCAGCCGAAGCGCGACGCTCTCCTCCGCCTCCTCCACCGCCCAGCGCAGCAGCGCCCGCGCCTCGTCGCCGTTCGCGGGCTGCGCGATGGTCATGTTCGGCAGGGCCGCGAGGAGCGACACGTCCCGGATGCTCTGGTGCGACTTTCCCGGCCCCGCCGGGATCAGCCCCGCGTAGTGGAGCGCGTAGATCACCTTGGAGCCCTCGCTCGCCTGGTTGTAGATCTGCTCGTTCGCCCGCGAGGCGAGGAAGGAGGCGAAGGAGTTGACGACGGGCAACAGTCCCTGGCGTGCGATCCCGGCGGCGGTCGAGACCATGTCCTGCTCGGCGATGCCACATTCGACGAACCGCTCCGGGAAGGCGAGCTCGAACGCTCGCACCCGGCAGTCGGAAGCGAGATCGGCATCGAGGACCACGAGGTGCTCGTTCTCCCGGCCGAGCTCGACGAGCTCCTCCCCATACGCGTCGACGACGTACTCGTCCGTGACCGCCGGCCCGCGAGCGGTGAGGCTGATCCCAGGCTGAAGCCTGGCACCAGGGAGCACGGGGACGGTGCCTGGCTTCAGCCGGGCACCCGCCGTTCGCGTTCCGGCCCCGGACTCCGGCTCGCCCTCGAGGCTCTCCGCGACGGGCTCCTCCGCGTCCACCGGATCGAGCGTCAACGGCCCGAGGCCGAGCTCGCCCATCCGCCCGGCGATCCGCTCTGCGAGCTCGCTGAACGCGCGCTGGAACGACTCGTCGTCAGGAGCACCCGCGTGCCAGCGATACGTGCCACCGTCCTCCGCGAGCGCGAACGGATGCTCCATGAAGGACACGCCGCGCCCCTTGATCGTGCGCGCGATGAGCGCCTGAGGCCGATCGATGACGTTTCGGAACGCCCCGAACGCCTCCCGCAGCGCGGCGGTGTCGTGGCCGTCGCACGATGCGACATCCCACCCGAAAGCGCGCAGCCGCGCCTCGACGTCTCCGAGCCGGACGATCTCCTCGGTCGGCTTGTCGGACTGCAGCTCGTTGCGGTCGACGACGACGGACAGGTTCGCGAGCCCTTCGTGGGCGGCCGCCTGCAGGCCCTCGTAGTTCTGCCCCTCCTGCAGCTCCCCGTCACCGAGCAGGACGACGACGCGGCCGTCACGGCCCAGATGGCGCTTGGCCCAGGCGATACCGCGTCCCTTCGAGACGCCCATCCCGAGCGAGCCCGAGTTCGCCTCGATGCCGGGCACGCCGATGTCCGGGTGCCCGTCGAGCCCGCCGAACCGCCGGAGCCGTACGAAGCGCTCGAGCGGGATCACCCCCAGCGCATAGAGCGCCGCGTAGAGCCCGGGGACGTCGTGTCCTTTCGACGAGAAGTAGACGTCGCGGTCCGGGTGCTCCCAGCCGAGCTCCGCCGTGTTCAGCTCCTCGAAGAGGAAGAAGGCCACGATGTCCATCGCGCTGAAGCTCGAGCCGAGGTGGCCAGAGCCCGCGCGCTTGACGGCGACGAGTGCGTTCAGGCGGCACATGTCCGCGAGCAGCGCGAGGCGCGCACCGGGATCGGAGACTCCGGTGCTGACACGGTCGAGCTCGCTCTTCGGGATCAGCTGCAGCGGTGTCACGGCGGAGACCGTAGCGCGGTCAGCGCGGCCAGGGATGCTCGCGCAGGACGTCCTCGCGGATCTCGACGCCCCAGCCCGGCCCACTCGGGATCCGGAGCTCACCGCCCTCGATCGCGGGGAGCGCGGTCACGAGCTCGTCGCGCCAGGGAACGTCGTCCACGTCGATCTCGAGGATGCGCGCGTTCGGGATCGCGGCGCACCACTGCGCGCCGATGAAGGTCGCGAGGTGCGAGTAGTAGTTGTGCGGGGCGCAGTTCACCTCGAACGTCTCGGCGAGGTCGGCGATCTTCTTCGCCTGGTGGAAGCCGTTCCAGATGACGTCCACCGACGCGACGTCCATGCCTCCGGCCTCCAGGTACGGACGGAACCCGCGGCTCCCGTAGAGGTTCTCGCCCGAGCAGATCGGCATCGGCGCGACGTGGCGGACGTGCGCGAGCGCGCCCGGGTCGAACAGGTCGACCTCGAGCCAGAGGAGGTCGAAGGGCTCGAGCGCGCGGGCGACGCGCACGATCCCCTCCGGCTCGAGGTTGAAGTTGAGGTCGACGATCGGTCGCGCCTCGCCGCGTGTGCCCTCGCGGAACGCGCGGAGCAGGGAGACCAGCGCCTCCGCGATCTCGTCTGCCCTGAGCGTGCCGCCTCCCCCGCCGAACCCCGGCATGAGCACCTGCGGCTCCTCGCCGGGGACGACGACGTTCGTCTTGAACGCGCGGTAGCCGCGCTCGACGACCTCTCGCCCGAGCGTCGTCACGTCCTCGTAGGTGGCGAGCGTCGGTGTCCCCGTCACCTCCCACGCGCGAGCGCGCGTCGTCCCGCAGTGCGACCAGTAGAGCGGGATCGCCTCCCGGGTCGGGCCGCCGAAGAGCTCGCAGACCGAGACACCGAGCGAGCGTGCCTTGAGGTCGAGAAGCGCGTTCTCGATCCCCGCGAGCGCCTTCGCGATCACGGAGCCGGGGCTCTGCCGCGTCGCACGGTAGAGATCCCAGTAGACGCTCTCGACGGGCCGTGGGTCGCGGCCGACGACGAGCGGCGCGAGGTCCTCGACGATGCCCGCGATGCCCCGCGGCGACCCGTGCGAGTCCGTGACCTCGGCCCAGCCGACGCTGCCGTCGTCGGCGGTCGCCTTGAGGAAGATCCACGGGCGCCAGCCGGCGTCGCAGAACAGCGTCTCGAGGGCGGCGACCTTCACGAGCCAGGAGGATACGGGGACGTGCCCACGACGGAGGGCTGGGTCGTCAGATCGAGCCTGAGGGGGCGATCCAGCGCATCGGCTGCCCCGTGACGCCGGCGATCGTGTCGAAGTCGCCGTCGTAGTGCAGCACCGGCACGCCCGCGGACTCTGCAGCGGCGGCGATCAGGAGATCCGGATGCTTCACCCGCCGATGGTGGAGGCCTCCCTGCTGCGCGAGCCGCTCGTAGACGTCCAGCGCCCGCAGGACCTCTCTCGGACCGATCGAGCACTGGGGCAGGAGGTCGAGCTCGGCTCTCCGGGCGGAGAGCTCCACGGCATTGCGAGCCGTGTACAGGAGCTCGAGCTTGACCGCGTCGCATGTCGCAACCTCGGCGCGCCGCACGAGGGCATCAAAAGCCGCGCGTACATCCTGATCTCTGCGTGAGACAAACCAGGCGCTCGTGTCGGCGAGCTCAACCACGGTCGTCGGACAAGCGCGGCTGACGCATCCGCTCGAGGTCCTCCAGGGTGAGATCCCCGAGATCCCACTCGGAAAGACGCCTCAAGGCGGCTCGCCGGATCACGTCCTCCAGCGCGCGGTGCACGGTGTCGGTCGTCGTCGAGGTATCGAGAACGGCACGTGCCTTCGCGACGAGGTCGAGGTCGAGATTGAGCGAGGTGCGCTTGATCATGGCGGTATGCCTCAAGGTCACTCTAAAGAGACATACGGATGAGTGTCAGATATGCGTATCCAGCGAGTACGCCGGACGATCGACCCCGGGGAGCCGTGCAACCCGTGCCCCGACGAGCCGCTCGGCGCGCTCCCAGTCCTCCTCGTCGTCCACGTTGAAGCCCTCGTACCCCTCCGTGAGGAAGGGCGCAACGACGCGGCCCTCGCGCGTTCCGTTCTCGGTGACGACGCGCGACCAGGCGATCTCGAGGGCGCTGTTCTGCGAGTAGACGGGCGGAAGTGCCTGGTACTGGCCCGCGTGCCAGGCGACGTCGAGGTGCGACTGGTCGAGGAGCGGGCGCATGGTGCGGCCGCCCTCGCCGAGCACCCACATCTTCCCCGGGTGCTGCTTGACGAGCTCGACGGCGCGGATCGAGTCCGCCTCCGGCGTCGCCAGGAGCTGCTCGAGGCCGCGGCGGACCGTCGCGGGCCCGCGAAACGGGTTCGTCGCGCGGACGATCGCGAACAGGTCGTAGGACGCATCGAGGCGCTCGAGAGTGAACCGGAGCCACTCGACGTCCGGGGAGGTCGCGGTCGCGTACTCCACCGGCCGCAGGAAAGGAGCGTCCGCCCCGTACCAGCGCGCGACGTCCGCGATCTGCTCCGAGTCCGTCGACACGACGACTCGGTCGAAGACCTCGCTCTGGAGCGCCGTCTCGATCGCGTAGGCGAGCAAGGGGTGGCCCGCGAGCACGCGGACGTTCTTCCCGGGGACGCGCTCCGAGCCTGACCGGGCCGGCACGAACGCGACGGCGCTCGGCCGGGTCACCGGAGCCCGGCCGCGGTCGCCAGCTCGCGCAGCGTCGGCGTCTCCACGGCGAGCCGCTCGGCGGCGCGGAGCACCGAGCCGACGATGGCGTCCAACTCGGACCGGCGGCCGGCGGCCACGTCGCGCGCAGCGGAGGTCGTCGTCTCGTCTGTGATGTCGTCGATGATCTTGATCTGCTCCGCGGCACGCAGCGAGACGCCGTCGGCCTCGGCGACGAGACAGGCCTCCGTGATCGCCTGCTGCAGCCGGTCGCGCCAGTCGTGATCCGTCCGCAACTCTCCGATCGTGCGGCCGGTGGCGGAGGTCGCGGCGGCGAGCGGCGCGATGCGCGCCACCTTGTGCCAGAGGACGCGCTTCTCGCTCTGGCCGACCCTCACCTCCAGCTTCGCCGAGCGGAGGAGGTCTGCCACCGCCTCCACCTCGCTCCGCGGAAGCGTGTCCGACGCCATCGTCACGAGCGGTGCCGCACTGGCCTCGACGATCTGCACGCGGCCGGGACGGTACGCCTGGTAGTGGGAGACGCTGCCCGCGGCTGCGCGGTCACCGAAGCGCGCGTGCATCGCCTCCATGTGCTCGAGGCCGTTGAGGAGCGCGAGGGCGACACCGCTCTCCACCGCCTCGGGCTCGACCCGCTCGAGCGCCTCGTCCAGGGCGGGCGCCTTCACCGTGACGGCCAGCAGTCGGACGGGGGTCGCGAGCCGCTCTCGAACCTCGGGTCGTGCCTCGAGCGTCCCGTCCCGCGACTCGACCACGAGGCCTGCGAGCGCGACGAGCCCGATCGTCTCGGGCGGGCCGACGCAGATCACGTGAAAGCCGGCGAGGCCGAGGCGCGCGGCGAGGGCGCCCCCGACCGCGCCGGGACCGAGGATGGCGATGCTGCCCGTCATGCGAGCTTCGGATCCGCGATGAGGTTCACGACCTTGAGGTCGGAATACACCTCGAGCGCCTCGACCCCTGCCTCCCGCCAGCCGGTTCCCGATCCCTTCACGCCGCCGAAGCCCATGTGCGGCTCGGAGCCGTGCGTGCCGCCGTTGACCACGACGACGCCCGCCTCGGCTTTCTCCGCGAAGCGCATCGCCCTGTGCAGGCTCGCCGTGTGGATCGACGCCGTCAGGCCGTAGGGCGAGTCGTTGACGAGCGCGACCGCGTCGTCGAGGTCACGGGTGCGATGGAGAAGCGTCACCGGGCCGAAGAGCTCGGTGCGTGAGATCTCGGAGTCGGCTGCCGCACCCTCGACCACGGTAGGAGGGAGATACCAGCCCGGCCGGTCGAGACGCTCGCCGCCGCACAGCACGCTCGCCCCCGCGGAGCGAGCGCCGTCGATCGCCGCCAGCATCCGCGCGAGGCTCGCCTCGCTGATGACGGGCTCCGGCTCGAGCGCGCGCGCGCCGGCGACCAGGCGGTCGCGGAGACCCTCGTAGATACCGTCGAAGGCGACGATGCGGCTCGCCGCCGCGCAACGCTGGCCGGCGTTCGAGAACGCGGATGCGAGCGACCAGCGGACCGCGTTCTCGAGGTCGGCGTCGTCGCAGACGACGAGCGCGTTCTTGCCACCGAGCTCCAGGCACACCTTCGCGAGCCGACGCCCCGCCGTCTCGTTGATCCAGCGACCGGTCGTAGCGGACCCCGTGAAGCTGACGAGGGCCACGTCCTCGTGCTCGACGAGAGCCGCCCCCGCCTCCGCGCCGAGACCCTGGACGACGTTCAGAGCGCCGGGCGGCACGCCGGCCTCGAGCGCGAGCTCGGCGAAGCGAAGCGCTGACGCAGGCGTGTGCTCCGAAGGCTTCGCTATCGCGGCATTCCCGCAGAGCAACGCGGGAAACGCCTTCCAGGCGATGTTCGGGAGCGGCGTGTTGAAGCTCGTGATCAGTGCGGCGACGCCGAGCGGCTGTCTCGTCGTGAGCACGGTGCGGTGCGGCATGCTCGACGTGAGCGTCCGGCCGTAGGAGCGCCGCCCCTCACCGGCCACGAAGAAGCCCATCTCCGCTGCAGCGTCGGCCTCGCCGAGCGCCAGGTCCACCGGCTTCCCGGTCTCCTCGACCACGATCTGTGCCAGCTCCTCGCGGTTGGCGCGCAGGAGGAGCGCGAGCTCGCGCAGCACGTCGCCCCGCGCTACGGCCGTCTGCTCTGCCCAGGCCGGCTGTGCGGCGGCCGCGGCCACGACCGCGCGCTCGACGTCCGCGACACCTGACCGGGCGACCCGGCAGACCTGCACCCCGTCGGCCG
>JAWOIV010000033.1:0-4625 GCA_046484465.1 Gaiellaceae bacterium
CGATCGTGATGGTGGTGTGTTTTCATCTGCGAATAGGGTTTCGGTTAGGTTTGTTCGCCCAGAGGACTCGGCTCCTACGGCGGAGTGACGAGGGATGTGGATTCTCGTGGGAGATGGATTTTTGTGGGAGCGGACGTCCCGGCCGCGATTTGTCGGGGTTGCGCTCGGCGTTCTCGCACGGCACGTTGACCGTCATGTCGTTGTGCAGGATCTGGATGGTGAGGTACTCGCGGGTCTCTCCGAGGATCTCCCGCTTCTCCCTCTTCACGACTGTGCCGGCACCGTGGTGCGGATAGACAACCTTGTCGCCGATCTCGAACAAGCGAGCCTCCCCGATGTCGAAATGCGCCCTGACCAGAAAAATGCCGGCAGTGATTTCGCCGCCGACAGGGGCCTCATGATAGCGCGTTTTGACCCGGTCCTTAACTGAACCGCAACGTCTTCTCCCCGGAGAACGACGTCTGCCCGACGCGCCTACGCAGCGGCGGCGGCAGCGGCTGTCGGCGCGGCGACGAGGCCTGCCTGCACCGCCGTCCGGAGCGTCTCGGCCACGATCACGTGAAGGCCCTCGCGCCCGCTCGTTCCCTCCGGGGCGACGACGTGGACGATCCCGAGCTTCGCGCATTCGTCCAGGCGGCGCTCGGCCTGCGACGCCGACCGCAGACGCCCCGTGAGCCCGATCTCCCCGAACGCCGCAGAGCCCTCCAGCACGGGGAGGCCGCGGGCCGCCGACGCGATCGCCAGCGCCACCGCAAGGTCCGCTCCGGGCTCCTCGATGCGCACGCCTCCGGCGACGTTGACGAAGACGTCCGCGGAGCCGAGAGCGATGCCCGCGTGCCGGCCCAGGACCGCGACGATCATCGCCAGCCGCTTGGGATCGACCCCTGTGCCAACCCGTCGAGGCATCGCGAGGTCGGTGGGCGAGACGAGCGCCTGCACCTCGAGCAGGAGCGGCCTCGTCCCCTCGAGGGCGCACGCAACAGCCGCTCCGACCTCACCGGGATGCGTCCTGCCGAAGAGCTCCGAGGGATCGGGCACTCCGACGAGCCCGGTCGAGCGCATCTCGAAGACCCCGAGCTCGTTCGTCGAGCCGAACCGGTTCTTGGTTGCCCGAAGGATGCGGTGCTCGTGGTAGCGGTCGCCCTCGAACTGCAACACGCAGTCGACGAGGTGCTCGAGGACGCGGGGGCCCGCAACGGCGCCGTCCTTCGTCACGTGCCCGACGAGGACGATGGTGACGCCGAGCTCCTTCGCCGAGCGCAGCAGGCGGCCGGCCGCCTCGCGAACCTGGGCGACCGAGCCGGGCGCAGACCCGAGCCCCGAGGCGTGGAGCGTCTGTACGGAGTCGACGACGCAGACGTGGGGCCGCTCCTGCTCGAGGGTCGCGCAGACGGCGTCGAGCTCCGTCTCGACGACGATCTGCACCTCCCCGGCGCCGCCCAGGCGCGCGGCTCGCAGCGAGACCTGCGCGGCCGACTCCTCACCGGTGACGAGAAGCGCACGCCTCCCGCCGCGCGCGATCGCACCGAGCGCGCTCAGGAGCAAGGTGGACTTGCCGACCCCCGGCTCGCCCCCGACGAGGACGAGCGACGCGGGGACGAGGCCGCCGCCGAGGACGCGGTCGAGCTCCTCGATGCCCGTCGGGATCCGCTCCGACTCCGTCACCGCGACGTCGGCGATTGCGACCGGCGTCCGGGCAACCGCGGAGGGCGTCCCGTCGCTCACGCCCTCGAGCTCCTCCAACAGCGTGCCGAACGCGCCGCACCCCGGACACTTGCCGAGCCAGCGGGGGCTCGCTGTCCCGCAATCGGAGCAGACATACCTGACGAGGAGCTTGGCCACCAGGCCAGTCTAGGAGCAGGTCCCGACACCTTCGTCACGAGAGTGCGACAGTTCGCTTGCAACGTGGGTCCCGTTGCATAAGAGTCTTCGCACAGGTTCGGGCTCAACCACGACCGGAAAGGCAGGCTCCATGGAACGATTCAACGCCTTGGAACGCGGCGCGCAGATCATGCTGATCGGCGGCGTTCTCCTCTTGATCAGCCTCTTCCTGCCCTGGCAGGACTTCGGCAATGAGTTCTCCGACCTGGTCGGGGTCGACGCGAGCTTCAGTGGCTGGCGAGGAATCGGGATGATCGTCGGGATCTTGACCATCGTCCTCCTCGCGTGGCTGATCGTCCGGCTCGCGTCGGTGGACATCCCGCTGCCCGTCTCGACGGCCATGACCGCGGCGCTGATCGGGACGCTCATCCTGATCTTCACCGTCATCAAGATCCTGACGATCCTGGGCGACGAGACAACCATCTGGGCGTGGATCGGTCTCGTTCTCTCGATCGTCGTGGCGGTCGGGGCGTTCCAGATCGTGCAGCAGGCGGGCGGTGTCGGCTCGCTGCGGACAGAGGCCTCGAGCATGAGCGTGGGCACGTCGGCTCCCGCAGCCGAGTCGACGCCACCTCCACCCGCCCCAGAGGCAGCGGCGGCACCGGAGCCCGCAGAGCCGGAAGCCCCGACTGGCTATGAAGCTTCCGACGACGCTGCGACGGACACGGAGGCGCCGAGAGAGAGCACCTGAGCCCCGGGCGGCCTGTTCAGTCCGACAACCACTCGTTCGGCCTACCCCGTACGGGGTAGGCCGAACGCGTGCGTGGATTGCCATCCGGGGTGCACGGAGTACCCTGAGGCGCGGGGCCTTACGGCGTCCCACTCGACCGCCGTCTGAAAGGACTCATGGAGCGGATCAAGAGCCTGACGCTCGGCACGAAGCTCGTGCTCGTCGCGACCATCGCCTTCTTCCTGAACCTCTCGCTGACGTGGCAGAAGATCGACGTGGACTTCGGCCCGGCAGGGACCGCCGAGCGCATGCTCGACGGCTGGGACGCCTGGGGGCTCCTCCTCGGAGTGCTCTCACTCGCGCTCGTGGTGCTGGCGGTCGTCGTCCACCTCACCGATGTCGAGCTGCCCGAGACAGTGCGCTGGGATCGGATCACGCTCGTCCTCGGTCTCCTGCTGCTCGCGATCACGCTCGCGAAGAACCTCCTCGACGCCGGCTCGACGATCGCGAGCTACGTGGGCATCGCGCTCGCCGTCGTCGTCGTCGCCGGCGCCTGGCTGGACGTGCGGAACGAAGCCGCGGACAGCAGATCCGCGGCCCGCGCGTAGGGGGACCTTACGCAGCCGTCGCGACGCGCACAGCTGCGAGCGCGTGTACCAGGTCGCTCCAGAGGTCATCCGCGTCTTCGAGCCCGACCGAGAGGCGCAGCAGCCCTTCCGTGATGCCGAGCTCGGCCTTGACGTCGTCTGCGACGAGCCGATGCGTGAGCCCGGCCGGGTGCTGGATGAGCGTGTCGGTCGATCCGAGGCTCACCGCCGGGGTCACGAGCTCGAGCGCTCCCATGACGCGCGCGGCGCGGTCGAATCCACCAGCGACCTCGAAGGAGAGGACCGCACCGGGCCCGCGCAGCTGGCGGCCGTCGGCCTCGGGATAGAGGACGCGCCTCACCGCAGGATGACGGGAGAGCCTCTCGGCGAGGAGCGCGGCCGTGGCCTGCGCCGTGCGTACGCGAACGGGAAGCGTCGGCAAAGAGCGATGGAGCAGATACGCGGCCAGCGGGTGGAGCACGGCGCCTGTCAGGATCCGCACCTGGCGCAGGCGAGCGGCACGTTCGCACGAGGTCGCCACGACGCCGGCGATCACGTCTCCGTGGCCGCCCAGGAACTTCGTCGCGCTGTGGAGGACGTACGCCGCCCCGTGCACCGCCGGGCTCTGTAGCACGGGGGTCGCAAAGGTGTTGTCCACGAGAACGGGGACGTCACCTGCAGCGGCGACCACCGTCTCGATGTCGACGACACCCAGCGTGGGGTTCTGCGGAGTCTCGAGCACCACCAGCCCGGTCTCCGGCCGGATCGACCCTCGCAGCTCGCCGGGCGTCCGCACCCACGTGACGCGGATGCCGAGCAGGCCGCATGCGAGGAGATGATCGGTGCCCCCGTACAGCGGACGGAAGGCAACGATGTGCTTGGAGTCCTCGCAGGCCGCGAGGAACGACGCCGTCAGCGCGGCCATGCCCGACGAGAAGGCAACCGCCTCCTCGGTGCGCTCGAGGTCGGCCAGCGCCTCCTCGAAGCGAGCGACCGTGGGGTTGTGGAGCCGTCCGTAGATCGGGTTGCGGGCCGAGCACTTGCCGCCGGCGAGCGCCTCGAAATCGAGTATCGCCTCCTGCAGGTCGGGAAGCGGGTACGTGCTCGAGAAGTCGAGCGGGGGCGCGTGAACCTTCAGCGCCGCGAGGTCGTCACGACCTGCGTGCACAGCGATGGTGTCCGTCTCCATGCCTCAAACGTAGAGCAACGGGCCGGATCATCGAGATCACCAGCAGCCCCGACCAGTCCCCCCGCAGCCTGGGGGCCTGGCTGGCCGAGAATCCCCGCATCGCCACCGCCTGACTACGGTCAGTCCTCTCCGCGGCAGCGCCCTTCTCCCCTTGCTCGCCACGCACCCCTCACCATGACCGTCACGGCACTCCAGGCGGCCTGACTTCCTGCATCGATTCGACCGCATTGATTACCAGATTCAATATCACCTGTTGTGTCTGCACCGAGTCGACCAGAATCAGGGGCAGGGACTTGCC
>JAWOIV010000077.1:0-29248 GCA_046484465.1 Gaiellaceae bacterium
GCGCGAGCTGTGTCCGCGTTCCGGTGCTGGTCGGCCACGCCGAGGCGGTGTGGGTCGAGACGGAGACGCCGCTCTCGGCCGCTGATGCGAGGCGCATCCTGTCGGCGAGCCCTGGGCTCCGGGCGGAGGACGTGCCGCGCCACGGCGACGCAATCGGGATCGACGAGGTGCTCGTCGGCCGTGTACGGGAGGATCCAACCGTCGAGAACGGGCTCGCGCTCTTCCTCGTCTGCGACAACCTCCGCAAGGGCGCGGCTCTGAACGCGATCCAGATCGCGGAGCTCCTGCTCGGGGCGTCGCTGCCTGCCTCGCTCGGCTACCGCGCGTAGCCCGTCACGTCCGGCCGAGCAGGCCGAATGTCAGCCGGCGGAGACGCTCCTTCCGGCGTTCCTCGGCAGCATCCTCCTCAGCGATGCGCTGCATGCGCCGCTCGTACATCGCGCGAAAGTCGCGGCCAACCTGCGCCCAGTAGGCGCGCTCTTCGGGATCAATACGGCGCTTGCCCACCGTCGATGTCCATCTCCTCGAGGATCAGATTCAACTTCCAGTCCATTCGCATGAGCATGAGCTGGCTCACCTCGTCGCGCGTGACCGGAACCTCTTTCCTGCGACGCCAGCTCACGCACCGATGATGCCCGTACCTGGCGACGCTCGTCAAGATGTCCGTCGAAGGCCTGGCTCTACGGGGCGGGGGGAGCCGGCGCGGGGGTCGGCTGGAACGCTTCCTTGACGACGTCGAGGACCTTCTCGCGCGCGCCCTTCTCCACGGCCTGCAGGCCGCGGAGCTCGAGGCGTGCGAGCTCGATCCGCCCGGACGTCCGAACCGTGTGGAAGCCGAAGTCGGCGAGGAAGTCTCGCGGGAAGACCGTGCGGTGGACGAGGAACCGCTCGGCCGACAGCGCGTCCTCGCGGTAGCGGTACGCGAACGCCTCCAGCGCGCTCGCGCCCTTGTCGCGCGCCTCTCCGATAGCGGCCAGGAAGAGCGACTGTTCGACCCAGGGTGCCGAGTCGGAGAGCAGATACGCGCACGTCACGAGCACCGCGTCCTCGGACGGAGGGCCTGCGGGGAGGTCGGCGGCGCGTGGGAAGAGGTGCGCGGGCCCGTACTGCATCGAACCGAGGACGCGTCCGTCGTCGTCTCGATAGATCGTCCCCCACGCTCCCCACTCGCCCTCGACGCGCGCGATCCACTTCTCCTTCTCGGGCTCGCGGTTGCCACGCGCCTGCCACCAGACGCACGTCTGGCAGACGGCGGGCGCGGTGTCGACGGTCGCGCCTGTGAGGCCAGCGAGGCGCGACTGCATCTCAGTGAGAGGGCGGCGGAGCGCCGGCCGCCTCGAACACCACGTCCACCGAGGCCGGTCCGGAGTCGGCCATCCGCTCGAGGTACTCGGCGACGCGGCGCTGAACGGCGTTGCCGACCTCCGATGCGCCCCGTCCCCACTCGAGCTCGAGATGGAGCGACACGGCGAGCGCATGCTCGTCGCCCGTCACGGCGACGCCTCGACCCCGGTGCAAGCCACCGTCGGCGAGGCCCGCAACCCCGTCCACCTCGAGCGCCGCGTCGGCCGCGTAGCGCGCGAGAACGTCCGGCGAGATGAGCGGCTGTCCTTCCATCACGCCGATCGTACAACCAGCTCGGTGACCTCAGGCCGCGCGAAGAACCGGAACGGAACGAACGTCGTTCCGAGTCCGGGAGAGACGTGGAGTGCGGTGGGGCCGTAGCGGTAGAGGCCTTCGACGTCTCGGGCGCGGAGGTGGGCGAGTCGCAGCCTCCCGCCGGGGAACGGGACGACGACCTGTCCCGCGTGAAAGTGCCCGGAGAGCACGAGGTCGAACGAGCCCTGCGTGATCCGCGCAGTGATCCCGGGGAAGTGGCAGAGGAGCAGGCGCAGCGAGGCATTCACGTCCGCGAGCTCGTGGGGATGGGCCTCGTGGGCCGCGTAGGCGCGCGGGTGGACGCCGACGATCTGGACGGTCTTGCCGCGGAGCTCGACCTCTACGGCCTCGTCCCCGAGGAGCGTGACGCCCTCGATTCCCGCGAGGGAGGCGGCGTCGAGCCGTTGCGAGAACGGGTCGCGCGTGTCGTCGAGATCGTGGTTCCCGAGCACGACGACGCACGGAGCGAGGGCGCCGAGGAGACGTACGAGGTGCGGAGTCCCGGAGCGACGGGAGAGAAGGTCGCCCGTGACGCACACGAGGTCGGGACGACGGCTCGCGACCCACTCCACCGCACGCTCGGCGGTGCGGGGCCCGCGTCCGACCGCCCCGAGGTGGAAGTCCGACAGGTGCGCGATGCGAAGCCCGTGGAGCTCCGACGGCGCTCCTTCGAGCTCGACCTCCAGAACGCGGTATCGCAGCCAGCCGGCCTCGAACCACCCCCACGCCAGCAGCGCGACCACCACGGCGACCGCAACCACGAGAAGCCATGTCACGACGAGCCGTGCCCAACCGCCAAGTTACAAGTTGTAACTTGGCGCTCGGTGCGGCCGTGTCCCGGGGGGACGAGTCCGGTGTGGGATTCCGCTGATGGCCGCGAAGTGGCAGACACCGTCATGCGCGGGGCGTGCACCACGTTCCCAAGTTAGGGTGCCTTGTGGGACGTGTCCACTACGTGCCCACACCGGAGCGGCGCCGCGGACCCTCGACGCCTAGGCCGAGAGCTTCTCGACGACCGGGCCGACGGAGACGACATGGCGCTTGAACTTGAGCTCCGACTCGTCGAGGCCCGCTGCGACTCCGATCAGCTGCGAGAGGTGCAGCACGGGCATCTGGAAGTCCTTGCCGGTCTGCTTGCGCAGCTTGGACTGCCAGGCGTCGAGCGAGAGGTGGCACAGGGGGCACGGCGTCACCATCGCGTCGGCGCCGGCCTCCTTCGCCTGCTCGATCGGCTGAATCAGCTCGGCGAGCGCGACGTCCTCTCGGGCCTGGATGATCGGGAACCCGCAGCACTTGATCTTCGCCGGGTAGTCGATCGCCTCGCCTCCACACGCCTCGATGATGCGCTCGAGGGACGAGGGCCGATCCGGATCCTCGAAGCCCAGGAGCTTCGACGGCCGCAGGATCTGGCATCCGTAGAACGGCGCGATCTTCAGCCCCTGAAGCCCCTTGTGCGCGGCGGCTTTCAGGAGCTCGTAGCCCTCCCCCACCGAGACGAGCCAGAGGAAGTGCATGACCTCGACACCGCCGGAATACGCGGGTGCGCCGACGGAGACGAGGTTCTCGTTCACCCGGGCGAGCAGGCTCGGATCGCCCTGCAGCGCGTGATTCGCCTGGCGCAGGTTGAGCGTGCAGACGTTGCAGACCGTCATGAGCGTGTCCGCGCCGGTCGCCTCCGCGTACGCGAGGATCCGTCCGTTCAGGTGTAGGTAGTAGTCGGGCTCGGCCTCGTGGATGTCGCCGGCGCCGCAGCAGGTGACGGACTCGAGCTCCTCGAGCTCCAGGCCGACTCTGGGCGCGAGCGCCTGGGTCGCGATGTCGAGCTCCTTGGCCGAGAGAGATGCCAGGCACCCCTTGTAGTAGGCCACCTTCCTCACGTCGTCGCCTCCTCGTCGCCATTCGTCTCACCCGGCAGGTAGGGCTGCGCAAAGGACCCCGGCCCGTAGGGGCCGCGCGCTGCGGCCTCGGCGTGCTCGTCGCCGTGCTCCAGGCGCGAGAGCGGCGTCTCGAGCTGGACGATGCCGTCGGCGCCGTCGCGGCCGTCGCGCTTCGTGATCTCGTGCAGTGCCCGCGCCTCCCCGACGTCCTTCGCAACGTGCGGCGGGAACGGAGGCGGCACCTTGCCCTTCTTCAGGAGGCTCATCGCGAACCCGATGTCCTTCAGCGAGCGGGCAACGCCCTGCGTCTTCGGGACGAGCTCGGTCTCGCGCAGCCACCCGGTGGTCTTCGCCGAGGTGACGAACCACTTGGCGTGCCTCGCGCCCATGTCCGAGTCGATGCCCTCCTTCATCGCCTCGGCGCCGAGCTTCGCGATGGCGTCGCGCGGGTCGACGCCCTTGGGGCAGCGCTCGTTGCAGAAGTAGCAGCGCGTGCAATCCCAGATGCCGTGCTCGCCGGAGTACTCCTGAAGCCGCTCGACGGTCGCACGGTCGCGCGCGTCGCCGACGAAGCGGAATCCCTTCGCGAGTGCGGCCGGGCCCAGGAAGTCGGGATCAGCCTCCATCGAGTTGCACTCGGAGACGCAGCAGCCGCACATGATGCAGAGCGACTCCTTGTGGATGACGTCCATCTGCGGCTGCGAGACGACGTTCTCGGTCTCACCGGGTTCGGTGTAGCCGGGCTCGAGCCAGGGCTTCACGGCGCGGATCTTCTGCCAGAACGGCCCCATGTCGACGACGAGATCCTTCACGATCGGGAGGTTCCCCATCGCCGAGATGACGGGGACGTGACCCGCCTGGGCAATCTCGTACATTCGCTTCTGGCAGGCGAGGACGGCGGCTCCGTCCATGCGCATGCCGCACGACCCGCAGATCATCATCCGGCAGCTCTTGCGGTATGCGAGCGACCCGTCGACCTTGTCCTTCACGATGTCGAGGCAGTCGAGGAGCGTCGCCTCCTCAGGCGCGTCGATCTCGTACTCGCGGAGCGCCCGTTCCCCGGCGACGGCGTCGTACCGCCAGATCTTGAGGGCGACCCTCATCGGCCGATCCTCGGCGGCACGGAAGGCCCGAGGGCGAGGCAAGCCTCGCCCCTACGAGCGAGGGGGCGGCGTCGGGGCAGTAGGGGCAACCCCTGGGTCGCCCGGCGAAGCGCGCAGCTCTGCGCGAAGGTCGTCTCCATCAGTACGACCTCACTTCGGGCTGCCACCTCGTCATGCGAACCTCCTCGTACGAGAGCTCGGGCTCGTCGTCGCCCCAGCGCGTGATGGAGTGCTTCAGGAACCGCTCGTCGTCGCGCTCGGGGAAGTCGGACGGGCGCGAGTGCGCGCCGCGGCTCTCCTCGCGCGCGATCCCCGCCTGCACCATGCACCAGGCGAGGTCGAGCATGTACCCGAGCTCGATCGCCTGCGTCAGGTCGCTGTTGAAGACCTCCCCCTTGTCCTCGACGACGACGCGCTCGTAGCGCTCCCGGAGTCGCTGGACGACCTCGAGCTGCGCCTCCATGCGCTCCGCGTAGCGGAAGACGCCGAAGTTCTCGAGCATCGTGGAGCCGAGCTCGTCGCGGATCTTCCACGGGCGCTCGCCCTCCGTGCGGCCGAGCAGCTCGCCGAGATCGCGTTCGGCGGCGCGCACCGGTGCGTCGGAGACTTCGGGGCCTGCGCGCCCGGCCGCGAGCGCGTGCTCGGCGGCAGCGCGTCCCGCGCGGCGGCCGAACGTGATCGTCTCCATGAGCGAGTTGCCACCCAGGCGGTTCGAGCCGTGCACGGAGACGCACGCCACCTCTCCCGCCGCGTACAGGCCCTCGAGCTCCGTCGCTCCCCAGTTGTCGGTCGCAACGCCGCCCATCTGGTAGTGGGCGCCGGGGCGGACGGGGATCGGATCGAAGATCGGGTCAACGCCGGCGAAGGTCATCGCGAGCTCGCGCGAGCCGGGAAGACGGGTGCGGATCCGCTCGGAGCCGAGGTGCCTGAGGTCGAGGAGCACGGAGCCGTTGATGCCCCGGCCCGCCTCGATCTCCGTGGTCTCCGAACGGGAGACGACGTCGCGCGACGCGAGCTCGAGCGCGTTCGGGGCGTACTTCGCCATGAAGCGCTCGCCGTCGCGGTTGATCAGGTACCCGCCCTCGCCCCGGCAGCCCTCGGTGATGAGGACGCCGCTCGGGTACAGCGTCGTCGGGTGGAACTGCATGAACTCCATGTCCTTGAGCGGAAGGCCCGCACGCAGCGCCATCGCCATTCCGTCGCCGTTGCACGCGTACGCGTTCGTCGTGGCGCGGAAGATGCGGCCCATGCCTCCGGTCGCCAGCACGATCGACCGCCCGGTGACGAGCTTCACGCCGCCGTTCACGAGGTCCCAGCACACCACGCCCACACAACGGCCGTCCTCGATCGCGAGCCGCCAGGCGAAGAACTCCTCGTGCACGGTGAGGGGGCCCTCCTCCATCCGCTTCATCAGCTGCTCGTAGAGCACGTGGATGAGGACGTGGCCGGTGATGTCCGCCGAGTACACGGTTCGCGGCGATCCCGCCGCGCCGAACGGACGCTGCGCGAGCTTCCCCTCCTCGTTTCGGGAGAAGACGCAACCCCACTGCTCGAGCTGGTAGATGTCGCCCGGCGCCTCGGCGGTGAAGACCTCGATCGCGTCCTGGTCGCCGAGGTAGTCCGAGCCCTTGACGGTGTCGAATGCGTGCTTCTCCGGGCTGTCCTCGGCAGTGTTCCCGAGCGCCGCGTTGATGCCGCCCTCGGCTGCGCCGGAGTGGCTCCGGGTCGGATGGAGCTTCGAGACGACACCGACCTCAGCGCCGCTGTCGAAGGCCTCGATCGCGGCGCGCATCCCTGCGCACCCGGCCCCGACGACGACGACGTCGTACATCGCCTCCACGAGCACGGACGCTACCTGATCGGAAGGCCGCTCCCCGAGGGCTACCGTCCGGCGCGGGCGAAGGTCGCGCGCACGGACGAGGCCCGGGTCATCGGCACGGTGCAGATGGCGCGCGATCCACGGCATGCACCGGCCCAGGCCGTGAGCTTCCAGCCCGGCGCCGGCTTCGCGGTGAGCCGGAGCGGCACGTACGAGGGGAAGCTTCCCGCGCAGCGTGGCTGGCACGCGATCCCGGGTCGACCGCTCGTCACGCCGCCCCGCCCCACGACCCGGATGTCGAGCCGGTACGAAGCCGGCGCGAAGAGCGCCGACGTCGCACCCGCCTGCCCGATCACGACCGAGCACGTGGCGGAGCCCCCGCACGCGCCTCCCCAGCGCACGAGCTTCGCACCAGGCGACGGCGTCGCACGGAGCACGAGCTGCGTGTCGCGGTTCCACGTCGTCGTGCACGGCCGTGTGCAATCGAGGCCGGGCACGCTCGCGACAACGCGTCCAGGTCCCGTCACGGAGAGAGTGAACGGCGCCTGCCGGTCGAGCTGCACGAGCCACGGCGCCTCGCGGGCGTCCGGCCACGAGCGGCCGTGCCCGTAGTAGTCGTCTCGCCCGGGGTCGAGGAGCCTCGTCTCGAGCGGCGAGCTGTCGATCGACGGATACATGAGGTCGAGCTCGTTGTCGCACGTGTGGCCGCCGCTTGCTGGGGGGCACGCGTTCGGGGCGACGGAGGAGACAGCGCCGAGCGTGTGGAGGAGCTCGTGCGCGGCGACGGCCGCGGTCGAGACGCTGGTGCACGCTCGCAGGTACACGACGGCGAGACCGATCCCGGAGCGAAGGCCGCCACCCTCCCCGCAGGTCCTCGTGTCCGAGGCAGGGCCGTCGTAGTAGACGACGTACTTGGTCAGATCGGAGTTGAAGCCGGCGGCGCGGAGCGCGCCGAAGATCGCTGCGAACCGCGCGTCTGCGGGAAGCTGGGCGGCCGGCTGCGGGAGCCGCAGCGCCGAGAGATCGAGCTGGAGCCCGCACGGGAACTGCGCGAGATCGTTGCGGACGGTGCGCAGCGAGTCCTCGCGCCTCCACCACGCGTCGATGGCCTCGGCATCGGCCTGCATGAGGCCCGCGGTCGCGTCCACGCGGTCCTCGCCGTCCGCCGGAATCGCGTACACCCAGTGCACCGGGTAGCCCGCGACGGCGTTCGGAGCCCGGTCTGCCTGCGCGGGAGTTCCGCACCAGGCGGCAGTTCGCGCGCCCAGGATCTCGACCTCACGGAAGTCGTCGGCGATCACGGCGCGCGCGTGAGGCCGCTCACCGTCCCCGGCGTCTGCCCGAGCGCCTCCGCCGACGAGAGACGAGCCGACGAGTGCCACCACCAGCAGTCGTGCGCCGCTCGAGGCCCTGCGCCGCGTCCCGTTCACGGACGCGTCGCGGTGACCGCGACACGGCCGAGCGCGCCGCTCTGCGTCACCCGGATGAAGAGGTTCCGCTGGCCGCAGACTGTGGTCGTGAGCCGCTTTGCGCGCTGGCCGACCCACTGACCCCGTCGGATCACGGTCCGACGGTTCGCCGCGACGAGCGCGACTTCGTGCGTCCCGTTCCGCGGGAGCGTGACCGAGAGCCGCAGCTCACCGTCGAGCGGTGTGCTGAGCGGGATCCACCAGACGCGGGGCGTGCGCTGCACGAAGACGCGCTGGAACGACGACGTGCTCGGGCTCGTCCACGGCTGGAGGACATCCGCCTCGGCCGCCTGCAACGCCGTCTCGCTCGGGTAGAAGCTCGGCGCGATGATGGGCCACGTCGCGGTCGTGATCCCCGCCTTGCGCTCGTCCATGAGGCGATACGCCTCCGCCCACGCCTCACCCGGGTTCTGCGAGTAGTTCGTGCCCTGGTTGCCCGGGTACGCCTCGCTGCGGGCGACGCGCGCGCAGACGCCCGCCGTGCTGGCCCACCGCTTCGGGCCCCAGTCGATCGCGACCCAGGGCGCGTTGGAGCGATGGAACGCGACGTGATGCCCGTACTCGTGCCGGACGACCTCTTCCGCGGATGCTCCGTCGAACGTCGCGTCGCCCGGGGCGATCATCTGGTTCCGGCCGTAGCATCCGAGAGCACGCGCCCCGCAGATCTGCTGCACCTCGGCGAGCGTCGCGATGTACGCGGTGAGGAGCGAGAGCTCCGGCCCGTGTGTAAGCCCGGCGAGGAACTCCGCCCACGACTCCGGCATGGACGTCTCGACGGGCAGCGAGTCGGAGACGAACACACGGAAGGCTTCTCCGGTGGACGCCGTGATCCGGCCCCCCCGCCAGGTGACCGCCGTCTGTGCCAGTCTCGCCGAGCTGAACGCGCCGCTCGGCTGTGCGGCGAAGGCGTTCGCCGAAGCGGCAGTCGCGAACGTCGGCGAGGCCAACCGCGTCTCCGCGCCGGCGCCGGCTGCGAGAGCGAGGAGCGCCAGGACGATCAGCGCGCCGAACGGCCGGAGACGTCTCAGCGCCACCCTGCACTTATAGCGTCCCCTGCTGAGAGCCGAGTAAGAAGGTCGTTAACGGGAACGTCTTCGAGCGTCAGCGCGGCCCGGCCGCGGCGACCTCGGGCGAGGCGTCCGAGAAGCGCTCGAAGTTCTTCCGGAACAGGGCGGCCAGCTCGCTTGCCTTCGCGTCATACGCATCCGGGTCGCTCCACGTCGAGCGCGGGTCGAGGAGCGCGGGGTCCACGCCGTGCACCTCCACCGGCACCTCGAGACCGAACACGTCGTCGATCCGGTACTCGCCTCCGTCCAGCACACCGGAGAGCGCCTCGTGGAGCAGCTGCCGCGTCGCGTCGATCGGCATCCTGCTGCCCTCTCCGAACGGCCCCCCGGTCCACCCCGTGTTGACGAGCCACACGTTCACGTGCGGGTGCGCGTCGAGCTTCTCGCCGAGCATTCGCGCGTACACGCCGGGCGGCTGCGGGAGGAACGGGGCGCCGAAGCAGGCGGAGAAGGTCGGCTGCGGCTCGACGACGCCGATCTCCGTGCCGGCCAGCTTCGCCGTGAATCCCGACAGGAACCAGTAGAGCGCCTGCGCGCGGCTCAGGCGCGCGAGCGGGGGGAGGATGCCGAACGCGTCCGCGGTGAGGAACACGACGGCGCTCGGGTGCCCGGCGCGCTTCTCGGGGAGCGCGTTTGCGATCTGCTCGAGCTTGTAGGCGGCGCGCGTGTTCTCGGTCTTCGAGTCGTCGTCGAGGTCGAGGATGCCGCGCTCGTCCATCACGACGTTCTCCAGAACCGTCCCGAACATGCGGGTCGTGCGGTAGATGTCCGGCTCGGCCTCTGCCGACAGGCGAATCACCTTCGCGTAGCAGCCGCCCTCGAAGTTGAAGATCCCGTGATCCGACCAGCCGTGCTCGTCGTCGCCGACGAGGTTGCGCTCGGGGTCGGCGGAGAGCGTCGTCTTGCCCGTTCCGGAGAGCCCGAAGAAGACGGCGACCTTCTCCATCGCCCCGACGTTCGCGGAGCAGTGCATCGGGAAGACGCCCTCCAGGGGGAGCCTGTCGTTCAGCAGTGTGAAGATCGACTTCTTGATCTCACCTGCGTAGTACGTCCCGCCGATCAGGACCTCGGCTTTCGTCGGATGCAGGCAGACGAAGGTCTCGCTGCGCGTTCCGTCCTCCTCCGGCACCGCGGAGACGGAGGGCGCGTGCAGCACGAGCGCGTGGGGAGCGAACCCCTCGAGCTCGTCCGGCACGGGGTCGATGAAGAGCGTCTTCGCAAACAGCGCGTGCCACGGGCTCTCGGTGAGGACGCGCACGGCGAGCCGGTGCGCCGGGTCGGCCCCCGCGAACGCGTCCATGACATACAGGTCGGCCTCCGCGAGCCGCGCGAGCACCTTCTCGCGCAACCCGGCGAAGTGCGCCTCGGAGATCTCTGCGTTGACGTCTCCCCACCACACACGCTCCTGCGAGCCGGGCTCCCGCACGATGAACTTGTCCTTCGGCGAGCGTCCGGTGTGCACGCCCGTGTCGACGACCAGCGGGCCGCCCTCCGCGAGCCGCGCGTCGCCACGGGCCAAGGCGTGGAGATAGAGCTGCGAGGTCGTCGGATGCCAGTACACACGGCCTGCGACATCGCCGATGCCGTGCGCTCCGAGTGACGCCGCTCCCGTGGGGACGGTCGTCGTCATCGTCGGCCGGATCTCGTCTCACTCGCCACGGCGCTCCTATCGTACGCCCGCCGCGGAGGAGAGGTCGTCGATGCCGTCCCTCGCCGCGAGCTCGGCGAAGCGCCCGTCGCGGGCGACGAGCTCGTCGAAGGTCCCCACCTCGACGATGCGCCCGCGGTCGAGCACGACGATCTGGTCGGCGTCCCGCACGGTCGAGAGGCGGTGAGCGATCGCGATCGTCGTCCGGCCTTCACTGAGCTTCTCGAGCGCCTCCTGGACGAGGCGCTCGGTCTGTGTGTCGAGCGACGAGGTCGCCTCGTCGAGGACGAGCACCGGCGGGTTCCGGAGAATCGTCCGCGCGATCGCGATCCGTTGCTTCTCGCCGCCCGAGAAGCGGTAGCCGCGCTCGCCCACGACCGTCTCGTAGCCGTCCGGAAGCGTGGCCACGAGCTCGTGGATCTGCGCGGCGCGGGCGGCGGCCTCGATCTCCTCGTCGCTCGCCTCGGGCCGCGCGAAGCGGAGGTTCTCGCGGACAGTCGCATGAAAGAGGTACGTCTCCTGCGAGACGACGCCGACCGTGGACGCCAGCGAGGCGAAGGTGAGGTCGCGTACGTCGACACCGTCGATCGAGACCGTTCCCTGCGTCGCGTCGTACAGGCGGGCGACGAGATACGCGCAGGTCGTCTTCCCCGACCCGGTCTCCCCGACGAGAGCGGTCTTCGTCCCGGGCGCGACCTGGAACGAGACGTCCTCCAGCGTCCACGCTGCCTCCTCGTAGCGGAACCAGACGCCGTCGAGCCCGACCTCGCCTCGCGGCTGCTCCAGCGCCGTCTCTCCCTCGACGATGTCCACCTCGTGGTCGAGGTACTCGAAGATCCGGTCGAAGAGCGCGAGCGACGACTGCACGTCGAGCTGGACGTTCAGGAGGCTCCCGATCGGGAAGAAGAGCCGGGTCTGGAGCGTGGTGAACGCGACGAGCGTCCCGATCGTGATCGTGTCGGAGCCTTGAGCGATCGTGAAGCCCGCGAACCAGTACACGAGCGCGGGCATCACCGCGAACGACGTCTGGATCGCCGACATCATCCAGCGGCCCGTCATGCGGGTGCGCACCTCGAGCCCCGCGAGCCGCTCCGACTCCGCCGAGAACCGCTCGGCGAGGTCGTCCGTCCGCCCCATCGTCTTCCCGAGCAGGATCCCCGAGACGGAGAGCGACTCCTGCACGATCGAGGAGACGTCCGCGAGCGACACCTGACGCTCTGCGGTGACCTTCCTGCGCTGCACGCCGACCCGCTTCGTCAGCCAGACGAAGAGCGGCAGGAGCGCGAGCGCGAACACCGCCAGCCGCCAGTCGAGCAGCGCCATCGCGATCACGGTCGCGATCACGGTCGTGACGTTGGCGAGCACCGACGTCGCCGTGGACGTGACGACGTTCTCGATCCCGCCGATGTCGTTGGCGATGCGGCTCTGCACCTCCCCGGTGCGCGTCCGAGTGAAGAACGCGAGGGAGAGCCGCTGGAGGTGGCGGTACACCTGCGTGCGCAGGTCGTGCATGACACTCTGGCCGACCTGGTTGGAAAGGAGCGTCTGCCAGACGCCGAGGACGCCCGTGACGATCGGGATGGCGACCATGCCGGCGACGAGGACGGTGAGGAGCTCGACGTTCTCGTCGGGGATCGCGACGTCGAGCACTTCCCTGAGCAGGAACGGCGAGATCACGCCGATGCCTGCCGAGACGACGATGATTCCGGACACCCCGGTCAAGCGCCGCCGGTACGGGAGGAAGAGCCCGACGATCCGTTTCAGGTTCGCCCGGCGCACGGCCGGGTCGGCCGGCCGCTCGGGCGGCTCCGTCGGTGCGAGCGAGTCGAATCGTCTCCCGGGCACGACGCTAAGACTGCCTGCGGGCAGGCGACCTGCGTCGGGTGCCGAACCTCGACCCGTGGGCACCAGGATCGCCATCGACCGCTATCTCGAGCACGGTGGCATCTCCGACGCCACCCGGCGAGCGTACGGCTCCGACCTCGAGGCGTTCGCGCGCTGGCTCGAGGCGCGCGAGCTCACCCTCGAGGACGTCGACGCGCGCGTCCTCGCCGACTGGGTCTCGGAGCTCGGACGCGGCCGGCAGCGGCTCGCCCCCGTCTCGATCTCGCGTCGGCTCGCAGCCGTGCGGAGCCTTCTCCGCTTCACGCACGGCCCGGCGCGGGTGCCGGACGGCGTTCCCGGGCCGCGGAGCGGACGCCGCCTGCCTGACGCTCCGAAGGTGGTCGAAGTCGAGGCATTGCTCGAGCTCCACGAGGGAGACACGCCCCTCGCGCTCCGTAACCGCGCCTTGCTCGAGCTCCTGTACTCGTGCGGCCTGCGGAGCGCCGAGGCCGTCGCCCTCGACCTCGGGGACGTCGACTTCGATCGCGAGGCCGTCCACGTCCACGGCAAGGGCGGCAAGGAGCGGGTCGTCCCCTTGGGGGAGGAGGCGGCGCACCAGGTCGCCCGCTACCTCCACGGCGCCCGACCCGCGCTCGCGCGCGGCGCCGAGGACGCGCTCTTCCTGTCTGCGCGTGGGCGTCGGCTCGACACGAGCACCGTGCGGCGCCTCGTCCGACATCCGCACCGCCTGCGTCACGCTTTCGCGACGCACCTGCTCGAGGGCGGCGCCGACCTGCGAACCATCCAGGAGCTGCTCGGGCACTCCTCGCTCTCGACGACCCAGATCTACAGCCACGTGGACGCGCGCCGCCTACGGCGGGTCTACGACCGCTCGCACCCCCGGTCGTAGCCACCATCGGCGCGCGCAGGCGCTCACGCGCCTGCCGATGTCAGCTCGTCCGCGCGCCGTCAGGCCCTGCAGGACGGGTTCGCGCCGAAGATCTCGCGCTGGAGCGCGGTCATCCGCTCCTCGTGCGCACGGTGCGCGGGGCTGTCCGAGTCGAAGTCGGGCAGGCCGTCACCCTCCCACATGACGTCGGGCGTCACGCCGGGGCCGCTCACGGAGAGGCGGTACCTCCGGGCGTTGGCAGCGGGCCGGAGCTCTCCCGTGTGGGTGCGGTGCGGCACGAAGCCGTAGCAGAAGGCGCCGGTGGGCCTCCGAGCGACGAAGCCGTTCTCGCGCCGCCAACCCGCGCCGAGCGCCGAGTCGAGCACGTCGAGGTAGAGCACGCGGCCGTGGGAGTCGAGGGGCTCGCCGTTCGGCGTGGTCGCAAACCCGTGGACAGGCTGACCACGGTACGCCAGGCGCCCGAAGAGGTGATGCCAGCGACCGCTGTAGTACCAGTCCGCCCACGCCTCGAGCGTGGCGACGGGCCCGCTCCAGTGCGAGAGGCGGAGCTCCATGTCGCCATGCCCTGCCTTCCACGGCGGGATGCCGTAGTTCGCCTGGCTCCGGCGCCAACGCTGGAGCGCCCAGTGCGAGCCGTCGGGCGCCGTGCACGCTGCGACGACGTACGGGAGCGCCGGCCCACGGTACCGCCCGCAGACGTTGCGGAACGTCTTCCACACCGGCTTGCCGGCGCTGCCCCAGCCGCCGGAGTAGTCGAGCCGGAACTCGACCTGGCGGCGCGACGCGCTCGGCGGGATGGCGTTCACCGCACCCCACGCCAGCACCCGCTTGAGCCGGCCCTGCCCGCGGTACGTGACGAGCGCCTTGCCGTCGTGCGAGACGGCGAGCCGCTCGGTCGACGTGTTGCGCGCGACGAGTTGCGACGCCTCCGCTCCGCTCGGGAGCGTGACCGCCACCGTGCCTGCGACGAGGAGCGCGAGGATGGCGACGACCCGAATCCGCAAGCGAGGCACGATAGCCCGGGAGAGGAGCCGGAGGCCCGTCGCCGAATCCCGGGTGGCGCCGTGAACGCCTCCGACCCCGCCCTCCAGCGGTTCCTCCTCTCGCTCTCGGCGCGATGCTCGCCGCGCACCGTCGACGCGTACCGCCGCGACCTCGCCTCCTTCGCTCGCCACCGGGACGGCGCGGTTGGCGACGCGGGCGTCGAGGACGTCGAGCGCTGGGTCGCGTCCATGCGCGCCGACGGGCTCGCTCCGTCGACCATCGCCCGCAGGGTGTCCGCCGTCCGTGCGTACTTCCGTCACGAGATCCTTATCGGCACGAGGTCGGAGAACCCCGCAGCCTCACTCAAGCTACCCCGTCGTCCTCGACGTCTCCCTCGCGCTCTCTCTCCCGCCGAGACGGAGCGGCTGATCGACGCCGCGGACGGGACGACGCCGCGCTCCAGGCGCGACCGCGCACTCGTCGAGCTCCTCTACGGTGCCGGCCTCCGCGTATCGGAGGCGATAGGGCTCGAGCGCGGCAGCGTCGACCTCGAGGGACGAATCGTCCGCGTCCTCGGCAAGGGCGGCAAGGAGCGGATCGTCCCGCTCGGCCGGCCGGCTGCCGAGGCGGTTCGCCGCTACCTCGCGCTCGGGCGGCCTCACCTCGATCGCCGCTACCGACCGGAGCTGTTCCTCAACGCCCGGGGCGGCGCGCTCACCCGCGCCGGTGCGTTCCTCATCCTCCGCAAGCTCGCCGGGAAGGCAGGCCTCGAGCCCGGGCGCGTGCACCCCCACCTCCTCCGCCACTCCTTCGCGACGCACCTCCTCGAGGGGGGCGCCGACCTCCGCTCGGTGCAGGAGATGCTCGGCCACGCGGATCTCGGAACGACGGAGCTCTACACGCACGTCTCGGACCGTCGGCGTCGCGAGACGTACTTCCAGGCGCACCCGCACGCACGCCGCCGAACGCCGAATCCGGAGTCCGCCGGCTGACCTCGGTGCTCGCCGTCAGGCGCGCCAGGCGGCTTCGGCCAGCGCGATGACGGCATCCACGGCCTCGTCGCTCGCATCCACCAGCGTGACGTGCCCGAGCTTGCGGCCCGGCCGTGCCGACTTCCCGTAGAGGTGCACGTGAGCACCAGGGATCGCGAGGAGGCGCTCGAGCGGCGGAGCCGAGCCGACGAGGTTGACCATGGCGGAGCTCCCGAGCGCCCGCGTGTCGCCGAGCGGCAGCCCGAGGATCGCTCGCAGGTGGCTCTCGAACTGGCTCGTGACCGCACCGTCGATCGTCCAGTGCCCGGTGTTGTGGACGCGCGGGGCGAACTCGTTCGCGAGCAGCCTGCCCCCGACCTCGAACAGCTCGACGGCGAGCACACCGACGTAGCCGAGCTCGTCGAGGAGCCGATGTGCGACCTCCTCCGCCGCGCGTTGCGGCGCGTCGGGGGCAGGTGCGCGGGACACGGCGAGGATCCCCCCGCGGTGCACGTTCTCCACGACGGGATAGAAGGCCGTTCGCCCGTCTCTCCCCCGCACCGCGACGATCGAGAGCTCGCGGTCGAAGTCGACGAGCTCCTCGGCGAGCTCGCCGGACGAGATCTCCTCGACCGAATCGGCCACGCGCTGGCCCTTCCCGTCGTAGCCGAGCCTCCGCGACTTGACGAGAGCGGGCACGCCGACCTCCTCGAGCGACCCGAAGCGCGCGGTCCCGATGCCGAGGCGGCGAAAGAGCTCCTTCTCCCGGAGACGGTCCTGCCCCTCCTCGAGAGCCCGCGCGCTCGGCGTCGCGCCGACTCGCCGGGCCGCCTCGGGAGGCACGTTCTCGAACTCGAAGGTGACTGCGTCCGCCCCGTCCGCGAGCCGGTCCAGGAGCGCATCGTCGTCGTACGGTCCCACGAGGAGCTCTCCCACCTCGCCCGCGCACGCGTCCGGCGCGGGGTCGAGGAAGCGGAGCCGAACGCCGAGCGGCGCCCCAGCGAGGGCGAGCATGCGACCGAGCTGACCTCCGCCGATGCAGCCGACGACGGTCACGCGGGCGCGGCGCCCGTCACGAAGCGGGATCGGGTGACGCGAGCACGGACTCGGTCTGACGCGCCCGGTACTCCTCGAGCCGATCACGCACACGCTGGTCGCCGCGGGCCACGATCGCCGTGGCCAGCAGAGCCGCGTTGACCGCCCCGGCGCGCCCGATCGCAAGCGTGCCCACCGGCACGCCGGCAGGCATCTGCACGATCGAGAGGAGCGAGTCCAGCCCTGACAGCGCTTTGGACTCGACGGGCACCCCGAGTACCGGGAGCGTCGTCTTCGCGGCCGCCATGCCCGGGAGGTGCGCCGCGCCCCCTGCGCCCGCGACGATGACGTGCAGCCCGCGCGACTCCGCCGTCTCCGCGTACTCGAACAGGCGGTCCGGGGTGCGGTGGGCCGAGACGACCTCCGTCTCGAACGGGATGCCGAGCTCCTCGAGGGTCTCGGCGGCGTGCCGCATGGTCTCCCAGTCGGAGCGTGAGCCCATGATGATCCCGACGACCGGTGCCCCGCTCACGGACTGGAGCCTACTTCGTGCGCGACTTCTTCACGAGCGCCGTGGCCACCGCCCGCGCCGTCCTGCGCAGGTCGGCGTCGCCGTCGTCGTCCTCGGCGATGCCGTCGAGGAGCTGCACCGTGTCGCGCTGGTAGGAGCCGTTGCGCAGGCAGACGATCGCGAGCCGGCGTACGGCGACGTTCGCGTCGCGCGCGGCGAGCTCGTGGAGGAGCGGCCGGAACGCGTTGACGTCACCGGGGTGATCCCGCGACAGCGCCTCGAGCGCGATGAGGGCGCTGCCCCGGGCCGCCGGGCTCTCGTCCTCGAGCCCACGCCGCAGGAGCTCGAGCTTCTGACGGAAACGGAACTGCGCGATCGCACGGTACGCCTGTGCACGAACGCGGTAGTCGCCGGCGCGAGCCGAGGCCTCGATCTCCTCGTCCCACTCGCCCCGGAGCGTCGCCAGCGCGCGCTGGTCGCCCGCCTGCGCGAGCTCGTCCGCCTGTGCGGCGGCCTCGGCCAGCGTCATCGGAGCGACGAGAGCGGCCGCGACGCCGGCCCCACGTACCGCGCGGACGGTCTGAAGAGGCGTCCGGTGCGCTTCTGCTCGAGGATGTGCGCCGACCAGCCGCCGACGCGAGAGCAGGCGAACATCGCCGGGGCGAGCGCGGGCGGGATGTCCGCGATGTCGAGGACGACCGCCGAGTAGTACTCGACGTTCGTCGCCAGAACGCGCTCGGGATGCCGCTTCTGGAGCGCTTCGAGCGCGGAGCCCTCGAGTTGCTCGGCCACGTCGACGTGCGGCGAGCCGAGCTCCTTGGCCGTGCGCTTGAGGATCCGCGACCGCGGATCCTCGGCCCGGTACACGCGGTGCCCGAAGCCCATGATCCGCTTCCCGCTCGCGAGCGCGTCGGCGACCCAGCGATCGGTGTCGCCCAGCGCCGCCGCCTCCTCGAGCATGGGGATCACATACGCGGGGGCGCCTCCGTGGAGCGGCCCGGAGAGCGCTCCGACGGCAGACGAGAGTGCCGCACCACAGTCCGCGCCCGTCGAGGCGACGACGCGGGCCGTGAAGGTCGAGGCGTTCAGCCCGTGCTCGGCCGTACAGATCCAGTAGGTGTCGATGGCCTTCACGTGGCGCGGGTCGGCCTCGCCCCGCCAGCGCAGGAGGAAGGCCTCCGCGGCGGTCTCCGCGCGAGCTACGACGTCGTCCGGGATCGCATCGGTGTGGCCGTCGGCGACGCGCGCCGATCGCGCGACGATCTCCATCATCATCGCCGAAAGACGACCGAGATCCTCTCGCGCCTGCTCGTCGGAGATCTCGTTCAGCTTCCCGAGGCCCCAATCACCGGCGAGACGGGCGGTCTCGGCCTGGAGATCGGCCGGCGCGTTGCCCGTGAGAGCGGCGGGCTCGTACGGCTCGGGGTCCGGCATGCGCGACTCGAGGTCGTCATCGACGAGCAGGCCCCAGACGCGCTCGTACGGAACGTGACCGACGAGCTCCTCGATGTCGACGCCCCGGTAGCGGAGCGCGCCGCCCTCGCGATCGGGCTCGGCGATCTCCGTCTCGACCGCGACGACGCCCTCGAGGCCGGGCTTGAAGTCCGAGTCGCTCATCGGGGTAGGACGCTACCTGAGGCGGCTCACCGGGGCGCCGGAGGAGGCCGTCCCTCGAGGCCACAGAGCGATGGCCTTCAGGGACTCTCGGCGCGGTCACTCAGCTACGATCGCCGCGCTCATGGGCCACCACGCGACTCCGAGAAAGCGAGGAACGGCATGCGCATGAAAGTGACCGTCATCGGCGCCGGGAACGTCGGCGCGACCTGCGCGCAGGAGATCGCGCGGCGCGACTACGCGGACGTCGTGCTCGTCGACATCATCCCCGACTTCCCCCAGGGCAAGGCCCTCGACATGAACCAGGCGAGCGCCGTCCTCGGCTACGAGCCGACCATCACGGGCTCGAACGGGTACGAGGAGACCGAGGGCTCCGACGTGATCGTGATCACGGCCGGGAAGCCGCGGTCGCCGGGAATGAGCAGGGACGACCTCGTCACGACGAACGAGGCGATCGTCACGGCCGTGACGAAGGAGGCGGTACGCCGCTCGCGCGACGCTGTCGTCGTGGTCGTCTCGAACCCGCTCGACGCGATGTGCCACGTCGCGAAGGCCGTCTCTCGCTTCCCCCGCAACCGCGTCGTCGGCATGGCCGGCATCCTCGACACGGCCCGCTTCGCGACCTTCATCTCGCACGAGCTCGACGTGTCGGTGAAGGACGTCACCGCGATGGTGCTCGGAGGTCACGGGGATCAGATGGTCCCCGTCGTCTCGGCGACGACCGTCGGTGGGATCCCGCTCGCGGAGCTCCTGTCGCGCTCGCGCATCCGCAGGCTCGTCGAGCGCACGAAGTTCGGTGGCGGGGAGCTCGTGAACCTGCTCGGCACCTCGGCCTGGTACGCACCGGGCGCAGCTGCGGCGCAGATGGTGGACTCGATCTGCCTCGACGAGAAGCGCGTCCTCCCCTGTACCGCCTACCTCGACGGCGAGTACGGGATCACGGGGCTGTACATGGGCGTTCCCGTGAAGCTCGGAACCGGCGGCGTGGAGGAGATCGTGCCGCTGAAGCTCACGGCAGACGAGAAGAAGATGCTGCGCGCCTCCGCCTCGGCAGTCCGTGAGGTCGTAGGCATCCTGAAGAGGAAGTGATGGATCTCCGGCTCGGCGGGCGCACTGCGATCGTCTGTGGCGCGTCTGCCGGGATCGGGCTCGCGATCGCCGAGGCCCTGGCCGAGGAAGGCGCGAACGTCGTCCTCTTCGCGCGGCGGCGGGACGTGCTCGATCGAGAGGCCGCGCGCATCGGCGGGCTCGCCGTGCCCGGGGACGTGAGGAGCGCCGAGGACGCCGAGCGCCTGGTGGAGATGACGGTGGATGCCTACGGCGGGATCGACATTCTCGTCAACAACTCGGGCGGCCCGCCACGCACACCAGCAGTTGGGCTGAAGGACGCGCAGGTCGAGGAGGCGGTTCAGCTCCTGCTCGTCTCGGTCGTTCGGCTCACCGGCCTGTGCCTGCCGCACCTCGAGCGAAGCCCGCATGGACGCATCGTGAACATCACCTCGAGCACCGTGAGGGAGCCCATCGACGACCTCGCCCTGTCGAACCTCGTCCGCCCGGGGGTCATCGGCTGGGCGAAGACGCTCTCCCGTGAGTTGGGCCCGAAGGGCATCACCGTCAACTCGATCGCGCCTGGACGCATCGACACCGACCGGATCCGCGAGGTGTGGCCCGACGGCCCGTCGGAGGCCGACCTCGCCACGATCCCGCTGAGGCGCCTCGGTACGCCGCGCGAGATCGGCGACGTCGTCGCGTTCCTCGCCTCCGAGCGGGCGGCCTACATCACCGGGGCGGTGATCCCGGTAGACGGCGGGGTCACCCGCGGCCTCACCTAGAGGCCTGAGACGTGACCGTCAAGCGCGTCAGCATCGGCGCGATCGTCGTCGGAGCCCTCGGGATCGCGGTCGCGGCCGGCCTCTGGGCGCTTCCCGCCGACGAGTTCATCTTCGTGCCCGACCGGGCGAAGCCGCTCGCGGAGCGCGTGACCGTCGAAGAGGCGCGCCCCACCGACGACGGAGCGATCTACTACGTCGACGTCTTCGTGCGCCGCTTGACGACCCTCGAGCGGGTGCTCCCGTTCACGAAGCCGGAGGGATCGGCGGTCGTGCCGGAGGAGCTGCTCCTCCCCACCGGCACGACCCAGGCCGAGCGCAACCGCCAGAACCGAGAAGAGATGGACCGCTCCGAGCAGGTCGCGGCACTCGTTGCCCTGCGCGAGCTCGGCTACGACGTCACTGCGATCCCGCGCGGAGCCCTCGTCACCGGTGTCTTCTCCGACACGCCGGCGGCAGGGCAGCTGGCCACGGGCGACGTGGTCGTCGCCGTCGACGGCAAGGCCGTGCGCACGCCGCAGGAGCTGCAGGCGGCGATCGCCACGCGCAAGCCGGGCGAGCAGGTGCGGCTGACCGTCCGCCACGCAGGGAAGCCGCGCGACCTCACGCTCGGCACGATCGCGAACCCCAACGACTCCACGCGGCCGTTCGTCGGCATCACCGTCGACCAGGCGGCAGACATCGAGCTGCCGATCGACGTCGACATCGACCTCGGGCGCGTGGGCGGCCCGTCGGCGGGGCTTCCGTTCGCACTCGAGATCACGCGGCTGCTCGGCGAGGACATCACGGGAGGCTGCCGGGTCGCGGCGACGGGCGAGCTCGCGCTCGACGGGAGCGTCATCCGCGTCGGCGGGATTCCTCAGAAGACCGTCGGTGCGCGCCGTGCGGATGTGGATGCCTTCCTCGTGCCCGCGGGCGAGAATGCCCAGGAAGCCAGGCGCTATGCGAACGGCCTGCGCGTCATACCTGTGGAGAGTTTTCAACAGGCGTTGCGCGCACTGGAAACAGCCGACCTGAAATGCTGATTTCCAGGGCTTTTTCCAGTCCTGACAACCCCCGCAAATTGCGGGAGATTCGAGCGCGGTGGGGGTTGTCCCGCCGTCACCTCGTCGCCAGAATGCGGGCTGGCCAGGGGATGAAGAGACCGCTGAATCACGTCACGTGCGAGGACTGCTACTTCCGCCGAGAGGGGCTGTGCGCCCTGGCGGGAAACGCGGTCTGCCCCACGTTCCGGGCGGTCAGCACCGGCACGCTCACACCGCCGGCACAGCCGCGGCTCGTCCCCCGCCCGGCGACGCCGGTCGCCATCGGTCGCGTCGCCTAACATCGGCGCTATGGCCGACGCCGACGAACCGACGTCGAACCCACCCCCATCTCCCGCACCGCCCGAGAGAGAGACGCCGTGGGCGTTGATCGCGTTCGGCGTGCTCGCCGCCTACGCCGTGCTCATCGTGGTCTTCAACCGCGAGGAAGTGCAGATCAGCTTCGTCTTCTTCTCGGCGAACATCTCCAAGCTCGTGCTGATCCTGCTCTGCCTCGGCATCGGGTTCGCGACCGGGTTCCTGTTCGATCGCTGGCGCGACCGTCGGCGCACGAGCGCCTGAGAACTCGGACTGTGGGCCGGATCAGAGGAGCTCGGCGAGCCGCGCGATCCCCTCGCCGATCCGGTCCGGCGACTCGAAGCTGAACGCGAGCCGGGCGGCGGCAACGCCGGCTTCGGAGCCGGGTGGGAAGAAGTCAGCGCCCCTGACGATCCCGACGCCGGCGTCCGCGGCACGGACGGCGAGCTCGGATGCGTCTGCGCCATCAAGCTCGAGCCACAGGAAGTAGCCACCGTGCGGGTGGCTCCACGAAGCGGTGTTCGGGAACGAGCGCTCGAGCGCAGCGAGCATCGCGTCGCGGCGAGCACCGAGCTCGGCCCGGACGTGTGCGAGATTCGGCTCGAACAGACCGCGCGCAATGAACTCCGCAATCGTCGCCTGTGCGAGGAACGGCGGGGAGATGTAGGTCGAGACGGCCCGCTCCTCGAAGCGCGCCGCCTCGCCTTCTGGCAGCACGAAGTACCCCGTGCGAAGGCCCGGCGCGACGGTCTTGGAGAACGAGGACGTGTACGTGACCAGCGTGCCGCCCTCCAACTCGTACAGGCTCGGCTCGGGCTCCCCCTCGTAGCGCACGAGGCCGTACGGATCGTCCTCCAGGACGGGGAGCCCGTGGGCCGCCACGATCTCGGCGATCGTGCGACGGCGCTCGGTCGAGAGCGTACGTCCGCTCGGGTTCTGAAACGTGGGGATCGAGTAGAGGAAGGAGGGCGGTGCGTCGCCGCGCACGAGCTCTCGCTCGAGCGCGTCCGGGTCGAGCCCTTCGTCGTCCATGTGCAACGGGACGATCTCGGCACCGTCGCGCGCGAGGATCTTCAGCGGGCGATCGTAGGTCGGCGCCTCGACGAGCACGCGTCCCGGCCGGCGCTCGAGCAGCTCGGCGGCGAAGAGCACGAAGCCGAGCAGGCCTCCGACGGTGAGGACGACACGCGCCGGATCGACTCCGTGCCGTGCGGCGACCCACTCGCGAAGCGGCGGGTATCCGCCACCGGGCCCGTACGAGAACAGGCTCGCGCCCTCGCGGAGGGCGACCGCGTGGGCGCAGTCGGCGAGCTCCGCAGCCGGGATCAGCTCGGGGGCAGGGGCGCCGCGCGCGAACGAGATGGGCGGTTGCGTCATGCGCGGGAGCGTATCCGTCGCCCTGGATCGCACTCGGAGAGGTGCATCGGCGCGGACGTCCCAGCTGTGGCCCGGGATCCTCCAACCATCCCCAACGGCCCCCAGGGGATCCCCGAGATCCCTGTGGTCAGCGTAGCCACGATCGGCTCGCCGATGGGACACGGAATCGCGCCGACATCCACACGACACGCTCGTGCATCTCGGCCTCCGCCCGCCCGCTCCGCTCGGCTCGACTCGGCTGACCCAGACCTCCTACTCGAAGAAGGTGTCCTCGTCGGAGTACGGCGGCACGCAGCAGCAGAGAACCCTCGCGCCGTCGCTTCCGCCCGTGAGCCTGTGCCACGCCCCCGAGGGGATCAGCACGGCGTCACCGGGCGCCACCTCGCGTGACTCGTCGCCGAGCTCCATGAGGCCGCCGCCGCCGACGATCAGGTAGATCTCCTCGCTGCGCGCGTGGTAGTGGCGCTGCGTCGCCTGCCCTGGAGCGAGCGACGCCTCGGCGAGCGACTGCGCCTCCGTGTGCAGGTACTCGCGGATCGTGGACCCGTCCTTCGTCGTGAACGGCAGAGCATCCCGCTCTCGGTTGCGAACCTCCACGGCGGCCTCAGGCCGCCGCGAGCTCGGCGACGAGCTGAGCGGTTTCCGTCGGCGTCGTGCCGACGCGGATCCCCCGCGCCTCGAGGGCGTCCTTCTTCCCCTGCGCCGTCCCGGACGAGCCCGAGATGATCGCACCAGCGTGCCCCATCGTCTTGCCCGGAGGCGCCGTGAACCCCGCGATGTAGGCGATCACCGGCTTCGACATCTCCGCTTCGATGAAGGCCGCTGCCTTCTCCTCCTCGTCCCCACCGATCTCCCCGACCATGACGACCTGCTCGGTCTGCGAATCGAATTCGAAGCGGCGAAGAACGTCGACGAACGACGAGCCGACGATCGGGTCTCCACCGATCCCGACGATGGTGGAGTTCCCGAGGCCGAGCTGCGTGAGCTCGTGGCCGATCTGGTAGGTGAGCGTCCCCGAGCGGGAGACGAGGCCGACCGAGCCCTCGCGGAAGATCTCGCCGGGGATGATCCCGACGTTCGCCTTCCCGGGCGAGAGCGCACCCGGGCAGTTCGGCCCGACGAGCGTCACGCCTCGCGCACGCACGTGCGCGTGGAGCTCGAGCATCTCGTGCGCGGGCACGCCCTCGGTGATGCAGATCACGGTCTGGATGCCCGCTGCGATTGCCTCATACATCGCATCCGCGGCGAACGGCGCGGGCACGAAGATCATCGCGGTGTTCGCTCCGCTCTCCGTGACCGCCGCGTCGACGGTGTCGAAGACCGGGACGCCTTCGACGTCCTGGCCACCCTTGCCGGGCGTCACTCCCGCGACGAGCTGCGTCCCGTAGGCGCGGTTGCGCAACCCGTGGAAGCGTCCCTCGGAGCCGGTCAGGCCCTGGACGACGAGTCGCGTGTCGGTGTCGACGAGGATCGCCACGAGCTAGATGGTTGATCCCACGGAGTCGCCCTCTCCAGGGCGCGGGCTGGCCGCTCGGGGGCGCGAGGAGCGAGCTACGGCAAGGCTCGAGGCCTTGCCGTCGCTCGATCGTCGCGAAGCGCACGCTCTCGGCGAGCCGGCGTAGCGGGCTCGCCGAGAGCGGAAGCGGCCCCGACGCGCCAGATCGCGCATCTGGACGCGCGAGGTCATGGCATCAACCATCTAGGCCGCTCCCGCCAACTCGACGGCGCGCCTGGCCCCGTCCAGCATCGTCGCCTCCGGATGAACGTTCGCGACAGCCGCGTCCCGGAGGAGCGTCCGCCCTTCCCCGGCGTTCGTGCCGTCGAGGCGCACCACGATCGGCAGCTCGAGACGCATCTGCTCGAGCGCCTGCAGGATCCCGCGCGCGACCTCGTCGCAGCGCGTGATCCCGCCGAAGATGTTGAAGAACACCGCACGCACCTGCGGGTCGCGAGTGATGACCTCGAGGGCGTCGACCACTCCCTGCGCGTCGCCGCCCCCGCCGAGGTCGCAGAAGTTCGCGGGCCGCCCGCCGACGAAGGTGACGACGTCGACGGTCGACATGGTGAGCCCGGCGCCGTTTCCGAGCACCCCGACCTCCCCGTCGAGCTTGACGTACGTCACGCCCCGCTCGCGCGCGAGCGCTTCGAGCGGATCGGCCGCTGCGAGGTCACGCATCTCGGCGATCTCCGGCAGCCGGAAGAGGGCGTTGTCGTCGACGGTGAACTTCGAGTCGAGCGCGCGGACCTCGCCTTCGGTCGTGACGATGAGGGGGTTGATCTCGCAGAGCATCGCCTCGCAGCGCGTGAACGTCTCGTAGAGCCGGCCGACGATGGCCGCGATCTGCTTCTGCTCACCGACGTCCTCGAGGCCGGCTCCGTAGACGAGCCTCCGACCCTGCCATGGCCGGTAGCCCTCGAGCGGGTCGACGTGGAGGCGGACCAGCGCTCCGGGGCTCGTTGCCGCCACCTCCTCGATGTCGACTCCGCCCTCGGTCGTGAACATGAAGAGCGGCTTCTTCGCACTCCGGTCGAACGTGATGGAGAGGTAGTACTCGCGCGCGATGTCGGATGCGCGCTCGACCCACACCTTGTGAACCCTGTGACCGCGAATGTCCATCCCGAGGATGTCGTACGCGCGCGCCTCCGCCTCGGCGGGGGTCTCGGCGAGCTTGATCCCTCCGGCCTTACCGCGCCCGCCCGTCAGGACCTGCGCCTTCACGACAACCGGACACCCGATCTCGAGCGCTGCAGCGCGCGCTTCCGCGGGGCTGGTCGCAAGCCGCCCCTCCGACACGGGGATGCCGAACGTGCGGAACAGCTCCTTCCCCTGGAACTCGTAGAGATCCAAAGCGCGGCGAGTCTACCGGCCGCAGGGCGCCGCCGGATCGGCTGCCGTGTGCGAGCATGCCCCAGCGTGAGCCGCACCGCGATCATCGTGCTCGTCGCGCTGGGAGCCGCGCTCGCCGGGTTCGCATTCTCCTCGACTGCCGATCGCCTCCGCGACGAGGACGGCGGTGAGTCGCCCGGGGCAAGCGTCGCGGCGGGCCCGCAGGAGGCAGACCTCGACTGGCGGGAGACGTACGGCCCGGCTGGCGAGCAGGTGGTGTTCCGCGTGGAGTCGCTCGCCGTCACGGAGACGGGCTGGACAGCCCGACTCGGCCTCGAGAACACCACGTCGATCGCCTACGCGGCCGGCGACCCGCGGGCCACGCTCGACCGCTCGTTCGGGCTCATGCTCTTCTCGAGCGGAGAGCTCGAAGACCTCGAGCGGCGCAACGCCGAGCGGACGCTGCCTGCCGTCCGCGCTGCGACGAGCTACGAGCCCGAGCTGCCGGCGATCCTCGAGCCGGGCGCGTCGTGGGAGGGCACGATCGCGGCGCCGGGCGCCCTCGTCGCCGGGAGCTGGGTGCGGGTCGTCTTCGGCACGCTGACCGCGGTCGGGAAGACACCCGAGGGGCTCGACGAGCAGATCGTCTGGATCACGGACTCGGCCCACCGCCTGGAGCCCTAGAGGCTCGACGCCACGACCGCGCGCGTCCAGCTGCGCTGTCTGGCGCGTCGGGGCCGCTACCGGACGACGCGGGCGGCGAGCGCCTCCTGGGGCTCCGGGGGAGCGCCGCAGCTCGCAGGGATGACAGGCCCGTCGGCGCTCTCCACCACGGCGGCGCGCTCGCGCCCGTCGACGCCTCGGAAGTGCACCAACCCGTCCGTGCCGTCGATCCCGATCAGGCGCAGGTCGTCGATGCGCGTCAGGCCCTCCGCGAGGCGGATCGCGTGCTCGGCCGCCTGCACGACCGGCGCGTACACCGTGCGACCGCGGTAGCGGTCGAGGTCGATCTCCCCCGCGAGCGCGCGCCCGACGACGGCCGGAGCTTCCACGGGCTGCACGCGGCCGAGCTGCACGCCCGCGGGGAGGACGAGGACGTTGGCCGCGAACGGGTGGCCGCCCTGGTGCGACGAGATCCAGAGCTCCTCGTGGCCGAGGGAGGTGGAGAGCGCGGCGAAGACTGCCGTCCCGTGGAGTGCGCAGCACGCGTCACGGCTCCCGTGACCGCAGATGAGCACGAGACTCGCGTCGACGGCGTCCCCGGCAGTCTCGAGATCCAGGCCGTCGAGCTCGGCATGCTCTGCGAGTGCGATCCGGCGGACCTCGCCGTGACCGTCACCCGCCGTCACGACGAAGGCGAGCAGAGAGCCGCGAGAGCGCTCCGGCCTCCGCACGAAGAGCACGCGTCGCGGAGCGCCCTCGCTCGCAGCGACACGCCACGCGGCCAGGGCTGCAGCCGCTCCCGCGGGAAGTGTGCTCCCTGCTGCGACGTCTCGCGGCCACGACCCGGGCACCTCGAGGACGAGCCACTGCTCGACGTGCGTCGCCGTCGCAGCGAGGCGCTCCCGGGCCGCGAGGGAGAGCTCGGAGCAGCGCGCTTCCTTCACGACGTCCTCGATCGCCAGGTGACGTCAGTCTCCGCCGTCGCCGTCCAGCTCGAGCTGGCAGAGGAGCTGCCCGCTCGAGACCTGCTGGCCGGGAGCGACGCTCAACCCGGCGACGAGCCCGTCGCGGTGCGCGACGATCTCGTTCTCCATCTTCATCGCCTCGACGACGCAGATGAGCGTGCCCGCCTCGATCCGCTCGCCGTTCGCGACCGCCACCGAGAGGACGGTGCCCTGCATCGGACTCGAAACGGCGCCGGACGCCTCTCCGCCCAGGCCCGTCCTGCGCTCTCGATGCCGCCGGGCCAGCTCCGCCCAGGGCGGCTCGTCGCTCGAGATCCGGATCTCGTGCCGCTTCCCGTCTAGCTCGATCGCCAGCACCTGCTCGCGCGTCGGCCCAGCCCGTCCGTCCGTCCCTGACGCGCCGCCCGTCGCCATCCGAACCGGCACGCTGGCCAGCTCTTCCGCGCGCCTGGCCAGCTCCTCGGACTCGACGACGTCACGGCACGTCTCGCCCGCGACGAAGCACGGGGAGGCGAGGAGCGCCCGGTGGAAGCCCACGAGCGTCGTCGGCCCCACGATCACGTACTCCTCGAGAGCCCGCAGCATCCGCCGGCGGGCGCGCTCGCGGTCGACGTCGTGGACGATCAGCTTGGCGACGAGCGGGTCGTAGAGACCCGACACCTCGTCGCCGGCGCGGACTCCCGAGTCGACGCGCACGCCGATCCCGCCGGGCTCGCGGTACGCGGTGATGAGGCCGGGCGACGGCATGAAGCCCTGGGCGACGTCCTCGGCGTTGATGCGGCACTCGAAGGCATGACCGCGCAGCACGACGTCCTCCTGCCGGAGCGAGAGCGGCTCGCCGGCCGCAATGTGGATCTGCTCACGGACGATGTCGATGCCCGTGACCGCCTCCGTCACCGTGTGCTCGACCTGCACCCGCGTGTTCATCTCGAGGAAGTAGTAGGAGCCGTCGGGAGCGAGGAGGCCCTCGACCGTGCCTGCGGAGCGGTAGCCGGCGGCCCGCGCTGCGTCCACCGCGATGCCCCCGATGCGCTCACGGAGCTCCCCGTCGACGGCCGGAGACGGCGTCTCCTCGACGAGCTTCTGATGGCGTCGCTGGATCGTGCAGTCCCGCTCGCCGAGATGGATGACGTTGCCGTGATCGTCCGCGAGAACCTGCACCTCGACATGGCGGGGATCGTCGAGATAGCGCTCGACGTAGACCGAGCCGTCGGCGAAGTACGCCTCCCCCTCCCGCCGGGCCGAGTCGAAGGCCCGCTCGACGTCGTCGGCCTCACGGGCGATCTTGAATCCCTTTCCCCCACCCCCTGCGGACGCCTTGATGGCGATGGGGTACCCGAGCTCACCTGCGATCTCCTCGACCTCGGCGACGCTCGCGACCGGCTCCGTGGTGCCCGGGATGATCGGGACGCCGGACGCCTGCATCCGCTGCCTCGCCGACACCTTGGAGCCCATGGCCTCGATCGCCTCGGGCGGTGGCCCGATCCAGGTCAGGCCGGCGTCACCGACGGTGCGCGCGAACGCCGCGTTCTCGGCAAGGAAGCCGTACCCGGGATGGACCGCCTCGGCGCCGGCCCGCAGCGCAACCTCCACGATGCGATCGCTGCGGAGGTAGCTCTCGGCCGCCGGTCCGGGCCCGACGAGGTACGCCTCGTCCGCCACCGCGACGTGCAGCGCGTTCCGGTCGGGCTCCGAGTACACGGCGACGCTCCCGATGCCCAGCTCGCGCAGGGTGCGGAAGACGCGCACGGCGATC
>JAWOIV010000085.1:0-5083 GCA_046484465.1 Gaiellaceae bacterium
CCGGGCTAAGAGACGTCATGCTGCAGGTTCAACCGGCATAGCATCAACCTATCTCTCTCTGGCTTCTGTAATTGCTTCTTTAGTACTCCTTCTTACAAAATAAAATGACATGGAAAATCAAATAAATCACTCCGGTAAATCTCCGGGCGCGGCGCCGCCCTGGGCCGAAACGACGGCCTGAAGGCTGCCGCGCACGACATCGTCCTCGCGACGGACGACGACTGCACCGTCGCGCCGGACTGGGTTGCGACGGGCGCCCGGCTCGCCGCGCAGCATCAGGGCGCGCTCGTGACCGGTCGCGTGCGTCCCGTGGGCGATTCGCAGGCGGTGCCCTCGACGATCGAGGACCCTTTGCCCCGTGATCTGACGGGCGACCGCTGGGGGGGCTTCCTGTTCTCGAACAACATGGTGGTGCCGCGCACCGCGCTGCTCGAGCTTGGAGGGTTCGACGAGCGATTCGGCCCCGAGGAGGCCGCGGAGGACAACGAGCTCTGCTACCGGTGGGTGAGGGCCGGTAAGCAGCTCTTCTACGAGCCCGACCTGATCGTCGACCACCACGACTGGCGCCCTCCGGACGAGCTCGAGCGGCGGTACGTCCGTTACGCGCGCGGCGAGGGCTTCTTCTACGCGAAGCACCTCCGGCAGGGCGACGCACGGATGCTGCTGTTCATCGCCCGCGATCTCGCTGCCGGCGCTCGGAGTCTCGTCTCGGCCGCAACGAAGGGGCGCGAGGCCTGGACCGACTCGCGCCGGGGGATCCTGCGCGGTCTTCCTCGGGGTCTCCTCGACGGATGGCGGGTCTTCGGGAAGACCGGCTGAGATGGAGGCTCCCACGGCTTCGGGGCTTGGGGGTGACTCACCCGCGAGCCTCCATACAATGAGGCGTGTCCCCGGACGCCACATGAGCATTGCCAGCGAAGACAGGGCGAGACGTGCCTCTGCGGAGCACCGCAGCGACTGCGGCCGCGTGCTGCCCGCTCGTGACTGACATCGTCCGGGACACCTCGACGTCGTCTGCGGAAGTGCGACGTCAGACGAGAGAGCGTTGGATCGAGAACCGCGCACCCTCCGGGTGGCTCCCGAGCATCGATCTCGCGGAGCTCTGGCGGTTCCGCGAGCTCGCCATCGTCCTGGCGAGCCGCGATCTCCGCGTGCGCTACAAGCAGACGGTTCTCGGCATCGCCTGGGCGGTTCTCCAGCCGCTCGTCGCGGCACTGATCTTCACCATCGTCTTCGGACGCCTCGTTCAGGTCCCGAGCGACGGCATCCCGTACCCCGTCTTCGTCTACTCGGCGCTCGTGATCTGGACGTACTTCGCGACCGGCCTCGAAAGCGTTGCGCAGAGCCTCGTGCGCGATCGCGATCTCGTCACCCGGACGTACTTCCCTCGCATCCTCGCTCCGGGTGCCGGCTCGATTCCCGGCCTCGTCGATTTCGCCGTCTCGCTCGTCGTCCTCGGCGTCTTCATGGGGATCTACGGTGTCGCCCCCGGGCCGCAGGTCGTGCTCTTCCCGATCTGGATCGCCGGTGCGATGGCGGTCTTGCTCGGGGCCGGCCTGTGGCTCTCGGCGCTGAACGTGCGCTACCGCGATGTCCGGCACACCCTCACGTTCATGATCCAGGTGCTGCTCTTCGTGAGCCCCGTCGTATACCCGAGCTCGCTCATCGACGGCGCCTGGCGCTACGTCTACGCGCTCAACCCGATGTCCACCGTCATCGACGGCTTCCGCTGGTCGCTGGTCGACGGGCCTGCGCCCGGTGCGTACGCGTTCGTGTCGCTCGGCGTCACGGTGGTGCTCCTCGTCACGGGGGTCGTCTACTTCCTGCGGGCGGAGCGCAGGTTCGCGGATCTGATCTGATGGGTGCGGCGATCGTCAGCCACCAGCTCGGGAAGCGCTACCGGCTCGGCGAGAGCACGGGCGGGTACGTGACGCTGCGAGAGACGCTCGCGCGGCGCTTCCGACAGCGCGGGAGCGACCCGGATCCCGAGCTGCGCGAGATCTGGGCGCTCCGAGACGTCGATCTCGAGATCGAGGAGGGCGACGTCGTGGGCATCGTGGGCCGGAACGGAGCGGGGAAGACGACCTTCCTGAAGACGGTCGCCCGCATCGTCCGTCCGACGACGGGCGTCGTTCGCGTGCGCGGCCGGGTCGGCGCGCTGCTGGAGGTCGGAACGGGCTTTCACCCCGAGCTCACAGGGCGCGAGAACGTCTACCTGAACGGCGTCATCCTCGGCATGACGCGACGTGAGGTTCGCTCGAAGTTCGACGAGATCGTGGAGTTCGCCGGCGTGGAGCGCTTCCTCGACACCCCGCTCAAGCGGTACTCGTCCGGGATGTACCTGCGGCTCGCCTTTGCGGTGGCCGCGCACATCGACCCGGACGTGCTCATCGTCGACGAGGTGCTGGCGGTCGGGGATGCGGAGTTCCGGAAGCGGTGCCTGGGGCGGATGTCGGAGTTCGGAAGAGAGGGTCGAACCGTTCTCTTCGTGAGCCACGACGCAGGAGCCGTCGGTCAGCTCTGTCGTCGTGCGCTACGGCTCGAGCTCGGGCAGGTCGTGGACGACGGTCCCGCACATGAGGTCCTCGACAGGTATCTCCGCTCGACTGTTCGTCCGGAGTCCAGCGTGGAGCCGTCGCTGCCCGGCGACAGCCCGCTGGAGAACCTCACCGTGTCTGTCGTCGACGCCCAGGGACGACCGGTCGAGTCGCCGCGGCGAGATGAGGCGCTCACGTTCGAGCTCGAATTCACATCCCGCGACAGGCTCGTCGGGCTCGACGTCGCTGTCTACCTGCGCAATCCGAGCGGGGTGCGCGTCGTGAATGAGAACCTCTCGGATTCTGGCAGTACGGTGAGCGGACCTCCTGGACCGTACCGAGCCCGGATGAGTCTGCCACCCATCCTTGCTGCCGACGACTATTTCGTAGGGGTGTGGTTGGGCACGCACGACGAGCTTGTCTTCAAGGGCGAGGTGATGCACCTTCCCGTCCTACCGTTGCCGGATGACCGCGAGGGCTCCGTGTACGGCGCTGTGCGACCCGCGGTGCGCTGGACTGTCGATGATGCCGTCGAAGTCAGAACCGACGATGGAGTCGCCCCGTGACCGAAGCGTCGGTCGCGAACGGCGGTGAGCCCCGCATCGTGGGCGCGGTGGCAGAGCTCGTCTCGCTCGTCATGCCCGTCTGGCGCCCCAGGCCGGAGTGGCTACGGGAGTCCGTGCGCAGCGCTCTCGACCAGCGGGGCTGCGCGGTGGAGCTGATCGTCGTCGACGACGGTTCGCCCGAGCCCGTCTCGGCGCTGCTGGAAGGTGTCGCAGACGAGCGGCTTCGGATAATTCGCATCGATCACCAGGGCACGTCGGCCGCCCGGAATGCGGGCATCGCAGAGTCCAGAGGCGACTGGCTCCGGTTCGTCGACTACGACGACGTACTTCCTCCAGAGAGCACTGCACACCTGCTCGCGCTCGCCGGCACGCCCGCTGTCATTCCCTACGGTGCGACCGAGATCTGCGACGAGGAGCTGGAACCTCGATCGAAGATGCGGGTCGACATGCAGGGCATGGTCGTGCGCGAGTGCCTGCTCGACAGGTTCGACGTCACCCTCCCCGCCCTCCTTTTCCCCCGCTGGGTCGTCGAGCGTGTTGGCGACTGGGAGACGTCGATCGTGGTCTGTCAGGACTGGGACTTCATACTGCGCGCGCTCGAGCATGCACCGGTTCGGGGTGACGATACGACGGTGCTCTTGTATAGGAAGCACCGCGGTGGAGCAAGCGCCGGTGCGCTCGGATCGGCGGAGTCGCTTCGTCTCGCCGAGGAAGGAATGAGGCGCGTGATGGATCGCTACTTCGAGCGTCACCCGGAGAAGCGGGGCACGGAGTTGGAACGACGGGCGCGGGCGCGGGTCGAACTCGTCATGGCGCGTGCGCACCGGGAGACATACCTCGCGTACCTCGGGCATGCGCTTCGCGGCGACACTGCCGGTGTCGTCAGAGAGCTTTTGGTATTTGCGCGGCTCGTTGCACGAAGGTCTTTGCGCCAACTCGCGTGGCGCGCCCGCCGCTCGTCTCCGTCGGCGGGTACGGTTGCCAGCTCGTCGGACACCGATGCGCGTATCGAGAGCCCTGGATCTTGACCGAGAGAGCCGAGATCACGACCTCCGGTAAAGAGCTCGCGGCGATACGACGCGGGCGCAGACACCCTCGCCGCATGCAGTTCGACTATCTCCACGTGCGGCGGCTCGTCGACGATATTGCTTCTGCACTGGCCGACCTACCGGGGCCGGTCCACGACGTTCTCGACGTGTACTGCGGGACGCGCCCGTACGACGATCTCCTTCCTCCCGAGGCTCGCTGCATCGGGCTCGACGTCGAGGAAAATCCCTACGGTGACCTCGCAGACGTCGTCACAGACGAGTTCCTGCCGTTCGAGGACGAGTCGTTCGACCTCCTTACGTTCTACGAGGCGTTTCACTACGTGGAGGATCCCGCCCACGCGGTCATCGAGATGCTTCGCGTTCTAAGGCCGGGCGGCTCGGCCATAGTGACGATACCGTTCGCGTGGGAGTACGACCGTGCTGTCGAACGCCGCTACACGGAGCTCCAGCTGGTGGAGCTTTTCGCAGTCTGGGAAGACGTCAGGATCGTCGAGAACGGCGGGCGACTCGTTGTCTGGTCGACGCTCACAGGGACGATCCTGGAGCGCACACGGACGCGGATCCCCGACGCGGCTGGTGTGGGCGTGGCCGCGCGCGCTCTCTTCGCACTGCCGCTAGTTGTCATGAACAGCGTGACCCCGGCGCTCGCCCGCCTCGAGGAGCGGTACGCCGAGGGCCAGGTGAGATTCCCGATGAACCTGCTCCTGACGGCCCGCAGGCCGCCGAATGGCTGAAGCTCCAGACGTCTCGGTCGTCATCCCGACGCGGAACCGGTGGTCGCTGCTCTCGGCCACCGCGCTCCCCGCGGCGCTCGGCCAGGAGGGAGTCGAGCTCGAGGTCGTGGTCGTCGACGACGGCTCGACCGACGAGACCACGCGTCGTCTGCACGAGCTCCAGGACGCCGACTCCCGAGTGCGCATCGTACGAAGGA
>JAWOIV010000086.1:0-4125 GCA_046484465.1 Gaiellaceae bacterium
ATCCGGGAAGTACGCCACCCCTTCGCGAGGCTCCGAACACATCGCATGCCGTGGTCCTCGGTCGGCCACATACCTCCTGGTATGCGGCCTCCCTGCGTCCTAGGCCTGCTCGGTTCTCGCCGGCGAATGGGCACCGGACTTCCCGGAGAGACCACTAGTGCACGCGTCCGACACGAGACCCGACTCGAACGGAACTAACCTCCGACGGATGCGCAGCACGGTCGAGCGCGAGGTGAAGCTCGTCCCCGGCGAGGGGCTCCGCCTCTCCGCATTCGGAGCCGAGCTCCCGCCGCGGGAGTTCACCTCCACCTACCACGACACGCAGGGTCTTCGCCTCGCCCGGCACGGGGTCACGCTCCGGCATCGCGTCGAGGGCGGGACGGGCCTCTGGCAGCTCAAGCTCCCGCACGGCGTCGCCAGGATCGAGCTCGAGGAGCCCGGCCCGCCCGCGCGTCCCCCGCAGGCGATGCTCGACCTCCTGCCCGCGTACCTGCGCGACGGCCGGCTCGTCCGCGTCGCCCGCCTGCGAACGCGCCGTCAGCGCGTGCGGGTAGTCGGTGCGGAGCTCGTGGAGGACGCGGTCGCGGTGTTCGAGGGCTCCCGGATAACCCTGCGCTTCAGGGAGATCGAGGTGGAGCTCACCGACGGCGACGAGGCCGTGCTCGAGCAGCTGGTCGAGGGGCTCCGGCGAGCCGGGGCCGAACCGGCCCCGTTCACGCCGAAGCTCTACCGAGTGCTCGGGCTCGAGTACCCGCCGGCGCCGCAACGCACGACGGGTGACGCGTCGCCCCTCGACGTCGTCCGGAGCGCGCTCGCGGAGCAGTACGCACGGCTCATGGCGCACGATCCCGGGACGCGCCTCGGCACGGATCCGGAGGACCTTCACCAGATGCGCGTCGCGACGCGGCGTGCGCGGGCATTCCTCCGAGCGGCGCGACCGTTGCTCGACCGCAAGTGGGCGAGCGGGCTCCGGACCGAGCTCGGCTGGCTCGGGTCCGCGCTCGGCCCGGCGCGCGACCTCGACGTGCTCCTCGAGCACCTTCGCGACGACGTTGCCGCGACCGGAGTCGACGAGCGCGCTGCTCGCTCGCTCCTGCAGGCGATCGAGGAGGAGCATGCAGTCGCGCGCCGTGCGGCAGTGGAGGCGCTCTCCGACGAGCGGTACCTGGCGCTCCTCGAGCGGCTCGAGGACGTCGAGCCGGTGGGAGACCCGGAGGCCGACGCCACGCTGGCGCATCTCTGGTGGAAGGAGCTCGAGCGCACGCGGCGGCGGTTCGAGAAGCTCGGGCCGGCCTCGAGCGACGACGAGCTGCACGCGTCGCGGATCCAGGTGAAGCGGGCGCGCTACGCGGCCGAGCTCGCCGGGCCGGAGCTTGGCAAGGCCGGGCGCCGCTTCGTCGACGCTGCGAAGGAGCTCCAGGACGTGCTCGGGGAGCACCAGGATGCGTGCGTCGCCGAGGAACGGATCCGCAGGTGGGCGGAGCGCGAAGTGGGGGCCGAGGTGGTCGCCGAGCGTCTCGTGGAGCACGAGCGAGGGCGAAGAAGACGTGCTCGAGAGGCGTGGCCCGCAGCCCGGTCGGAGCTCGAGCGCCGCGCGCGGAAGGCCCGTCCGTGATCCGAGCGGCGGGGGGCGTCGTCGTGCGCGAGCACGACGGAGCGCTGGAAGTGCTCGTGGTACATCGGCCGCAGTACGAGGACTGGACGTTCCCGAAGGGCAAGGTGGAACCGGGCGAGCCCGACGAAGCATGCGCTGTTCGCGAAGTGGAGGAGGAGACCGGGCTGCGCTGCGAGCTGGAGGACGAGCTGCCCGGGACCGAGTACCTCGACTCCCGCGGGCGACCGAAGCGCGTCCGCTACTGGCGCATGCGCTCCGTCGAAGGACGGCTCGCGTTCCTGCACGAGGTCGACGATGCGCGCTGGGTGACGCCGGACGAGGCACGTGACCTGTTGTCGTACGGCCGCGACCTCGCATTGCTCGACGAGCTCTGACGAACGGACCTTGACCCGGCGGTGGCAAAGCCCGAGAATGCCGCCACTCGGGCCAGGTGGGAACGATGCTGCTTCTGAGACACGCAAGCGCGGGTGAGCGCCTTTCGTCGGCGAGCCTCGACCGTGCGCGGCGGCTCGATCGCGTCGGGAGGGCGGACGCGCGCCTGCTTGCCGAGAGCCTTGCGGGCGTCGCTCTCGACCGGATCGTGACCAGCCCCCACTCCCGCTGCGTGGAGACCGTTCGCGCGCTCGGGCTCGCACGCGGCCTCCGCGTCGAGCCGCGCGAGGAGCTCCTGCCGGACGCGCCGGTGAAGAGCACGCGTGCGCTTCTCGACTCGTTGTCGGAGGCAACGGTCGCATGCACGCATCGCGAGGTGATCCAGCGGCTGTTCGACGGCGACGTCACCTGCGAGAAGGGAGCCGCGTGGGTGCTCGAGCGCCGCCACGGACTCCTCGTCCCCGTCGCCTACCTCCCGTCGCCGACGAGCCAGGAACGCACGAGCACGCACGCGGTCGTCTGAGTCCTTGGCCGGGCGCGTCGCGAGTACGATGCCGGCGCCTCGTGGACCTCTATCTCGTTCGTCATGCCATTGCCGAGCCGCGGGATCCGGCCGGTCGGGCCGACGACGCGCGGCGTGAGCTGACCTCGGACGGAATCCTGCGGCTGCGGGCCGCCGCCACGGGCCTCGGCCGGCTCGGAGTGGAGGTGGAGCTTCTGCTCTCCAGCCCCTATCCACGCGCGCGGCAGACGGCCGAGATCCTGAGCAAGGAGCTCGGGTGGCCCGCGCCGACTTTGCTCGATCTGCTCGCGCCTCCTGCGTCCGCGACGGCGTTCCTCGACGCGCTGCGGGGACGACAGGAGGGCTCGCTTGCCGTCGTCGGACACCAGCCCGATCTCTCGGAGCTGGCCTCGCTCCTCCTCGCCGGCGACGGGGGCCTCGTCCGGATCGAGCTGCGGAAGGCCGGCGTCGTGTGTCTCAGCGCACCGGCCGGCCTGGCTCCCGGCTCTGCGGTGCTCCGGTGGAGCGCGAGCCCGCGGATGCTCCGGCGACTCGCCGGGTAGCTCAGGAGGGCGGCTACGCGACGAGAGCCGCGTCGCGTGCGAGCGCCAGAGCCGCGCCCTCGCGCAGGCCACCGCGGCCGACGCGTAGCGGGCGCCCGAGCCGATCCGCGAGCTCGGCGAGGACGAGCGTGCCTCCGAGCAGCGTCTGCGCGCGCTCAGGCGTGATCGACGTCCCCGCGATCGCTCGCTCGACGCCGTCGACGACGAGGCGGAGGACCAGGTCGTCGAGATCGTCAGCGTCGAAGCGCTTCCCGAGGATGCGGCCGAGCGCACGTGCCGTGCCGCCGACGGCGAGCGCGTGCTCTGCGCGCGGCGGGTCGAGGGCGTCGAGGAGCCCACGCACTTCCTCGCGGGCGGCCCAGACTCGGCCGACGGTCAACGGGGCTTCACCGAGGAACGATCGCGTGACGCGAAGCGCGCCTGCGTCGCGCGAGCGAACCCACTCCACCCCGTCGGCCGGCGCGCCCACGGCGACCTCGCACGAGCCTCCGCCGAGGTCGATGACCGCGACGGCTCCGGTCGACGGATCCATGCCTGCCACGGCACCTTCCCAGGCGAGCGCTCCCTCCTCCTCTGCGCTCAGGAGCTCGACCGGCGCGTCGGTGGCCGCCGCGATGACCTCCAGGAGCTCGTTGGGGTTCGACGCCTGCCTTCCGGGTGCCGTCACGATCGTCGTGAGCCGCTCGACGCCTCGCTTGCGGGCGATTCGCGCGTACCGGCGGGTGATCGTTCCGAGCTCGTCCAGCTTGGCGTCGCTGATCCGCCCCAGGCGGTACGCGTCGTCCCCGAGCCTGAGGTAGTCCCGCTCGCGCCGGACCTCCTTGACCTCACCGCGCGCGTGAACGGACGCGACGAGCAGGCGGACCGAGTTCGAGCCGACGTCGACGATCGCGACTTTCACGGGCTGGATTCTCTCGGCGGCGTCGGTCGGCGTGTGCTCAGCCGCCACGCCCGGCATATTCATAAAACCATTGAGCAAATCCTGCCTGCATTGGATGATTATGAGATCCACGGAAAAGATTTTCGGGATCTTCATCGTAGTTGAGAAAAATTTCGGGCCAGGTTGTGAAACC
>JAWOIV010000142.1:0-2880 GCA_046484465.1 Gaiellaceae bacterium
CTCCGGCGTGCTGCGAACGGCGGGCGAGACGCTGAAGCGCCTCGCCGGTGCGCGGTGGAACGGGTCGCCGGCGGTGCCAGGCTTCAGTCTGGCACCGCCTCTCGCCGTCGGTCAGGCGTCGAGCGGTTCCCAGCGGGGCAGCGTGATCCTGAGCGTCGTCGGCCCGCCGGGGCGGCTCTCGACATCGAACGTCCCGCCGAGCATGCGCACCCGCTCCGCGATCCCGACGAGGCCGAGGCGGCCGCGCTGCGCAGCCTTCGCCAGCGCACGCTCGACCTCGAAGCCCATCCCGTCGTCGGTGATCCGTACCTCGATGGCGCTTCGCCTCGCGCGGACGCGAATGCCCACGTTCGTCGCGCCGGCGTGCTCGCGGATGTTCGCGAGCGCCTCCTGAATGGCCCGGAAGACCGTGATCCGCTGCTGCGACGAGAGCGAGTCGGGGTCGCCCTGGATCTCGAGCGCCGCCGCGATCCCGCTGCGCTCGGCGAACCCGTCGATCTCCCGGTGCAGGATCTCTCCGAGCGGGCGGCTGAGGACGCTCTTCGTCTCGAGGGAGTGCGCGAGCTCGCGGAGCTGGCGGTCGAGCTCGACCAGGCGCCCGAGGAGGTCGTCGAAGCGGCCGTTCGCCTGTTCGCGGTGGTTCTCGAGCACGAACGGGTAGACCTGCTCCTGGAGGAGCCGGACGTCGGCTCCGAGCGCCAGCACGTCCTGGATCGGCCCGTCGTGAAGGTCGAAGCCCATGCGCATGAGCCGGCGTTCGGCCGACGCGACGAGCAGCCGCTCGCGGCTGGCGGAGTGCTCGAGCAGGTGCTCGCGCTCGAGGACGGGCCCGAGCGTGCTCGCGATCTCCGCGAGGTAGGCGTCCGCGATCAGCGGCTCGGCGGCGCCGATCCGGCCCACGACCGCTGCGTACGGGTTCCCGAACCGTCGAACCGCGGTCGAGCGAAGCTGGCTTCCGCCGAGGAGGGACAGCCGCGATCCGCCGCGGAGCACGGCCTTCGCTTCGGCTCGCACACGGCGACTCGGATGGCTGGCTCCGCCCACGGTGAGGATGCACTCGAGCCCGCTCGTGGTTCGTCGCCACAACGAGGCGTCGACCAGCACGTCGAACGCGAGCAGGAGCCCCAGCTGCGTCTCCGCCGCGACGAGCGGGGGGAGCTCGAAGAGCCGTGCGCTCCCGGTGACCTGGCCGAAGAGCATGAAGCGGGCGGACGGCAGGGGGAGCGCGCACGCCTCGGCGACGGCCGCCGCGGCTCCGCGAAGGTCGTTCTCGTCGAGCTCGAGTGCCGCTGCAAGCTCGACGACAGCGGCCGCCGCGTACCAGACCGATGCGAGCCCGTCGCCGACGTCGGGGTCGCCGTACCCGTCGCGGATGCGTCGCGCGTCCGCCAGGACGCGGTCGAGCGCGGGGCGGATGTCTTCGGGGGCACCCTCGACGAAGTACTCATGGAGCCGCGCGAGACGCTCTCGCTCGCCGAGTCCGGGGGCTTCGACCACACGCGGGAGCGGGAGGGAGGATCCGAATCCGATGCTCGTTCGCGACTCGTGGCTCATCCGTGCTCGTCCCTCATCTTCGTCGTTTCGGGGTGCATCGCACTCTTCCTCTCATCCGGCGTCAGTCGGCGACGGGAACGGCGCCGGCCCGCCTGTCGCCGAGCAGGCGCTCCACGTCCGCGAGCAGCTCCTCCGTCTCGTTCCAGCGGTCGAAGACGCGCACGCCCGCGGGGCTGCGGCCGCCCGTGTCGGCCGCCACGACCACGGGAACCTCGGGTCTGGCCGAACGCGTGTTGTTCACGACCCGGAGCGTCTGCGCGACATCGCTACCCCCATCGAGGATGACGACGTCGATCCCCGGCTCGTGGATCGCCTCGGTCACGCTGTCGAGCGTCGTCTCGTGCACCTCGAGCTCGCGGCTGCCGAGGAGGTAGCGAGCGAGCCGGAGGAAGCGCTGGTCCGAGCTCGCTACGAGAACGCATCCCCTGGGCTCGCTCGGCTCGTCGTCGCCTGCGACCCGCCGGGAAGCTCTCACGTCCTGGGCGCTGCGAGAGGCCCACGCGACGCGGTCGCCGACCTCGAGGCCTCGCTGCTTGCACTCGCCCGCGGAGAGCTCGACCACCTCGCGCGCACCGCGGCACGAGACGGTGCGCCACGGTCCGACCGCCGGCTCGATCTTGATCACCACCTGGTCGGCGTCGAGGAACACCGCGTCGATGGGGAAGCGCATGAAGGCCGTGTGGATGCTCCAGCCGGGGCGGAGGACCATCCCCTCGCCCGAGCGGAGGTGCCGGCGGCCGAGGAGGCCGCGCATGCGCCGGTAGGCGCGATCGGCGACGACGACGCGCTCACAGACGATCCGTCCGTCCTCCCGGCGGAGCGTCAGTGTCGCCATACGCGCTAGCCCAGAGCGTCCTTGATGCTGATGACGACCGGCACGAGGATGACGATCATCAGCGCGGGGAAGATGAAGAAGATGAGCGGGAAGAGCATCTTCACCGGCATCTTCTGGGCGATCTCCTCGGCCCTCGCGCGGCGGCGCTTGCGCATCTCGAGCGAGAGGTTGCGCATCGTCTGGCCGATGGAGACGCCGAGGCGCTCTCCCTGGGTGAGCGAGCGCACGAACATCCGCACGTTGTCGGTGTCCGCGCGCCGGCCGAAGCTCTCGATGGCTTGCTGGACCGTGAGGCCCATACGCTGCTCCTGCAGCGTGAGCCGGAGCTCCTGCCCGAGAGGCTCGGAGAGGTTCTCGGCCGCGACTCGCATCGACGCGAGGATTCCGAGCCCGGCCTCGATCGTCACGACGAGGAGGTCGATCAGGTCGGGCATCTGCCGGTCGATGCGCTCGAAGCGCTTCCGCTTCTGCAGCTCGACGTAGTACATCGG
>JAWOIV010000003.1:0-2911 GCA_046484465.1 Gaiellaceae bacterium
GCCGAGGTTGTGCGGATCCGTGACCTGATCGAGGCACACGAGCAGCGACCGCCCGCGCGCTGCGAGCTCGTGCGCGTCGGCGTACCGGAACGGCTCGCACCAGGCGACAACCCCCTGGTGATCTCGCGTGCCGGCCGCCTCGGTCAGGAGGCGCTCCGGCTTCATGTGCGGACGCGGCCCCGTGTCCAGCCACGGGATCTGGTTCGCCGCGCGCTCGGTGACCCAGGTCTCGAGAGCTTCGCGGGGCCCGCGGTACAGCTCCCGGGTCGCGTTGCGACCGTAGACGAGATCCCGGGTCATTGGCGTCGCACGAGCCGGAAGCCGTCCGCCTCGTCGCGCGCCTCCCAGCCGGCCTTCTCGATCTCGCCACGGAGGCGATCGGCCTCGCCGAAGTCGCGCCCCGCGCGCGCAGCCTGGCGCTGTTCCGCGAGCTCGACGATCTCGGGCGGCGCCGGCTCCTCTTCAGCGAGCGACTCCAGGCCGAAGAGCTGGAGCGCGCGACGGAGGAGGTCCTGGTCGTGCCACTCGTGCATGACCGCGAGCGCAGCAGGCGTGTTGAAGTCGTCGTCGAGCGCGGCGGCGAATCTCTCCCACGACCCTTCGGCCGCGTGGCGCGACGGGTTTCGGAAGACCTCCCGAAATCCCTCCGCGCGGGCACCGGCCTGCTCCATCACGTCGTCGGAGAAGTCGATTGGCCCGTGCCAGTGGCCGGTGAGGAAGAAGACGAGCGCCGCCTCCCGCCCCCAGGTGTCGAGCACGTTGCGGAGGGACACGTCGTTGCCGATCGACTTGTGCATCTCGGCGCCGCCGAGCTCGAGCATCCCGTTGTGCATCCAGACTCTGGCGAACGGCCGCCCGACCGCACGCGACTGCGCGATCTCGTTCTCGTGGTGCGGGAAGACGAGATCGAGCCCTCCGCCGTGGATCCAGAACTCCGGGCCGAGTGTCATCTCCGCCATGGCGGAGCATTCGATGTGCCAGCCCGGTCGCCCTCTCCCCCACGGCGACTCCCACCACGTGTCCTCGCCTTCCTTGTTCGCCTTCCAGAGCGCGAAGTCGCGTGGGTCCTCCTTCAGCGGGTTCGGCTCCTGCTCCTCGACCTGATCCGGCCGGTGACCGGAGAGCTTCCCGTACTCGGCGAAGCTCCCGACGCGGAAGTAGACGTCGCCCTCGACGGGATACGCGTGCCCGCTCGCGACGAGCTCCTCGATGAGCGCGACGATCTCGGGGATGGACTCCGTCGCCAGCGGCATCTCGTCGGGCATCCCGAGCCCGAGGTCACCGGTGTCCTCCAGGTACCAGGCGGTCGCGTCGCGCGCGAGCTCGGCGCTGCGACCGGGCGCGGCGTCGTAGATCTTGTCGTTCACGTCGGTGACGTTGTGGACGAACGTCACGACGTGACCCTGCTCGCGGAGCCAGCTCCGCAGCCACGAAAACACGACGAACGGCCGCGCGTTGCCGATCGTCGCACGCTGGTAGACGGTCGGGCCGCAGACGTACATGCCGATCTCGGCCGGCGCGTGCGGCAGCTCGACGTGCGAGCGGGTCAGCGTGTCGTAGACGCGCACGGAGTCGATCGTAGTCAGGCGCCCGCTGCGCGGGCAGCCCGGGCGAGCGCCTCGTCCCGATCGACGGCGGCGAGAACGGCGGCGAGCTCCGGGCCTTTCGTTGCTCCGGTCAGAGCGAGGCGGAGCGCGCGCAGATCGCCACCGACCGCCCTGAGCTCGCGCACGAGCACCCGCGCTTCGTCGACGGTGACCCGATCCGGAGCGCCTGCCCTGAGCTCCACGAAGCGGTCGAGCGTGGCGCGGTCGTCCGGCGGCAGCTCGGGCACGTCCGGAGAGAGCACCTGCAGCGCGTACTCGCGCGCCTCGACGAGAGAGCGCGCGCCGCGCATGACGGCGACGGCTTCGACGGGTGCAGCGGCTGCCGTTGCCAGCTCGTCGTCGGTCATCGCAGCGATCGCATCGGTGGCCAGCCGCCGAAGGCGGGCGAGGTCGAGCTGCACGTCGTGCTCGGGGAGGTCGAGCTCCTCGAGGTAGGCGCGCACCGCCTGCGGGGGGAATCCCTCCTCCCGGAGCTCCGCGAGGGACGAGTGTCCGTGGCGCTTCGAGAGCTTCTTCCCGTCGGCGCCGAGGAGGAGCCCGTGGTGGATCACCTCGGGCAGCTCGCCGCCGATCGCCCGGGCAATCGCGCGGTGGAGCGCGAGGTTCGGCCGGTGATCCGAGCCACGGATGACGTGCGTGATCCCGAGGTCGAGATCGTCCGTGACCGAGGCGAGCTGGTAGGTGGCAGTGCCGTCGGGCCGGAGGAGCGTACTTCCGCCCGAGCGCAGGCGTACCGAGGCATCGTCGTCCCGCCCGGCGGCTCCCGAGGCAAGCGCCCGCTCCGCAGCCTCCGAGTACAGATCGCCTCGCTCGCTCTGCCGCACCGGCCCCTCGTCCGCCTCGACCCGAAGCCATGCGAGGTCACGGAGGATCGCGTCCTCCCCACCCTCGACCGTGCGGGAAGGATCCGTGTCGTCGATGCGGAGCACGAAAGCACCACTGCGCTCGTCCGCGAAGCGCCGGTTGGCGACAGCGGTCAGCGCGTTGCCGAGATGGAGCGAGCCCGTGGGGCTGGGTGCGAAGCGGACGCGAACCGTCATCGCGTCACTCTACGGCCGTCAGGCGTCGATCGGGACGTGCCCGGGCTGCGCTGCAACGCGCCCGAGCCACGCACGGATCGCCGGGTACGGCGCGAGGTCGAACTCGCCCTCGTCCGCGACGTGCGTGTACGCGTAGAGCGCGATGTCCGCGAGGGAGCACGTATTGCCGACGAGGTACTCGCGATCGGCCAGACCGCGCTCCATGGCCTCGAGGGCCGCGTAGCCTCCCTGGAGCAGCCGCTCCCGTTGGCGCTCGAACTCCTC
>JAWOIV010000041.1:0-15550 GCA_046484465.1 Gaiellaceae bacterium
GCATAGCCGCTTTCCGGATCCCACGCTCGGTGATGCCATTCTTGACCGGCTGGTTCACAATGCTTATCGGTTCGAGCTGGTGGGAGAGTCGCGGCGCAAAGCCGATTCTCCGTTGCCCATGCCGTCCTCGAGCGTGTCGACGGCGGCCGCGAGTCGCGCCACTACGCGGAGGTCGCTCTCACCCTCGCCGAGGAGCCGGTGGGCGCTCCGTGCCTTCAGCAGCAGGTCGACCGCGATCGCGGCCTGGTTGGAGAAGAGGCCGAGAAGCTCCATCTCCTGGAGCGAGAAGAGGGACTGCTCGGGTCGATCGAGCACCGAGAGCACGCCGAGCGCGCCCTCCTCGTGCAGGAGCGGCGCCGCCATCAGTCCCTTCGGCACGTAGCCCGAGCCCTCCGCGACGTCGCTCGCGAACCGCGGATCCTGCTGCACGTCCTCGATCACGAGTGGGGTGCGGGTCGCGAGCACCCAGCCGGCGATGCCCTTGCCCGCGGGGAACCTCGTCCCGATGAGGCTGTCCTCGCCTTCGCCGACCACTGCCTCGAAGACGAGCTCGTTGGTCTCCTCGTCGAGGAGGAGGATCGATGATGCCCTGGCTCCGAAGATCGACCGGGCAACCTCGACGATCGCGCCGAGAAGCGCGCGATACGACTCCTCGGATCCCACGACGCCGGCCGCCACCGCGGCTCGCAGGTCGTTCCTCTCGTTCATCGGTCACCCCCCACGTTCGTCGCGGTCAGGTAGAGGACGTTCTTGAGCTGGAAGGGTGTCAGCTCGGGGTGTTTCGCGAGGATCAACGCACAGATCGCCGTGATGTGTGGCGTCGCGAAGCTGTTGCCCGAGACCTTCAGCGTCCGGCCGCCGCTCCACGGCACCTCCACGTTCACGCCCTTGCCGAAGACCTCCACGGGAGGGTTGGGGTTGTAGAAGAACGTCAGGGGATCGGGCTCCTCGTGACTTCCGACGGAGATGACCGACGAGAAGCGCCACGGGTAGCTCTCCACGGGCATGTTGTGCGCCGACGCGACGAGCACCGCGCGGCGGAAGTACGCGCTGTCGGCGAGCTCGTGCAGAACCGCTGCGAAGGGCTTCTTCGTCGTCGAGAGGCTCATGTTGATCACGTCGAAGCCCTGCTCGACGGCGTAGCGGAGCCCGGCGAGGAGCACTGCCCCGCTCCCGGTGAAGTTCGCGCCGAGCACCCGCACGCTCGAGATCGCGCACTCGGGCGCCAGCGTGCGGACGATCCCTGCGCACGCGGTCCCGTGCCCCGACACGTCCCCCTCCGTGTCCTCGAGCGCGATCACCTCGTCGTTCTCGCCGAGCGAGATGACGACCGCGCTCTCGAGGCCGCCGACGCTGGGGTGGTCGGCCTCGATGCCCGAGTCGAGGATGCAGACGCGTGCCCCTTTGCCGGTCGATCCTCCCCAGGCCCACTCGCGTGTGACCTGCTCGGGCCACTCGCCCGGGAGCGCGATCCGGTCGACCGCGTCCTTCGGGAGGCTCCAGGCCGGAAGCGCCTCCTTGCTCGCGTCCCACCCGTGGCCGGCGACCTCACTCACGGTCGGGACTCTACGGGGTCGGGCCCCGGAGGCCCGAACCACTCAGCTCTCGGTGAGTCGAGCGCGGAGCTCGCCGACGGGGAGCCTCGTCGGCTCGTACCCCTCGCGTGCGAGCGCCTGCTCGAGATCTGCGATGAGGGCCGCGCGAAAGGCGATGTCCGCCTCTGCCCGCGCGACGATCTCGTCGAGCGTACGGAGGGCGAGCGGCAGCTCCTGCGCCGCCTGCACCCAGCCGACGGGGGCGGGGGGCAGAAGACCCAGGAGCTCCCCCAGCCGTTCGTGATCGTGTACGCCGCTCATCTACTCCCCAGACTCTCCGGACGGCTCGTTTCTTCCCTCGAGCTCCGTTCGGAGCTTGGCCAGGCAGCGTGCAATCCTGCTGGCGATCGTTCCCGACGGGATGCCGAGCTCCGCCGAGATCGTGCGGTAGCTCTCGTCCCGGGCGAAGAAGCGGTCGAGGATCTCCTGGCACTGCTCGGAGAGCGTCGCGAGGGCCTCGCGCACCTCGAAGGCCTCCTCGATCTCGGCGAGGTCGCTCGTCGCCTCGCTCTCGAGCTCGTCCGGGGCGGGCTGCTCTCTCCCCTTCTTCGCGATCGTGTCGAGACAGACGCGCCTCGTCAGCTGCGCGATCCAGGGTCGAACCGCCGCGTCGTCTCGGAGTTTGTCGAGGTGCGTGTAGACGCGTGTGAAGACGTCCTGGTACACGTCCTCGGCATCGTCCGCGTCGAGACGAAAGCCCCTGACACAGACGGCGTAGACGTAGCGGGAGAAGCGCTCGACGAGCTCGTTCCAGGCAGCCGTGTCGCCCTCGCGGCAGCGGTGGACGAGCTCGGCGTCGGTCAGTCTCGACGGCTCGGTCATCGGCTCGACGCGAGCACCCTGTCCGCAGCCTCCGTCGCGTCGCGCGCGCTTGCACGTGCCCGGACGAGCCGCGCATCGTCCTCGCGCACCGCGAGGTTCACCTCGACCAGATGTGCTGCCGCCCGCGCGCTGCCGGCGGCGAGGGCTGCCGCCGCGGCGGCGTCGGCGCGGTAGGCGCCGTCGCAGCGATCTGCTGCCACCGCAGCGAGGGTCGCAGCGTCGGCGCCGAGCTCCGCGATCTCGAGCGGGAGCGACGCTGCACGGTCGAGCTCCTGCTCGAGCGCGAAGTCCCGGCGGGGGTCACGCGCATCCCCCACCCGGGCAAGCGCGGCCATCGCCCGCCCCCACATCTCCGCGTCGGTGCTGGCGAGCTCGCCAGCACGGTCGCGGATCGCGAGTGCCTGCGCGGCTATCCCTCCGGCGTCGGACCACGAGCTCGTAGACGTGCGAGCGGCCATCGCAACCAGGCCTGCCGCGAAGGCGATGGTCATCGCGGCCGCGGATCCGCTGCCCGGCGCCCGGCCCTCCGCGGAGAGCCGCTCGAGCAGATCTGTGAGCCGCAGATCGAGGTAGCTCTCGGTCGTCATCTGCGACGAGTCTAGAGCGGTGTGGATTCGGGGAGGACGAGCATACGACCCTAGACTTCGGCCCCGTGCCCCTCTACCTGACCGAGAGCGACGTCGCGGCGCTCCTGACCCCCACAGCTGCCGTCGAGGTGATCGAGGAGTGCTTCCGGCGCATGGCCGCCGGGGACGTCGACAACGCGCCGCGCCGGAGGCTGCGGCTGTCCGAGGGCTCGCTTGCGGACATGGCTGCCTCCGACCGGGCGCTCGGAGTCGCCGGTGGAAAGCTCTACGCCGCGTCTGCGGAAGGCGCGGCCTTCGTCGTTTGCCTCTTCGACGCGACCGTGCCCGAGCTCGTCTGCGTGATCGAGGCGGATCACCTGGGTCGCCTCCGGACCGGGGCTGCGAGCGGTGTCGCCGCGCGTCACCTCGCTCGGCCCGGCGCGCGATCGCTCGGTGTCATCGGGTGCGGGCACCAGGCGGAGACGCAGGTCGCGTGCATCCGTGAGGCGCTCCCGTCCATCGAGCGGGTCGTGGCCTACTGCCGTTCCCCGGAGCGGCTGGCGGCGTTCTGCGCCCTGATCGGCGCCGAGGCGGCCGACAGCCATCGTGATGCAGCCGCGCAGGAGGTCGTCGTGACGATCACGACGTCTCGCGACCCGGTGCTCCGAGGCGAATGGCTGCGCACGGGAGCACTCGTTGTCGCTGCCGGGGCGAACGTCGTCAGCCGGCGCGAGCTCGACAACGCCGTGCTCGAGCGCGCGACGTTCGTGTGCTGCGACTCGATCGAGCAGGCGAAGGTCGAGTCGGGCGATCTCGTGGAGCCTGTCGAGGCGGGGGCTCTCGACTGGCTCGAGGTGCACGAGCTCCACGAGGTCGTCGCTGGGGAGGTCGCAGGACGTCAGTCGGACTCCGACATCGTCGTCTTCAAGTCGAACGGGCTCGCGGCGTGGGACGTCGCGATCGCGGCGGAGGCGCTCCGGCTCGCGCGTGAGCGCGGGGTCGGCACGGCGCTGTAGGGGCGCTCGGGGCCGGGCCGCCGCGCGAACGGCAACCCAAGGGGTCGCTTCTGCGCAAACGGCCGACGAGGCGCTGAAGCACCTCGCCAGATCCCTCCTCCGGGCGGGACGCTTCAGCGCCGCGCCTGCCTCTCGCGCCACGTCCCTGCGCGCGGCGGGACGCGTCAGCGGTTGAAGAACCAGCGCTCGAGGAGTGGCAGCACCTCCTTGCGCGTGAAGGGACGCGCGTCCGCCTCGCGCCCGTCGGCCTCGAGCACCTGCACCTCGTCCTCGAGCGCCTCGTTCGCCCGCGCGAGCGCGTCCTCGAGCTCGTAGCCCTCGAAGATCACATCGTCCGCACGCGGCTCGGCCGACTCGCGGAGGTGCGGATTCATCGTCCGCCCGACCGCCCACACCGCGCCCGGTCGTCGTTCGAGCCAGATCGAGATCCGCTCCTCGCCGCCCTCGTCGTCCACGCCGACGAGCGTCCGCTCGGCGTATCGGTCCTCTCGCGAGCCGCGTTTCATCACCCTGGATACAATCGGTTCTCGTGTCGGCTTTCAAGAACCTCTTCTCGTTTCTCTTCCAGCGCAGCTCCGCCGAGGAGCACGTCGCGCGCTACGTCATCCGCGAGCACGACCGTGGCCGCTCGCTCGACGAGATCCTCCAGGACAAGTACGTCGTGAACAGGCTCTCGCCCGAGCAGCAACGGCGACTCCTCGACCGACCCGAGATCATCGAGTCGATCTCCGGAGACATGCTCGAGGAGACGAAGGAATCCCTCGCCGGCTCGCCGCCTGCCGCTCCACTCTCGTAGCAGGAGAGCCGTCTCGAGGACGGCGTCGGTTGTCGGAAGGCAGCGCCCCGACCGCTGTTAGCGTCCCCGGCTCGTGCGGATCCGCATCGGCCACAGCCCGGACCCCGACGACGCGTTCATGTACTGGGCGCTCACGACCGACCTCGTGGACGCGCGCGGGCACGAGTTCGAGCAGGTTCTCGGCGACATCCAGACACTGAACCAGTGGGCGCGGGCGGGACGGCTCGAGGTCACCGCGCTCTCGCTCGCCGCGTATCCGTTCGTCCAGGAGGACTACGCACTGCTCCCGCACGGCGCGAGCATCGGCTCGGGATACGGGCCCATCGTCGTCGCACGCGAGCCGCTGTCGCTTGCCAGGCTCGCGGAGACGGAGATCGTCGTGCCGGGAGCGATGACCACTGCGTTCCTCACACTGCGGCTCGTCCTCGACGGGTTCGAGTACCGCGAGCTGCCGTTCGACGAGATCCCGGACGAGATCGTCTCGGGGCGGGCCGACGCGGGCCTCCTCATCCACGAAGGCCAGCTCACCTTCGAGGACTACGGGCTGACCAAGGTGCTCGACCTCGGTGAGTGGTGGCTGCTCGAGACGGGCCTCCCTCTGCCTCTGGGTGTGAACGTGATCCGCCGGGACCTCGGCGACGACGTCCTCCATGACGTCTCGCACGTGCTGCGCGAGGCGATCCAGTGCGGGCTCGACAACCGCGCCGAAGCGCTCGAATACGCGCTCCAGTTCGGGCGCGGAATCGATGCCGCCGTTGCGGATCGCTTCGTCTCGATGTATGTCAACGAGCTCACGCAGGACTACGGCGACGAGGGACGCAAGGCGGTGACGGAGTTCCTGCGCCGGGGCGAGGAGCTCGGCGCGTTTCCGGCGCCGGTTCGTATCGACTTCGTGACGTAGGGCGTCGCCCGTAGGTGCCTGCCTGAAACCGAGGCACCCGGAAGATGCGGCAAGCGTCGCCCCTACACTGCGCGCCATGCGGGCAGTCGTTCTCTCCGCCGTCAGGACGCCGATCGGCCGGTACGGTGGCGCGCTCTCGGGTGTCCGGCCGGATGATCTCGCGGCCGTCGCGATCGAGGCCGCCGTGGCTCGGGCCGGCGTCGAGCCGGGGGCGATCGACGATGTCTACCTCGGATGCGCGAACCAGGCGGGCGAGGACAACCGCAACGTCGCGCGCATGGCGGCCCTGCTCGCCGGTCTTCCGGACACCGTGCCGGGCGTGACCCTCAACCGACTGTGCGCATCCGGTCTCTCTGCCGTCGTCTCGGCGAGCCACGCGATCGCCGCCGGAGACGCCGACGTCGCCGTCGCGGGCGGAGTGGAGTCGATGAGCCGGGCGCCGCTCGTCATGGGCAAGCCCGAGACCGCGTTCCCGCGGGGCAACCAGACCGTGTGGGATACGACGCTCGGCTGGCGCTTCCCGAACCCGCGGCTCGAGGAGATGTTCCCGCTCGAGTCGATGGGGGAGACGGGTGAGAACGTCGCGGATGGGTGGAGCGTGTCGAGGGAGGATCAGGACGCGTTCGCGGCCCGGTCGCAACGGCGGTGGGCCGAGGCACACGCCGCCGGGAAGTTCGTCGACGAGCTCGTTCCCGTGGATGACGTCACGGTCGACGAGCACCCCCGGCCGCAGTCCAGCGCGGAGGCTCTCGCCGGGCTTCGACCGGCCTTCCGGAAGGACGGCACCGTCACCGCCGGCAACGCGAGCGGCATCAACGACGGCGCCGCCGCGCTGGTGCTCGCGAGCGAGGAGAAGGCACGGGAGCTCGGGGTCGAGCCGCTCGGCGCGTTCGTGGCGAGTGCCGTTGCGGGGGTCGATCCACGCGTGATGGGGATCGGGCCGATCCCCGCTGTGCGGAAGCTGCTCGAGCGCACGGGCCTCTCGGTCGGCGAGGTCGACCTCGTCGAGCTGAACGAGGCGTTTGCCTCTCAGAGCCTCGCGGTGATCCGCGAGCTCGGCCTCGACGAGGAGAGGGTCAATGTGAACGGTGGGGCGATCGCGCTCGGGCACCCGCTAGGGATGAGCGGCGCCCGGCTCGTCGTCTCACTCCTGCACGAGCTACGACGACGAGAGGGTCGCTACGGGCTCGCGACGCTCTGCGTGGGCGTGGGCCAGGGTGTTGCCGTGCTCTTCGAGCGGCGTTAGCCCTTCAGCCTCCGAGCCCTTGCGCCGGTGGTCGCGGTTGAGGAGCGGCGCGCCCGTCCGGCGGTGACGGCGGACGACGACGGCGACCGCGAGCGCCCAGATCGTGAAGAGACCGAGATACGCGGGTCGGCGGACTGCCTCGGGCGCCCCGTAGACGTCGAACAGCGTCCGGGTGTTGGTGATCAGGATGAGGCCCCCAACGGATGCTCCGAGGAGGGCCGGCGTCACGTGGCGGACGAGCCACGCGGCGAGCGGTGCTGCGGCGACGCCGCCGATCAGGAGCGCGACGACGTACCTCCACGCGATCCCCTGGCTCCCGAGAGCGAGCAGGAACCCGATGCTCGCGGCGAGGGCGACGAGGAACTCGCTGGTGTCGACCGAGCCGATCACCTTGCGCGGCTCGTACTTCCCGGTGGCGAGGATCGTCGGGGTCGCGACGGGGCCCCAGCCTCCGCCGCCGGTCGCATCGATGAACCCGGCGCCGAGCCCGAGCGGAGCCAAGTACCGGCCGCGCACGTACCGTCGGCCGCGGGGCTTCGGCACGCCGAAGATGGTGAAGCGGCAGAGGATGTAGACGCCGAGGGCGAGGAGGATTCCCGACATCCACGGGCGTGCCAGCTCGGCGGAGATCGAGCTGAGGACGACGGCGCCGGCGAAGGCCCCGACGAGGCCAGCGCATCGCGGACAGAGAGCACCTCTACGCGATCCTCGACGAGGGCGTGCTCGCCGGGACGATCGCCCTTTCGAACCTCGCGCGCGGAGCGTTCCAGAGCGCGAACGTCGGGTGCTGGGTCTCGAGCCTCCACCGCGGACACGGGCTGGCGACTCGCGCCGTGCGAGAGACCGCGGAGCTCGCGTTCGGCGAGCTCGGGCTCCACCGGCTCGAGGCGGCGACCCTCGTCGAGAACCTCGCCTCGCGGCCCGTGCTCGAGAAGAGCGGCTTCACGCGACCTGACCGATCCCGCGACCGGCGAGCCGCTCGTGCGCGCGGCCATGGCCGGTGAGGTGGACGTCGACCGAGCGGTCGAAGCGGCCCGGGCAGCGCTCGCCGGAGACTGGGGAAAGACGCAGGCACCGAGCGGGCGCGCCTCCTGCACGCGCTCGCCGATGATCGTCGCGAACCGCGCCGTCGCGGGCGGCTGCCAGGAGAGCACGCACCTCCCCGGTGTCCCACGGTGCGGGGCGAGGACGAACGTGCCCTCCCCGAGCTCGAGCCGGCTCCAGGCGCGCCGCCGACGAGGCGGATGACGTGTCCGCTGGGGTAGATCGAGGGCGTTGCCTCCGTCAACCCGGGCACGCACCCGCTCGAGCCCGGCCGCGGATTCGTCGCGGGCGATCCGCTACACGTCCTCGGTCCGCCATCCGGCTCCGCGCGCCGTCAGACCCGGGCCTTCCTCGGTCCCGCAAGGCCGACGCTGCGGGCGTCTGGCGGCGCTTCTCGAGGCCGTGTGCGGCCTCACTCGAACTTCGGGTTTCCCGCACCCGCAGTCGGCGGCATACCGGATGCGCACAATGACACCTGGCACGCACGATCCGTGCCACCACTCGCCCGCAGGGAAAGGAGCGCCATGAAGAACGTCCTTCGATCCGGAGTCGCGGCGCTGACGCTCGGCGTTCTCGCGCTGTTCGTCGGTGCTGCAACCGCCGGTACCACTCCGCAGGTCAAGAGCTCGCCGCAGGCCTCGTCGGCGAATGCCGCGTTCAGCGGGAAGTACGCGGGGCGGGCGGTCGTCCGGGCGACCAGCGACACGGCCGCCGACATCAACGCCAGCGGCTCCGGCAAGAGCAACGTCCTGGGCGCGAGCAAGGTCACCGGCATCGGGAAGGGCTTCCAGGGGAGTCCCTGCTCGTCCTTCTCCGGAGAGGGGGCCATCAAGGGAAAGCAGGGAGCGATCAAGTTCAAGCTCGCTGCGGGCTCCAAGGTCTGCCCATCGGCGGCGGACCCGAACCAGAACGCCATCACCGCGTCGGCCAAGGTGACCGGCGGGACCTTGAAGTTCAAGAAGGCGAGGGGGACGCTGAAGATCACCGGGAACTACGACCGGGGCAAGGGCACGTTCACCGCGACGTTCAAGGGCACGATCAGGTTCTGAGCTCGACGTGGGTGGCTCGGGGCGATGGCCTGTGGCATCGCCCCGAGTTGTCGCTAGGCCTCTCTCGGCTCTCCGACGTCCCTCGGGGCAGACTGCGCCAGGAGCGGCGAGGGAGACACGTGCGCGAGCCGTGCGACACGCTCGGGAAGCCACCAGTTGAGGCGGCCGAGCACGGCCATCGCCGATGGGACGAGCACGGCGCGGACGAGCGTCGCGTCGATGAGGACGGCGAGCAGGAGACCCAGCCCGAGCTGCTGGAGCCCGGCGACCCGACCCGCGACGAAGCCCATGAACGTGGCGGCCATGATCAGCGCCGCCGCCGTGACGATCCGTCCCGACTTCTGGAGCCCGTGCGAGATCGCGCGGCCGTTGTCCGGGATCTCATCCCAGGACTCCCGCATCCGCGACACGATGAACACCTCGTAGTCCATCGAGATCCCGAAGAGCACGGCGAAGAGGAAGATCGGGACCCAGCCCTCGACCTCCCCCTCGTAGAGGCCGAGAGCGCGTGCGCCGATGCCCCACTGGAAGGTCACGACGAGGAGCCCGGACACCCCGGCGACCGTGAGGACGTTCAGCAGAACGGCCTTCAGCGGTACGAGGAGCGAGCGGAACGCCCGAAGCAGCACGGCGTAGGTCAGGATCATCGCCGCGAGGACGATCCACGGGAAGACGTCGTATGCATTCGACAGGAAGTCGACACCGAGCGACGGGGCGCCTCCCGTGACGACCTCGGTGTCGGGCGGGTAGCGCGCCGCGGGGATGTCGCGGTCACGCAACCGCTCGACGAACGCTCGTGTCCGAGGAGCGCCGTACTCGTAGCGGCTCGCGGCGATCAGCCGCGCGTAGCGTCCCGTCTCGTCGACGTACGGCGGGCCGTCGCCGCTGCCGAGCGCGACCAGGTCGAAGTCGTTGATGAGCCGGTCTCCGAGACGGTCGATCGCGCGCCGCACGTCGGGTCGGCGAGCGCCTCCGGGTTGGCCCGTGTCCACGATCACCGACGTCGGGGTGACGACGCCGGGGCCGATACCCTCGCGGAGCAGCGCGTACCCACGTGAGGACTCGAGCGACGACGGGACGCCCGAGAGCGTTCCCGGCGTCAGGTCGATCGCGAGCGCGGGAGCCGCGGCGACGAGCAGCATCGCGGTGCCGCCGACGAGATAGGCGACCGGGCGCCTCAGGATGTGCGTTGCGATGCGCGTCCACAGCCCGCGCTCGAGCTCCAACATGTCCGCTCCCGTCGAGTGAGATCCCGCGAGGCTCGGGGCGGGGGCTCGGGCTGCACCGCGTCGGCCCAGAATCGCCAGGAGGGCTGGCTGAAGGGTCAAGGAGGCCGCGATCGAGGCCAGTGGGATGAGCATGGCGCCGACGCCTAGCGAGCGGACGAACGGAACGGGAACGAGGACGAGGAGACTCAGCCCGATCGCGACTGCAGTGCCCGAGACGACGGTTGTCCTCCCCGCGGTGGCCATCGTCCGCACGACTGCGTCGTCCGCGGAGCCCTGTCGGGCGAGCTCCTCGCGGTGGCGCAGCACGACCAGGAGGGAGTAGTCGATTGCGAGAGCGAGCCCGATGAGCCCGACGAGGCTGGTCACGTAGGTCGAGAGCGTCATCCCGTGAGCGAGGACGTAGACGGCGACGAGGGTTGCCGAGATCGAGCCCGCGGCGAACACGAAGGGGACGAGCACGGCGGGCGAGACGCCGAGCACGACGATGAGGACAGCGAGCGCAACGACGAGAGCAAGGATCTCGCCACGTCTGAGGTCGTGGGCGATCACCGGGTCGACGTCGTGCTGGATGGCCGGCTGGCCGGTGACGAGCGCTCTCGGGCTGCCGCCTGCGAGCTCTCGGCGGAGCGCGCTCGTGGAGTTCTTCGCGTCCTTGATCTCGAGCGCGGTCGAGATGCTGCCGTAGAGGATCCCCGTGCCGTCTTGGATCCTCCCGACCGTCGCGGTCGGCACGGCGGAGGCAGCGTCCTCGAGGCGTTTCCGGAGACGGCGCTTTGCTGCCTCGTCGGAGGGGTCGTCGACCGAGACGACAACCGTGAACGTCCCCTCCGGGCGCTCGTCGAAGGCGTGCGCGAGAATCGCGTCTGCGCGATCCGCCTCTGTATCCGGCACGGCGTACGACGTGGCCAGGAGCGGTTGGAGGCGCGCTCCCGCGACCGCGCCGAGGACAATCACGAGAAGCCAGGAGGCCAGGACGGCGAAGCGCAGGCGGATCACTGCGCGAGTCCACTGCTCGAGCACGGGGCGAGGGTACAGCCCGGTTCGTGCGACGCGAGCCGCGTCGTGCGCGGCTCGCGTCTCGATGGAGAGAGGGCGACCGGCTACTTCACGATCGTGTACGCGAAGCGGTACGCAGGCAGCCGGTACCCGAGGGCGAGCAGCGGGTAGTCCTGGCGATAGGTCAGGAACGGGGTTCCCCCGTACCAGATGTCGTTGCCGCCCTTCTGCTGCTTGTAGATCGTCGGAGTGAGATCGACGATATGGGTGCCCGGCTCGCCTGTCGCGACCATCTCGAGCACGGTGTCGCCGGCGCTGAAGAAGCCGCAGACGTACCCGATATAGGCGTTGTCGACGGTGACCGCGAGGATGTTGTCCATCTCGGTGAAGCCGACGCCCTTGAGGTGGATCTTGATCAGGTCGCCCTGCTTGAACCGCTTCCCGTTGATCCCGCCCTTGTAGAGGCTCTGGTCGACCCGGTACGGGACCGACGCCTTGGTCTTGCCCCCCTGGAGGACCTCGATCGTGTGCCACCCGCCGACGTCGTCGGGGATGGTCAGCGTCTCCTCGATCCGACCCGACGCGGGAACCGTGACGGTCTTCAGCGGCGTGAAGGAGGTGGCATAGCCCGAGCCCGTGCGGGTCCCGAGGGCGGTGTTCCACTGGATCGTGGCCGGGCCGGGTGCGAGCCCCGTGGCGGTGAGGTCGACCTTGGAGAGAACCGCTCCGAACTCCGCCGAGGTCCTGGCGGTCACGCCCTCGACCGTTGCGGTCCGGAACGTCGTCCGCTCGGAGGTCGTCGGCTTCACGTTCACCGGCCAGACGACCTTGGTGGGCGGCGGGCCGGCGTCCTTCGTCACCGTGAACGTGTAGCGCTTGAAGCCGAGGTAGCCGAGCGCGGACTGCTTGATGTTCAGAAACGGCGTCGTCGCGCTCGCGGGGACGAGCTCGAGGACGTGCTTCCCGGGCGGCCCGGCGGCGCGGATCGTCGCCGTCGCCTGGCCGCGCGTCGTCACGGACGAGAGGAAGCCGACATACCGGTTGTCCCAGATGACGGCGACCGTGTCCATGTACGAGAGCCAGCCGAGGCCGTTGAGCTTGATCGTGATCTCGGTGCCGACGGGGCCCTTGAGCGGCTTGACGCTGTACGTCCGCTCGATGAGGACTCCGCCCTTGGCGAGCTGGACTCCGTCCGAGACCGCGTAGATGTCATGCAGCGCACCGTAGTCCTGCGGGAACTTGAGGTTCATGCGGAGGTTCCCGGACGCGTCGGTGCGGCCCTTCGCAAGGACGACCGTCACGGGGTTCGCGATGCGCCCGTAGAAGTCGACGCTGTCGGGGACGATGTCGAGCCTGTACTGCTTCGTCGCGGTGCTCCACGTGATGTCGAGCGCGGTATTCGCTGGGAGCCCGCTCCCCGTGAGGACGAACGGTGTGCCGGGAGGGCCCGTGTCGGGTGTCGCTCTGAGGAGCCCCATCCGGGCTGCGGGCCTTGCCGGAGCGGCAACCGGGCCTGGGAGTCCGGCGATGCCCGGAACGACGGGCGGTGTCACGGGGCGCGGCTCGGCCGGGGCAGACTGCGGAGTCACGGCCGCGAGGAGCAGTCCGGCGGCTCCGAGCAGGGTGAACCTCAGGCGTGTGTTCTGTATTCGTTTGATCACGGACCCTCCTCCTTGGGCACGGTTACGGAGTGATCTCCCAGAGTGTCCCGGGGACCACGGGGTTGTAGACGGCCACCTTCTTGGTCTTCTTCACCGTGGCGGCGATGTCGAACTTGAACGTGCCGAGCGGGTAGTCGGCCGGCACGAGCCAGGCGGTCGTCCAGAGCCACGGCGAGGTCGCGTCGGGTGTGCGGCCCTGCGGGCGGAACGCCATCTTGATGTCGGGAAGGCCGGCGATGCGAAGGACGACCCTGCTCATGTTCTTGCCGGTCATGACCTTCCCGGTCTTCGCGTTCGTGATGTAGAGCCGGAACACGATCTGCTGCTGGCGCTTGAACACGCTCGATTCGGCGCAGAACGTCGTCGGCCGAACCCGCGAGCCGGTCCCGTAGAGCGTCTGGAGGTTGAACGCGAACTCCTGGCTCTGTCCCGGATACGGGTTCATCGGGAACGGCGCGTCTGCTGCGACCGCCGGGACTGCGAGCCACATGGCCGTTGCTGTTGCGAGACCCAGGACGAGCGCCTTGAGAGCTCTCATAACCGGTCCTTTCTGTCGACTGCAAGAACCATCCATGGATTGGCACAAGCTGCCAGCCACGATCGCGGCCCGAAAGGGCGAACACCCCTACTAGCTCTGCGGGAAGTCCGCAGTGATAGCGCGCTTCCTTCTGCTTGACTGCTCGGGATGGCCCGGAGGCTGCGCGAGGTATCCCGCCTCTACCATGGCCGCGTGGCTCGCTCGCATCGCGCCCTCGTCCTGACAGGAGTCCTCGCTGCGTGCGTCGGAGGTCTCGGCCTCTCCGGGTCGGCGTCCTCCGCGCCGTCGACGAGCACTCTCACGTCGGCTGCGATCGGAAAGCCGGGAGCCGGTCGTGCGCTGTTCGGTTCCCTGGGCTGCCGTGGATGTCACGCGCTGACGGCCGGAGCCACGGTTCCGACGACCGGACCCCCCCTCACCGCGGACGGCATGCGTGAGCGTGCTCGTCTTCGCTCGATGCCGCTCGGCGCCTTCGTCGCGGAGGGGATCGTGTCGCCGGATGCCGACGTGGTGCCCGGGTACGTCAGCGGCGTCATGCGTCCCTACAAGGAGCTCCGTCGCTCCCAGCTCGACGATCTCGTCTCGTTCCTCGTCGGCAGGCCGTACACGACCCCGGAGCCGAAGCTTCCGCGCGACCCGGTCGGGACCTGCTCGGCGGTCGCCGCGTGTCGAGCGACAGTGGCCCGGTGGACACGCGCGGCCCGGCTCCCTCGCACGGCGATCCCGGGAGCGAAGATCGTTGCGTCCGTCGGCTGCCTCTCCTGTCACAGGTACGCGGGGTCGGGTGTCGGCGCTCCGGGGCCGGATCTCACGAAGCAGGGTCGACGCGGTCGATCGGATGCCGTGTTGCTTCGGCGTTTACGCTGCCCGTCGTGTTTCCGCCAGGGGAGCCTGATGCCGTCCTACGCGCGTCTCGGGGACGCCAATCTCGCCAGCGTCGTGGCCTTTCTGCGGGCATCGCGGGGCGCGGCGGAGTGAAGCGCCGTACGGTCCTCGTCGGCCGCGGCTGCCTCGTGCTCTGCATCGGCCTGTTGGCGCTTGCAGCCGCGGGCTGCGGCGGCGCGGACGAGTCGACCCCCGCGACCGACACGACGACAGCGACGGCAGCGAGCAGCTTCACCCCGGCCCAGGTCGAGAAGATGATCACCCGCACCATCGAGCCGACCCTCGACGCGAACCTCGGCAAGGGATACACGATGACGGTCGTGTGTACCGAGGCCGAACCGGGCTTCCGGTGCGAGTACCAGGCGTTCTCGCCGATGGGGAAGCCCGTCGCGGATCAGCGCGTCATGTACGCCGTCACGTGCGACGTGCAGTGCTCGTGGTTTCCGATCGGCTGACGCGCGTCGGGCCTCGACGAGGCGCCGACGGGTCTCGCTCGACCCCGAGAGCTCTCCGATACGGGCGGCCGTTCGTCACCGCGTGAAGGGCGTCGCAGACGAGCACGATGCGCGCCTCGAGCGGGATCCCGTCTCCCGGGACCCGTCCGCGTACCCGCCGCCCTCGTAGACGGGCTCAAGGAGAGCATGCGCCTCCCCGGTGTCCCACGGCGCGATATCGTCAAGCGCGTGGCGGTGACCGCACGGGAGTACGGGCTGTTCATCGGAGGCGAGCTCGTCGAGCCCGCCGCCGGCGAGATCCGCGACCTGACAGAGCCCGCGACCGGCGAGCCGCTCGCGCGCGCGGCGATGGCGGGCGAGTCCGACGTCGACCGTGCCGTCGAGGCGGCCCGCGGAGCGCTCGACGGGGACTGGGGTCGAACGCCGGGCACGGAACGGTCCCGGCTCCTCCACGCCCTCGCCGACGCGATCGTCGCGAACCGCGCCGAGCTCGCCGAGCTCGAGGCCCGAAACGTGGGGAAGGCGATCTCGTCGGTCAAGGCCGAGCTCCACCAGGCGGTCGAGAACCTCCGCTTCTACGGCTCCGCGATCGCGACCATCGCGGGCCGCGCGAAGCCGATCGGGGGCTCGCTCCTCTTCTACTCCTTGAAGGAGCCGGTCGGCGTTGCCGTCCAGATCGTGCCCTGGAACTACCCGGTCACGATGGCGACGTAGAAGCTCGCGCCGGCGCTCGCCGCCGGCTGCTCCGTCG
>JAWOIV010000024.1:0-5730 GCA_046484465.1 Gaiellaceae bacterium
CCCTGCTCAACGTCGTGGCCGGCCTCGTGTACGCGCTCGCGATGCCGTTCGTCGCGCTCACCTCGGTCTACGTCTACTTCGACGCCCGCGTGCGCGAGGAGCTCGTCGAGGAGCGGCAACCTCGCGAGCTCCCTGCCGAAGCCGCGATCTGAGCGATCATCGCGCACGCACGCACGAGTTTGCGCGGCGCCGCTACATGCACGATGATCCCCGCGGCTGCCGCCACCCTCCTCGAGGAGACCGATGAGCTCGATCGACAAAGACCGGGCAGGAATGACGACACCCACGGCCGAGGTCGTGCGAGGGCTCATGCCCGCCCTCCGCGAGGACCTCGCGCGGCTCGTCGCCATCCCCTCGATCTCGGTGCTCGGCTTTCCGGCCGAGACGAGACCGGCGCTCCTCGGGGCCTACGAGGAGGTCGCCGGCCTCTTCCGGGACGCCGGTGTGACGATCCTCGATCCGCTCGAGCTCCCCGACACGGCGCCGGTCGTGATCGGCGAGATCCCTGCGCCCGAGGGCGCGCCCACGGTGTTGCTCTACAGCCACTACGACGTGGTGCCCGTCGGCGACGAGGCGAAGTGGGAGTCGCCCCCGTTCGAGGCGACGGAACGTGACGGCGCCATCTTCGGACGCGGCGCGGCGGACACGAAGTCGAACATCCTCATGCACGTGGGCGCGCTCCGTGCCTGGGACGGCAGGCCGCCGGTCGGGATCAAGGTCGTCATCGAAGGGCAGGAGGAGGTCGGCGGAGGCGCGTTCGGGACGTTTCCCGCCTCTCGCCCCGACCTCTTCGCCGTCGACGCGATGGTTATCGGCGACATGGGGAGCGTCAGGCCGGGAGTGCCCACCCTCACGACGGCGCTCCGCGGGATGATGGCCGTGACGGTCGAGGCGAGGACGCTCGCCGGCCCGAAACACAGCGGGCAGTTCGGAGGCGCTGCGCCCGACGCCCTCATCGCGCTCGTGCACGCGCTCGCCTCGCTCCACGACGAAGCAGGCGACGTCGCCGTCGAGGGGCTTCGCCGCGAGCTCTGGACCGGCGCGTCCTACACGGAGGACGAGTTCCGCGCGCTCTCGGAGACGCTGCCCGGCGTGCCCTTCCAGGGAACGGGTGAGCTCGGGGAGCGGATCTGGTCGGGGCCGGCGCTCACGGTCACGGGGATCGACGTCCTCCCGGTGGAGAAAGCCGTCAACGCCGTCGTGCCCTACGCGAGGGCGAAGGTGAGCGGTCGCGTGCACCCGGAGCAGGACCCGGTCGAGGCCCAGGCGGCCCTCATCCGGCATCTCGAGGCCCTCCGTCCCTTCGGAGTCTCCTTGACCGTGCACCCCGCGGAGACGGGGAGCGGCTTCGCGGCGAGGACGGACGGCCCGGCCTACGAGGCCGCGAGGCAGGCGATGCAGAGCGCGTGGGGCGGCGAGACCGTCGAGATCGCGACCGGCGGGTCCATCCCGCTCGTGAGCTCGCTGAGCCAGGCTGCGCCGGGGGCCGAGATCCTCCTGCTCGGGACGACGGACGGCTTCGCGAACATCCACGCCCCGAACGAGCGCGTGCTGCTCGAGGAGTTCGAGAGCGCCGTGCTCGCCGAGGCTCGGTTCTTCGGCCTGTACGCGGAGCGAGCAGCGCGATGAGCACCGTGAACGCCCCCGAAAGCGCCGCCGAGAAGACCTTCCTCGAGCGCATGCTGGACGCGATCGAGCGGGGCGGGAACAAGATGCCGCACCCCGCGATCCTCTTTGGGCTCCTCTGCGTCGGGGTGATCGTGCTCTCGCAGGTCCTGTACTGGTTCGGTGTCCAGGCCACGTACCAGATCGTGAAGCCGCCGCCCGTGCTGACCGAGGAGACGTACTACGGCGGCTCTACTCAGCCGGTCGACGTGGGACCGACGACGCCCGTGCCTCCCGAGGCTTACGAGCTAACGACCGAGACCGCCGCGGTCGAGGGGCTGCTCACGGCCGATGGGATCCGCTACCTCTTCACCTCCTTCGTCTCGAACTTCAGGAACTTCGCTGCCGTCGCGATCATCCTGGTGGTGATGATCGGCGTCGGCCTCGCGGAGGCCGCCGGGCTCATCGGCTCCCTCATCCGCAAGCTCGTCGGCGTCTCCTCGGGAGGGACGCTGACGTTCGTGATCGTGCTGCTCGGGATCCTCTCGAGCATCGCGTCGGACGCTGGCTACCTCGTGCTCATACCCTTAGGTGCGGCGGCGTTCCACAGCGTCGGCCGCAACCCGCTCGCCGGCATCGCCGCGGCCTTTGCCGGGGTCGCCGCCGGCTTCGGGGTCAACTTCCTCATCACGCCGCTCGACGGCGTCCTCACGGAGATCACGAACGAGTCGATCCCGGCAGGGATCCCCGACGCAGACATCGACCTCGCCGCGAACCTGTACTTCGGCATCGGCTCGACGGTCTTCATCGCGTTCGTATTGACCTTCGTGAGCAACAGGCTCGTCGAGCGCAGGCTCGGGCCGTGGAGCGAGGCCGAGCAGGGCGAGGGCTGGGCGATGGAGGAGGAGAACGAGGTGTCTTCGGGCGTCTCGCCCGAGGCGGACGCGCGAGGGCTGCGCTACGCGGGCATCGGGACCCTTGTCGTGCTCGTCGGCGTCACGCTGCTCACCGTCTTCCCGAACGCGCCGCTGCGCGACCCCGAAACCGGCGACATCATCGGCAACTCGCCGTTCATGGACAGCCTCATCGTGATCATCACGCTCGTGTTCTTCGCCGCCGGCTACGGCTACGGTCGCGGCGCGGGGACGATCTCGGGGAGCGACCAGATCATCGAGACGATCACGAAGTCGTGGGCGGGCCTCGCCGGCCTGCTCTTCCTCTTCTTGCTGATCGCGCAGTTCATCGCGTACTTCAACTACTCGAACATCCCGAAGGTGCTCGCAGTCAAGCTCGGCGACGCGCTCGAGAGCGCGGACATCGGCGCCCTCTGGCTGCTCATCGGCGTGATCCTCGTCTCGTGGATCGTGAACCTGATCATCCCGCAGTCGATCGCGAAGTGGGCCCTCCTGGCGCCGATCTTCATCCCGCTCTTCCTCCGCCTCGACGTCGCGCCGCAGACCGTGCTCGCGGCCTACCGCGTCGGCGACTCGCCGACGAACGTGATCACTCCGCTGATGGCGTACTTCCCGCTCATCGTCGTGTTCGCGCAGCGATACCGGAAGGACGCCGGGATCGGGACCGTGGTGTCGCTCATGCTCCCGTACGTGGTCGTCCTCACCGTCGCGTGGACGCTGTTCTTCGTCGCCTGGTACCTGGTCGGAATCCCGCTCGGGCCGGGAGCTCCCGTCCACTCGGATTAACGGGCGGAGGCCCGGCCGGCTGACGACGTTCTCGATGCCCCACGGTCCGGAGCAAACACGGTGAGCGACGAGACGATCACCTACCTCATCCTCGGCGTCACGGTCGCGGTCTTCGTCTGGGACAGGATCCCCGTCGCCATCGTCGCGATCGGCGTTGCTCTCTCCCTCTGGGCGACCGGCATCCTCGAGCTCGAGCAGGTGCTCGCCGGCTTCGGCGACCCGACGGTCCTCTTCATCGCGTCGCTCTTCGTCGTCAGCGAGGCACTCGACGCGACCGGCGTGACGGGTTGGCTCGGCCAGCAGCTCGTCTCGCGGGCCGGCTCGAGCCGCACGAGGATGCTCACGCTGATGATGACGCTCTGCGCCCTGCTCACGGCGCTCATCACGCCGAACGGCGCCGTGGCGGCCCTCCTGCCCGTCGTCGTCGTGATGGCCGTGCGGCTGAAGCGCGAGCCCTCGCAGCTCCTGATGCCTCTCGCGTTCGCCTCGATGGCGGGCTCGATGCTCGTCCTGACGGCGTCTCCGGTCAACGTCATCGTCTCGGGCGCGGCCGAGGACGCGGGTGTCGGGCCGTTCAGCTTCTTCGAGTTCGCGCTGGTCGGAGTGCCGCTGCTCGTGGGCACGATGATCGTGATCGTCCTCTTCGGGGAGCGGCTGCTCCCGCACCACGCGCCGCGGACGACCACGCGCGACTTCAGCACGCACGCGCGCACGCTCGTCGAGCAGTACGGTTTGGACGCTGCGCCCGAGGAGCTGCTCACGCGCCGCCGCGGGGCCGCCGAGGTCGTGGTTTCGCCGCGATCCGAGCTCATCGGCGAGATCGCGTTCCCCGGCATGGTCACGGACAGCGGCGACCTCGTCGTGCTGGCGATCCAGCGCCGCGAGGAGGATCTCAGCGGCGAGACGACGCTCGAGGTCGGCGACACGCTGCTGCTCGAGGGCGCCTGGGGTGCCCTCGACTACCACCTCGAGGATCCAAACGTGCTCGTCGTGGACGACCCGACGCGCGTCCGTCGCCAGGCCGTGCCGCTCGGCCCAGGAGCAAGGGGCTCGCTCGTCGTCCTCGCGGGGATGGTGCTCCTGCTCGCCACGGGCGCCGCCCCTCCCGCCGTGGCGGGCCTCCTCGCGGCGTGCGCGATCGTCGTGACCCGGATTCTCACGATCGAGCAGGCCTATCGCGGAGTCCAGTGGACGACGGTGATCCTCGTCGCGGGGATGCTCCCGCTCGCCACGGCAATGACCGAGACGGGCGCAGCCGGGAGGCTTGCGGACGGGCTCGTTGACCTCGTCGGCGACGCAGGCCCGCGCGCGCTTCTCGTCGGGCTCGTGCTGCTGGTGTTCGTCTTCGGCCAGCTCATCTCGAACACGGCGACAGTGCTGCTCGTGATCCCGATCGCGGTGAGTGCGTCCGCCGACCTCGACGTCTCCGCGAAGCCGGTGCTGATGGCCGTCTGCGTTGCGTCTGCCGCGGCGTTCCTGACCCCGATCGCGACGCCGGCGAACGTGATGATCATGGAGCCGGGCGGGTACCGATTCGGCGACTACTGGAAGCTCGGCCTCCCCCTCATGGCGCTGTTCGCTGTGGTCGCCGTGTTCCTGGTTCCCGTCGTCTGGTCGTTCTGACGCGTGGCGCTTCTTCGTCTCCGCCCACCGGCGAGCGCGGCTGGGGGACGAGGTCCTCGCGATGACGTGGTTCTTCTGCCGGGCCGAGTAGCGTGACGCGGTCGACCGGGCATGACTGACTCGAAACCCTTCGAGAATGGCAAGGGCGCGTGGCGCGGCGCTGGCGTGCGCCTCTTCGCGGCGCCGAAGCGGCAACCGCGAGTGCGTCGTGCGACGGACGTCGTCTTCCTCGTGCCGTCGGCGCTCGCTCTGGCGCTCGCCATCGCGCTCTATCCGCCGTCGACGACCGAGCGCGCGCTCATCCGGTTCCTCGCCGCACTGCCGGGCTGGCTCGACCCGGTCTTCGCGTTCGGCTACGACCTGCTCTGGCTGTGGGCGGCGCTCGTCCTGGTCGCGGCGCTCGTGAGGAAGCGCTTCCTCGTCCTGGGGCAGGCGCTCGCGTCGCTCGTCCTCGCCGCGGTGCTCGGGCTCGCTGCCGCCAGGCTCGCGCTCGGGTACTGGCCCGACGCGCTCGATGCCGTGCGCGGCGCCGACGACGAGCTCCGGTTCCCGAACGTGCAGCTGGCTGCTTCCGCGGCCGTCGTCCTCGCCGTGTCGCCGCACCTCGTCACGCCGCTTCGCTCGGCCGGCCGCTGGCTGCTCCTCCTCGGCGTCGTCGGCGCCGCCGTCGTCGGAGCGAGCACGCCGCTCGGCACGCTCTCGGCGGTCCTCATCGCCGTCGTCGCAGCGTCGATCGTCAACCTCGCCACCGGGACCTCGGCCGGGCGCCCGGGTCTCTCCGACGTCGAGCGCGGCCTCGCAC
>JAWOIV010000143.1:0-8048 GCA_046484465.1 Gaiellaceae bacterium
GTCGCCGGTGGTTCCGTCCGTCATCTCCAGGGGGCGACCCTGTGTCGTACTCCAGATCGCCTGCACCATGTTCCCCAGGTCGTAGCGATGCGAGAGGAACTCGTTGTGGCGCCATGAGGCAGTCGCAGCGATGACCACAACCCAGATCGCGGCTGCGAGCCCGACAGCCGACCAGCCGACCTTGCCCAGGCGCACAGGCCCTTGTGTACACGAGTCGGGGCTATGCGGCGAGGTCGTCACCGCTCTCGCCGACCCCTACGCCCGTCATCCAAGCGGATCGAGTCCTCGATGGCTCCAGGATGGCATCGCGGGCGGCGGGATCCGGCCGTACTGCTGTCGCCTTCGGCGTCGGGCGCTACCGCCCGGCTACGTGAAACGCAGCTACACAGGCACGGCGCCGGCGAGGAAGTCCACGATCGCGCCAGTGGTCGCGCCCGGGCCGAAGACCTCGGCCACGCCGCCTGCCTTCAGCTCGTCGGCGTCGTCCTGCGGGACCGTCCCGCCCACGACGACGAGCACGTCGTCGGCGCCCTTGGCGCGCAGCCCCTCGACGATCCTGGGTACGAGCGTCATGTGCGCGCCCGACAGGATGGACACGCCGACGGCGTCCGCGTCCTCCTGGATCGCGGTCTCGACGATCTGCTCGGGGGTCTGGTGGAGGCCCGTGTAGATGACCTCCATCCCAGCGTCGCGCAGGGCTCGCGCGATGATCTTGGCGCCGCGATCGTGCCCGTCGAGACCCGGCTTGGCGATTACCACTCGGATCTTCCGCGACACATGGGCAGAATACCGCGGTGCGCCTGACCGTCATCGGCTCGTCGCCCGCATGGCCGAACCCGGGCAGCGCGCACTCCGGCTATCTCGTCGAGGGCCCCGAGCGCATCCTGCTCGACTGCGGGCCCGGCGTCCTCGGGCGCTTCCGGGAGCGCGAGGGCTGGCCGAACGTGGACGGGATCGCGATCACGCACTTCCACCTCGACCACTGGGGCGACCTCGTGCCGTGGGTGTGGGGCAGCTTCTACCTCGCGTCGAACGGGCCCGTCCCGCGGCCGAAGCTGTGGGTACAACCGGACGGCATGGCCTACCTCGCCTCGCTCGGGGAGCGGCTCGGCTTCCCCGACATGTTCGAGCGTGCGTTCGATCTCTCCGAGTACGAGCCGAACGTGCCGTTCGGCCTCGGCGGCCTGTCGATCACGGCGACGAGGGTTCCCCACTACAAGCTGGAGACCTATGCCTTCCGGGTCGAGAACGGGAGCCGACTCCTCGCCTACTCGGGTGACTCGGCGCCGTGCCCGCAGCTCGTGGACGCGGCGCGCGACGCCGATCTCTTCGTATGCGAGGCAACGCTGCTGCGCGGCGAGCTCGACGGCGAGCCACGCGGGCACCTCTCGCTCGACGAGGCGGTCGAGGCGTTCGAGGCCTCGGGTGCGAAGCGCCTCCTCGTCACGCATCGTCCGTGCGAGCTGCCGGAGCCCGAGCACTTCCAGCTCGCATACGACGGCCTCGAGCTCGACGTCTGATCGACCTCGTCGGCACGACCGTCCTGGAGCGCTGCTAAGAACCGCATGTGGACGCGGGCAGAGCTGCACGATGGCGGCAGCTCGCACTCCAGCTGAACGACGCGGCTGCGGGCGGCGAGCCGACGGAGCGACTGCTCGAAGTGGCGGCGATCGTCTCGGAGGCCGTCCAGGATCTGGGCGTCGAGCCGATCGTCGTGGGGGGCCTCGCCCTGGCCCACTGGACCGACAGCTCATTTCTCACGGCTGACATCGACGTCGTGATCGGCAGGCCGGCCGAGCTCTCGCAGCGCCTGGAGGCGCTCGGGTTTCGGCGCCTCGGCCGCGAGTGGGTGCTCGGCGATCACGAGCTGTCGCTCGAAGCGCCGGGCGAGCGGCTCGAGCCAGGCGAGACGGCGGTGCGGGTCACCCTCCCGAGCGGCAGGACAGTGCTCGTCCTGTCGGCCGAGGATCTCCTGCTCTGGCGTGTCCGCGAGTGGATCCATTGGCGTTCGATCAGCGGGTTCCGACAGGCCGCGTACCTTCTGTACTCGGACGTTGTCGATATCACCCGGCTGGAGGTGCGGTCCGTCGAGGAAGGGCTGACGCTTGCGCTCGCGGCGCTTCGACGAACGGCCGCCGAGGTCGAGGCGGGCCGAGCCGTCGAGCCCTGGGAGCTGGAAGAAATCGCTAAGCATGTCGAGCGGGAGAGCTATCGTGGCGGTTGTGGAGACGGGTGAGCTCAGCTACGAAGAGGTGAGGAGGCGCGGCGAGTCCACGGCATCGCGCCGCCGCCGCCTCGATCACGGCCTCCCCCCGCATCGCCGCGAGCGCTTGAGGAGCGAGACGGAGGCCGAGGTGCTTCGCCGCCACGGAGCGCCGGAGGACCTCGTCGGACCGGTTGGCAGCGACGAGGAAGTCGCTCGCCAGTGGGCAGAGCTCGTCACGTTCGCGCGCGAGTTACGCGCCCGAGCCGGTCGCGCTTCCTGAGCCGTGGCCCGCGAGTGCGGGTCGGACCAGACCTTCGGGCTGGAGGAAGCAGCCCAGCAGGTCGATACCCTCAGCAGATGATCTCCGTCGTCGTCCCGCTGCTGAACGAGGAGGAGTCGCTCCGGCCGCTCCTCGACGAGATCTCCGCTGCGCTCGAGCCGCGCGACGAGCCGTTCGAGGTGATCTTCGTGGACGACGGATCGACGGACGGAAGCCTCTCGGTGCTCCAGCAGCTGCACGACGAGGCGACGAACGTCGTCGTCGTCCATCTCCGGCGCAACTTCGGCAAGGCCGCTGCGCTCCAGGCCGGATTCCTCGAGGCACAGGGCGACGTGATCGTGACCATCGACGCGGATCTCCAGGACGACCCGGCCGAGATCCCGCAACTCCTCGCCAAGCTCGACGAGGGCTTCGATCTCGTCTCCGGGTGGAAGACGCGGCGGAACGACCCCTGGTCGAGGCGCGTGTTCTCACGGATGTTCAACTGGGCGACCGGAGCCGTCTCCGGCGTGAAGCTGCACGACGTGAACTGCGGGCTCAAGGCCTACCGCGCCGAGGTGCTCCAGGGCATGCGAATCTACGGAGAGCTCCACCGCTTCATTCCCGTGCTCGCGGCGTACCGCGGCTACCGCATCGCCGAGATCCCGGTGAACCACCGCGCCCGCCAGCACGGCCGCTCGCGCTACGGGCCCGAGCGCTACCTGCGCGGCTTCTTCGATCTGCTGAGCGTCACCTTCATGGGCCGCTACCGGCACCGGCCATTGCATCTCTTCGGCGGGCTCGGCCTGCTCATGGGGGCGGTCGGCGCCATCATCCTCGTCTACTTGACCGTCCTGAAGATCTGGGGCGAAGCCATCGGACAACGACCGCTGCTCGCGCTCGGCGGCCTCCTCGTCGTGGTCGGGATCCAGCTCGTCTCTCTCGGGCTCCTCTCGGAGATGATCACGTCGCAGCACGAGGAGCGCACCACCGACCGTGAACGCGCGGAGCAGTGGGTCGAAAACGTCCTGCGCTGAGGCAGGCGCAAGGCGCTCGCAAATCTGACATGAGCTCGACAGCACCACGACCGACCGACTTCGTCGGACCGACCGGCAACGCGACGAACAAGTACGGGACTCAGAACCCGCTTCTTCGATCGCTTCTCGAACGCTTCCTCCGAGAGATCGACCGAGCTGTCACGACCGTCGGGCCCTCCTCGATCCTCGACGTTGGATGCGGTGAAGGCGTCGTCACGGAAAGGCTCGCGACACTGACGTCGGCGCCGACGGTCGGCGTCGACCTCGGTGATGAGCTATTGACCAGCCAGTGGAGCGCACGGAGCAGGGACGGCCTGTCGTTCACCGCGGCGTCGGCATACGACCTGCCCTTCGACGACGCGTCGTTCGACTGTGTGTGCGCCCTCGAGGTCCTCGAACATCTCGAGCGTCCTGATGACGCCCTCCGCGAACTCGCGAGGGTCGCGCGTCGCGCTCTGGTGCTCAGCGTGCCGCGCGAGCCGCTCTGGCGTGCTGCGCACCTGTTTGCAGGACGTGACGTCAGAAGCCTCGGCAACACACCGGGGCACGTGAATCACTGGTCGTCGAGGGGGTTCGAGCGCCTCGTATCGGAGTTCGCGCACGTCGAACGAGTCCGCAGGCCGTTCCCGTGGACAATTGTTCTTGCGAGACCACGCGATCCAGGCGACCGGGCTCGGTAAGACGCTCAGAAGACCGGCGTCTCGCGCCACACACCCCACACCTCGCGGAGCGCGTCGCACATCTCGCCGAGCGTGACGTAGTCGCGGGAGGCGTCGACGATCGGCGGCATGAGGTTCACGTCCTCCCGCGCCGCCGCCCCCTTCAACGCCGCGAGCCGCTGCTCCACCGCGGCCGAGTCGCGCCGCGCCTTCACTCCCGCGAGCCGGTCGATCTGCTTCTGCTCGAGGGCGGGGTCGATCTTGAGGAGCTGCGGGGGCTCCTCGTCGGCGTGGACGTAGCGGTTGACGCCGACGATGACGCGCTTCCCGGACTCCACCTCCGCCTGGTAGCGGTACGACGCCTCGGCGATCTCGCGCTGGAAGAAGTTCTCCTTGATCGCCGGGATGACGCCGCCGAGTGCCGCGATGCGGTCGAAGTACTCGTACGCCTGCGCCTCGAGGACGTTCGTCAGCTCCTCCAGGTAGTAGGAGCCGCCGAGCGGGTCGATGGTGTTCACGACGCCCGACTCGTGCGCGATCACCTGCTGCGTGCGGAGCGCGATGCGGACGGCGTCCTCCGTCGGCAGCGCGAGCGCCTCGTCGAACGAGTTCGTGTGCAGGCTCTGCGTCCCGCCGAGCACGGCGGCGAGCGCCTCGATCGCGGTGCGGACGATGTTCACCTCGGGCTGCTGCGCGGTCAGCGACACGCCCGCCGTCTGCGTGTGGAAGCGCATGAGGAGCGAGCGCTCGTTGCGTGCGCCGTAGCGGTCGCGTAGCTCCCGCGCCCAGATCCGCCGCGCGGCGCGGTACTTCGCGATCTCCTCGAAGAAGTCGAGGTGCGCGTTGAAGAAGAAGGAGAGCCGCGGCGCGAAGTCGTCCACGTCGAGCCCGCGCTCGATCGCCGCATCGATGTACGCGAACCCGTCGGCGAGCGTGAACGCGAGCTCCTGGGCCGCCGTCGAGCCGGCCTCGCGGATGTGGTACCCCGAGATCGAGATCGGGTGGAAGAGCGGCATCTCCCGCGCGCAGAACTCGACCATGTCCGTGACGAGCCGCATCGACGGCTCGGGCGGGAAGATCCACTCCTTCTGCGCGATGTACTCCTTGAGGATGTCCGTCTGCGCGGTGCCACGGAGGCGCTCGCGCGGGACGCCCTGCTCCTCGCCGACGCACACGTAGTACGCGAGGACGATCGCCGCGGGCGAGTTGATCGTCATCGAGGTGGAGACGTCCGCGAGCGGGATGCCGTCGAAGAGCGTCTCCATGTCCGCGAGCGAGTCGATCGCGACCCCCTCGCGCCCGACCTCGCCGAGCGACCGCGCGTGGTCGGAGTCGTAGCCCATGAGCGTGGGCATGTCGAAGGCGGTCGAGAGGCCCGTCTGCCCGTGCTCGGTCAGGTAGCGGAAGCGCTCGTTCGTCTCCTCTGCGGTGCCGAAGCCGGCGAACTGGCGCATCGTCCACAGCCGGCCGCGGTACATCGACGGGTACACCCCGCGCGTGAACGGGTACTCGCCGGGGTAGCCGAGGTCGCGGTCGTGGTCCACGCGGGCGTTCTCGGGCGCGTACAGCGGCTCGGGCTCGATCCCCGAGATCGTCGTGAAGAGCTCGTCCTGCCGCTCGGGCGTTGCCTCGTACGCGCGCTCGCGCCAGGCCTCGACCGGGCCGGTGGCGCGCGGATCCTCGGTCGTCGCCATGGCGCGCATTGTAGGCGGGGACGGTCGGACGGCTTGATGCCACGAGCGGCGGAAGCGGCGTGTGCCGGGGCGTCGGGAGGAACCGGCCGCTGCCTGTGACACACTGCGGCCGATGCGGGTCGTTATCGCCGACGACCATCGGCTCGTCCTCGACGGCATCCGCCGGGCGCTCGAGGCCGACGGCGGATTCGAGATCGTCGGCGAGACCCAGTCGGGGACGCAGGTGCTGCCCCTCGTCTCGAAGGAGAAGCCCGAGCTGGTCCTGCTCGACGTCCGCATGCCCCACATGGACGGGCTCGCCTGCCTCGACCAGATCAGGGCGCGATACCCCGACATCAAGGTCGTGATGCTGTCGGCGTCCTCGAACCCCGAGCTTGTCGAGACGGCGCTGCGGCGCGGAGCCTCCGCCTACGTCATCAAGACGGTGAACCCCGACGACCTGCCCGCGACGCTACGCCAGGCGCTCGAGGGGAACGTGCACACGGCAATCGGGGGCGAGGGGGACGAGCGCGCGAGCGCGAAGGCGCTCGGCCTCACCGAGCGGGAGCTGACCATCCTCGGCGCCCTGGCCCGCGGGCTCTCGAACGACGAGATCGCGAAGGAGTTCTGGGTCGCTCCGCAGACGGTGAAGTTCCACCTGACGAACATCTACCGCAAGCTCGGGGTGAAGAATCGCACCGAGGCGACGCGGCTCGCGTACCAGCACGGTCTCGTGGAGAGCCCGCTCTACGCCGACGACTAGCCGGTGAGCCGCATCCGGCGCATCGCCGAGGAGGAGTACGTCGTCCTCGTCCTCCTGGCCGGGTTCGGCCTCATCTTCCTGCTCATCTTCCCGCCCTTCCTGCTCGTCGCAGACAGCTGGCTGAACCTCGTCGCGGGCCGGGAGATCTGGGAGAACGGCCTGCCGAGCGTGGACGCGCTCACCGTGTACGGGGACGGCAGCACGTGGACGGCCCAGCAGTGGCTCGCACACCTCTTCTTCTACGGGACCCACGCGCTCGGCGGGCACGCGCTCCTCGCAGTGGCCGCAGGCGTGGTGGTCGTCGGCGCGTTCTCGATCGCGGCTGCGGGCGCTCGCTCGCTCGGAGCCGGCCCACGGGCGATCTGGGTGCTCCTCCTCCCTGTCCTCATGGCGGCGCCGTGGGCCTGGTCGATCCGGGCGCAGATGCTCGCTCTCCCGCTCTACGCGGCGCTCGTGTGGCTCCTCGCCTCGCAGGCGCGTGCGCCGAGCCACCGGATCTGGGTCGCCGCGCCGCTCCTCCTCGTCTGGGCGCAGGTCCACGGGAGCGTAGTGCTCGGCGCGCTGCTCGTGATGCTCCTCGGCACGGTCGAGCTCGTCCGGAGCGGGGGGGGAACGTGGAGACGCTCCGTGCTCCTCCTGGCGCTCCCGCCGCTCGCACCGCTCGTCACACCGTACGGCCCGGCCGCGATGGTCGACTACTACCGCGTGCTCCTCGTGGACCCTCCGTTCGCCGGGCGCGTGATCGAGTGGGAGCGAGCGACCCCGTCCACGACCACGCTCTTCTTCTACGTCCTGGTGGCCATCGCGATCCCGCTCGTCGCCTACGGGAGACGCCGCCTCACGCTCTTCGACCTTGCGGTGCTCGCGCTCGCCCTGGCCGGCGCCTTCATGGCGATCCGCGGGATCGTCTGGTTCGCGATGGCGTGCATGATCCTCCTCCCGGTCGCGATCGGCCGTCGCCTCGAGCGGCGCACCGAGCAGGAGCCGCTCCGCCGGCTGAACACCGGCATCGCGGTCGGGTGCGCGGCAGCACTCATCGTCGCCGTGGGCTACTCGCTCGTGCGCGACGAAGCCTGGTACGAGTCGGAGTGGCCGCAGGAGCCGATCGAGTCCATTCGCGGCGAGCTGAGATGCGACGACCGTGTGTTCGCAGCGGACCGGTTCGCCGACTGGGTGCTCTGGAAGCTCCCGGAGCTCCGCGGACGGGTCGCGTACGACGTGCGCTTCGAGCTCTACGACGACGCGTTCTTCGACGACCTCCAGGACTACGCTTACGAGGACGGAGACGACTGGCTGTCCTTCGCGGACGGCTACCGCATCGTCCTCGTCGACGAGACGCGCCGGTCGCACACGGACGACTTCCTCGCCGAAGCGGGATCACGCGCGATCTACCGCGGCGACAGGCTGACGGTCATCGCGAGAGCGACGGGCTCGTAGCTACGCACCAACCC
>JAWOIV010000116.1:0-3506 GCA_046484465.1 Gaiellaceae bacterium
CGGTGGCGTGCTCGAACGCCGCCTCGCTCCCCGAGGTGGTCGGCGACGCAGCGCGCCTGTTCGCTCCCGAGTCGGTGGAGGAGATGGTTCTCGCGGTCGAGGACGTCCTCGCTGCGCCCGACGCCTGGCGACGGCGGGGCCTCTCACGAGCCGCGGCCTTCACCTGGGAGGCGACCGCCCGCGCGCACGACGAGGTCTACGCCGAGCTCGCCGCCTGATCGCGGCCCAGAAGGTCGACCTCGTGGTCGACGAGCCCGCCGATCAGCTCCTCGAACGTCACACTCGGGCTCCAGCCGAGCTCGGATCGCGCCTTCGACGCGTCGCCAACGAGGTCGTGCAGCTCGGCGACACCGCGCCGCAGGGAGGGATCGCTGCGGACGTGCTCCTCCCAGTCGAGGCCCACGTGCGTGAAGGCGCACGCGACCAGCTCCTGCACCGAGCGGATCTCTCCGGTCGCCACGACGTAGTCGTCGGGCTCGTCCTGCTGCAGCATCAACCACATCGCCCGCGCGTAGTCGGGTGCATAGCCCCAGTCGCGGCGGGCGCCGAGATCGCCGAGCGCGAGCTCCCTCTGGAGGCCGAGCGAGATGGCCGCAGCAGCGTGGGCGACCTTTCGCGGGAGGAAGTCGAGAGGGCGCCGCGGCGACTCGTGGTTGTAGAGGATCCCGCAGCAGGCGAAGAGCCCGTAACGGCTGCGATAGCTGTGTGCGATGAAGTGCCCGTATGCCTTGGCGACGCCGTACGGTGTCACCGGCCAGAGCGCTGTCCGCTCGGTCTGCGGCGTCTCGGCCGGCCTCCCGAAGATCTCGCTCGACGATGCCTGGTAAAAGCGGATGTTCGAGTCGACCGCACGGATCGCCTCGAGCATGGAGGTCACCCCGACCGCCGCGAACTCGGCCGTCAGGACCGGCTCGTCCCACGACCGCGGGACGAACGAGGGCGCGGCCAGGTTGTACACCTCGTGCGGCCGAACATGATCGAGCGCACGCACGAGCGAGTCGAGACCGAGGAGATCGGCGTCGACGAGCTCGACGTCGTCGAGCACCGCGGCGAGGTTCGCGGCGTACGCAGCCGGCGCACGCCGGACGATCCCGGCGACCCCGTACCCCTTGGCGACGAGGAGCTCCGCCAGCAGAGACCCATCCTGGCCTCCGATCCCGGTTATCAGCGCCCGCCGCTCCAAGGCCGAGCGATGATACGTCGGTGGACACGCCGCTGACGGACTCGCTGAAGCGGACGCCCCCGAGCCTGCACGGTGAGCAGGAGTTCTGGGGGCTCGCCTGGGAGGCGCTCGCCTGGCTCGAGCGCAACGTCGAGCCGGGATTGGCGACGCTAGAGACCGGAGCGGGAGCCAGCACGATGATCTTCGCTGCTCGTGGCGCCACCCATGCGGTCGTCACGCCGAGCCAGCAGGAGGCTGACCGCATCCGCCGAGCGTGTGCCGAGCGCGGGATCGACGACGCGCGCGTGACGTTCCACATCGGGCGCTCGCAGGACGTCCTGCCGACACTGACGCTCCCGCCGCTCGATCTCGTGCTCGTCGACGGGGCGCACGGGTTCCCCTACCCGATCCTCGACTGGTGGCACCTCGCGCCCCTGCTGCGCACCGGCGGCCGGATGCTCCTCGACGACGCCTACCTGCCCGCGGTGGCGGGGATCGTCGACTTCGCACGCGGGAGCGCCGCCTGGGAGCTGGACGAGCCTGCGAGCTTTCGCACGGCGTGCATCCGCAAGCTCTCGAGCGAGGAGCCGCCCGGCGACGCCGACTCCCTGGCCGCGCACGGCCGGATGAGCTTCGCGTATCTCCCCCCGGGCCGCCGCGTCGTCGCGTCGGTCAGGACGCGCATCTTCTCGACCCGCGCCGGAATCTGGGTCGTACGCAAGGTGCGGACGCCGCGCTGACGATCGGAGTCGCTCAGCCGAGCGTGCGCAGGTAGCGCCAGCCGGAGGTCAGCCCCCGCGGGCGGACGAGCGCGAGCAGCACGCCGTAGGCGACCAGCCCGACGGCGGCGGCGGCGACCGGCCCGAGAACGAGCGCGGGTGGCGCGAACGCGACGAGCGCGAGGACCCCGAGGAGGAGCGCGGCCGCAAAGAGACCGCGTAGCGCCCGTTCGAGGGCTTGCAGCTGGATCAGGAGCCCCGCGAGGATCACGAGAGTCGAGACCGCGAGCGCGAGCGCGAGGCCCTCGAGCTCGAGCATGCTCGCACCGGCCCAGGCGAGCAGGAGCTGGACGGGGAGCACCCCCAGGGCGATCCACGGCAGGAGGCGAAGGCGCCCCGCGACGAACGCCAGCGGAAAGGCGACCGTCACTCCCACCGACACGACCATCCACGGCGCCAGGACGACGACGAGCGTCGCCACCTCGCGGCCGACCTCGTCCCCGTACGCCCCGCCGAGCACCGCCTCGACGATGTCGGCGCCGGCGACGGCGAACACACCGACCGCGGCGGCCACGACCGAGAGCGCGAGCCAGGACGCCGCCACGACGTGCCGTGCGTACGCACGGCCGTCCGGTGCGGCACGGGTGAGCGGAGCCGAGGTCACGAGGCCGAGCGACGACGCCGTCACCGCCACGAGGCTCGAGGCGGCGAGGTACGCGTACCCGAAGCTCGTCACCGACCCCTCCCCGAGGCGCCCCGCGAAGGGGAGACAGAGGATGTAGAGCAGCTGGAGGGCGATCGGCAGAGCCGTAGCCGCGGCGAACATCGCCAGGCGCGCACGAACCGGTGATCCGCTCGGACGGACTGCACCTGCGGGCATGCGCGACGACCAGCCGCGCCAGGCGAGCCCGATCACCGGAACGAGCAGCGCGACGGCACCGTTCAGCGCCATTCCCCACGCGACCGCCTCGATCCCGTCGGGCTCGACCCGAACGAGGATCAGTGCCACACCCGCAGCGCTCCCGGCTGCGTACCCAACGGCTGCGGTCGCGTAGTCGTCGAGGGCGGCGAGCCCGCTCGCAGCAACCCCTGCGAAGAGGTGGGCGACCGCCGCCGGCACCATCCAGCGCAGAGCGTCCGCCGCGGCCTCTCGCGCGACGTCGGAGCCGCCACCCGTGAGCAGTCCGGCGATCGGCCCCGCCGCGAGCTCGACGACCAGCACGAGCGGAAGGGCGATCACGGCGATCGCGCTCGCGAAGCCGGCGATCTCGCTCGCGAGGCGCCGCTCGGTCCGCGCCCGGGTGAGAGACGGGATCACGGCGATGCGGATCGCCTGGGCCGCGAGCACGACGACGACGAACACGCCGTACGCGGCGAAGAAGCCGTCGGTCTCCTCCGTCCGGCCGAACTCCCGGGCGATGACGATCCCGACGACGCCGGCGAAGCCCGTCACGACGAGCATGGATGCCGCCGTGAGCGCTGCGCTCCCGAGCGAGCCCAGGCCGGGAGAGTCTGTACGCTTGCTCACCGACGCGGAAGCGTACGCCTCATGCCGAACGACACTCTCTGGACAGGCAACACGCTCGACGATCTCCGCAGCGAGTTCGGGGACGTCTACGGTGGTC
>JAWOIV010000017.1:0-23870 GCA_046484465.1 Gaiellaceae bacterium
CTCGCCGGTCACCCGCGAGGCCTCGTCCGCCGCTGCGGCGCCGTAGGCGTAGGCGGCGTGGAGCCGGGCGAACCAGGCCCAGGCCGGCGCGGTGCTCGTACCCTCCAGCAGGTGATCGCCGTCCGATCCCAGGGCCGGTTGGTCCAGCCGGGGCACCGCGTACGGTGCCGCCGCCGCCGAGGACGCCGCCGCCAGCAGCGGCAGCAGCAGGGCCACGGTGCGGGCAGGGACGGGGTGGATGGACATCGCGGTGTCAGTGCTGCGGTGACGGGCGGGGCGGTTCGGGGCCCGCATCCACCGTCGCCGAGGATCGGACCAGGCTGCCGTTCTCGTAGACCACGACCTTCGCGGGATCCCCGACCCGGCGGGCGATGGCCGGATCCGACAGGGCCTCGCCGAGGACCTGGTCCATGTGATCCACCAGCACCAGCCGCATCACCTTGAGGATCCGGGTGGGGATGTCGTGGATGTCCTTGCGGTTCTCGAGGGGCAGGATCACCGTGCGGATCCGGCCCCGGTGGGCAGCGAGGATCTTCTCCTTGAGGCCGCCGATGGGCAGCACCCGCCCGCGCAGGGTGATCTCGCCGGTCATCGCCACGTCGGCGCGCACCGGGGTGTGGGTCAGGGCCGAGACCAGGCAGGTGGCGGCGGTGATCCCGGCCGACGGGCCGTCCTTGGGCACCGCGCCCTCGGGGTAGTGCACGTGGATGTCCACCTTGGTGTGGAGCCCGAAGACGACGAACGAGAAGAGAAGCGTCGAGAGGATCCCCCCGAGCATCCACGGGATGCCGCCGAGCTCGAGCCCGAGGAGCGTCAGGACGAAGCCGGCGTAGCCCGCGATGACGAGTGGGCGAAGCTCGCGCGCCATCGTATACAGCTCGTGGAGGGCAATGAGGCCTCCGGCGAGCGCGAGCGCGAACAGCCACCATCCGCCGAGATACGCGACCCCGATCACGAGCGGGAGCAGGACGACGGCGACGAGGATCCGCGAGCCGAGGGCGCTCATCGTGCTCCGAACCGCCGGCCGCGCGTCGCGAACTCATCGAGTGCGGCCCGGAGGTCGTCCTCGCCGAAGTCCGGCCACAGCGTGTCCGTGAACACGAGCTCTGCGTACGCGGACTGCCAGAGGAGGAAGTTCGAGAGCCGCTGCTCTCCCGACGTGCGGATGACGAGATCCGGCTCGGCGAGGTCGGGTGCGTACAGGTGTGCCGCAAGCGCTTCCTCGCTGACCTCGGCCGCCGAGATGCCGCTGGCGACGAGCTCCCTGGCCGCCGCCACGAGCTCGGCGCGGCTCCCGTAGTCGAAGGCGATCCAGAGCTGGAGCGTGTCGTTGACGGCGGTCTCGCGCTCGAGCGTCGCCATCTCCTCCTGGAGGCCCGCCGGGATGCGATCCCGTCGACCTACGAAGCGGGTGCGAACCCCCTGGCGCGCGAGATCCGGGAGCTCCCGGTCGATCGTCTCCGACAGCAGCTCCAGGATCGACTCGACCTCGTCCGGCGGACGTGCCCAGTTCTCGGTCGAGAATGCGTACACCGCCAGCGATCGCACGCCGAGGGAGATCGCAGCCTCCACTGTGCGGCGAAGCGCCCGCGCACCCTCGCGGTGCCCCTCCTCCACGGGCAGGCCCCGTGCGGAGGCCCAGCGGCCGTTGCCGTCCATGATGATCGCCACGCTTCGCGCGATGACGGCGTCGTCCCCTGCCGGGGCGACGACCTGATCCGTCGACGACATCGTGTGTCTTCGGATCCAACCCGCCGGGCGGATCAGACCTCCATGATCTCGGCCTCTTTGGTCTTCAAGAGGTCGTCGATCGTCTTCGTGTGGTCGTCGGTGATCTTCTGCACCTGCTGCTCGGCACGCCGCTCCTCGTCATCGCCGACGTCGCCGTTCGAGACGAGCTCGCGGAGGTGCTGCATGACGTCGCGGCGGACGTTGCGAATCGCGATCTTGCCGTCCTCCGCGACTCTTCGCACGACCTTCACGAGCTCCTTGCGACGCTCCTCGGTGAGGGCCGGGATCGGGAGGCGGATGAGCTTCCCGTCGTTCGAGGGCGTGAGGCCCAGATCGGACTCCTGGATGGCCCGCTCGATCGACTTCATCGCGCCGGGATCGAACGGCTGAACCGTGAGCATGCGCGGCTCCGGAGCGGAGATCGACGCGAGGCTCTTGAGTGGGGTCGGGGTGCCGTAGTAGTCGATGGCGATCCGGTCGAGGAGCGCCGGCGACGCGCGGCCCGTGCGAATGGAGTTGAACTCCTGGTGCGTCGTCTCGATCGACCTGTCCATGCGACGTGTCGCGTCCGCCAGGAAGTCTTCGATCGCTGCCACTCGTCCTCCCTTCTAAGGGGTCGGGGTCTCGATGATCGTGCCAACGCGCTCGCCGGCCGCGACACGGCGAATGTTGCCCTCCGCGAGCTCGAAGACGTAGATCGGGAGCCGGTTGTCCATGCAGAGCGAGAGCGCGGTCGTGTCCATCACCTTCAGGCCACGCTCGATCGCCTCGAGGTGCGTGAGCTCGGGCAGGAAGCGTGCATTGGGATCGACGTGCGGATCGCCGTCATAGACCCCCTCCACCCGGTTCTTCGCCATGAGGATGGCCTCGGCGCCGATCTCGAGCGCCCGGAGCGCGGCCGCCGTGTCGGTCGTGAAGAACGGGTTCCCTGTCCCCGCGGCGAAGATCACGACCCGGCCCTTCTCCAGATGCCGGATCGCGCGCCGCCGGATGTACGGCTCGGCCACCTCCGACACGGTGATCGCGGACTGGACGCGCGTGTCCACGCCGAGGCGCTCCAGCCCGTCCTGGAGCGTCAGCGCGTTGAGGAGCGTGGCGAGCATCCCGGCGTAGTCGGCGGTAGCGCGATCCATCCCTTCGGCTGCGGCGGACATGCCCCGATAGATGTTCCCCGCGCCGACCACGACGGCGAGCTCCGTTCCGGCCTCGTGGACGGCGAGCACCTCTCGGCTGATCGCCTCCACGGTGCCCGGGTCGATCCCGTACTCGCGTCCGCCGAGGAGCGCCTCTCCCGAGAGCTTCAGGAGCGCCCGCCGGAACGAAGCAGGCGAGTCCGGCGCGCGGTGTCCGACGACCTCCTGGGCGCCCGTGCTCACGATCCCGCGACGGAGATCCGGGCGAAGCGCTCGATCGCGGCGCCGGCCTCCGCGAGCGCCTGGCCGACGGTCTTCGACGCGTCGTGGATCCAGGCCTGGTCGACGAGGACGCCTCCTGGCGTGGCGGCGAAGAAGCGCTTTGCGAGCATGCCGTCGACGATCTTCTCACGGGCCGCCTCCGGCTTCGACTGGACCTCGTCCGAGTTCGTGAAGATCGACCGCTCGGAGGCAACGACCTGCTCGGACACGTCGTCCCGGGTGCGCCATTCGGGCGCCGCGAAGGCGATGTGCATCGCGAGCTGCCGCGCGAGCTCGGACGATCCGTCACGGAGCTCGACGAGGACGCCGATCTTGTTCGCGGGCGGATGCGTGTACGCGGCGACGGTGGTTCCGGCAGGGGCATCGAAGCGCGCCGCACCGGCGATCACGATGTTCTCTCCGAGCTTCGCGATGAGCTCGAGCCGCTCCTCCTCGAACGCCTCGACGGCACTCGCGCCGTCCGCGTGCACCGCGCGCAGGACGCTCTCGGCGAATCCCTGGAAGTCCTCGTTCTTGGACACGGGCTCCGTCTCGCAGCCGACGCCGACGATGGAGCCTCCGCTGTCGTCGATGACGAATCCGACCATGCCCTCGGTCGTCTCGCGGCCTGCGCGCTTGCCTGCGGAGGCCATGCCACGCTCGCGAAGGAGCGTCCGGGCGGCCTCGATGTCCCCCGCGGTCTCCTCGAGGGCGCGCTTGCAATCCATCATCCCGGCCCCGGTCTGGTCGCGGAGCTCCTTCACGAGTGACGCGCTGATCGTCGTGCTCACTGGCTCTCGCCGCCCTCGGCGCCGACCGTCGCGACGGCTTCCACAGTGTCGCCCTCCGGGGTCGGCGTGTCACCTGCTTCCTCCGTGGTCGCAGCAGCTGGTGCCTTGTCCTGCTCGGCCGCGATCTCCTCGACCGTCACCTTGGACTTGCCGGCCGCGACACCGTCCGCGATCACGCGCGCGACGAGGCCGCAGGAGCGAATCGCATCGTCGTTCCCAGGGATCACGAGGTCGGCCTCGTCCGGATCCGCGTTGGTGTCGACGAGCCCGATGATCGGGATCCCGAGCCGCCGCGCCTCGCGCACCGCGAGCTGCTCCTTCTTCAGATCCAGCACGAAGACCGCATCCGGCTGACGCTTCAGGTCTGCGACGCCTCCGAGGTTCGCCTCCAGCTTCGCGAGCTCTGCCTCCATCCCGATCCGCTCCTTCGACGGCAGGAGGTCGAGCTGACCGCCGGTCTTCAACCGCCGCAGGTCGTGGAGGTACGCGATCCGCTCGGAGATGGTCGTCCAGTTCGTCAGGAGCCCGCCGAGCCAGCGGTGGTTGACGAACGGCATCCCGACACGCCCCGCCTGCTCGGAGACGGCGTCCTGCGCCTGCTTCTTCGTGCCGACGAAGAGCACGGTTCCGCCGCGCTCCGAGATGTTGCGGGAGAAGCCGTGCGCTTCCTGAAGGAGCTCCTGTGTCTGGGTGAGGTCGATGATGTAGATGCCGCCGCGCTCGCCGAAGATGAACCGGCGCATCTTGGGGTTCCAGCGGCGGGTCTGGTGTCCGAAATGGACGCCCGCCTCCAGAAGCTCCCGCATGGTGACGACTGACACGTGATCAGCCCCTTTCGTGGTTGAGGGTAACTCTCCGGCGGGCCGGGCGGAACCGAGCTCAGGGCTTCGGCACCCCCGCCACGACTGGTCGCCGGGTGGGTGGGATACGACGCCGGACAGTGTAGCCACCGAGCGCGTGGGTCGAGAAAGATGTCGACGCTGCCTAGAGAGCCCGCGCCGCTTCGCGTGCGCGGACGAGGTCCTCGGGGAGCGGCGACTCGGCGTCGATCTCCGCTCCCGTCAGCGGATGCCGCAAGCGGAGCCGGTGCGCGTGCAGGAACTGGCGCTCGAGGCCGAGGTCGCCGCGCACGCCGTAGAGCGGGTCACCCGCGATCGCCAGGTCGATCGCCTGAAGGTGCACGCGAATCTGGTGCGTGCGGCCCGTCTCGAGCCGGACGTCGAGAAGCGTGTGTGCGGGCAGCACCTCGGCGATCGTGAAGTGCGTGACCGCCTCCCGCGGCGCGTCCGTGTCGAGTGATCTCCTCGTTGCGTCGCGGCGATCACGTCCGATCGGAGCCTCGATCCGGCCAGTCCGCGAGCGCGGGTGGCCCCGGACGAGCGCGAGGTAGCTCCGCTCGACCTCGCGCTGCCGGATCGCCTCCTGTAGGCGCTCGAACGCCTCCTCGGAGCGCGCGGCGACGAGGAGGCCGGAGGTGTCCTTGTCGAGGCGGTGGACGACGCCGGGGCGCGACGGGTCCGGTCCCCCCGCCGTCCCGAGAGTCAGGAGCTGGGAGGCCAGCGTACGATCCCGGGCTCCAGCCCCGGGGTGAACCACGAGCCCCGCGGGCTTGTCGATCACGACGATCGCGTCGTCCTCGTACACGACGCGAACGGTCACCGGCTCCGGGCTCAGCACGGGTACCGGGGTCGGAAGCTCGACCTCGACCTGCGCGCCGGAGCTCAGGCGGTGGCTCTTCGACCGGACCACGCCGTCCACGTGCACGAGGCCGTCGGCGACGAGCCGCTCGGCGAGGGAGCGAGATCCGATCTCGGCCCGCGCCGCGAGCGCACCGTCGAGACGGGTGCCGGCCTCGGCCTCAGGGACGCTGAAGCGAAGCGTCGGCATCGCGGGCCCCGGGCACCGGTCGTGGCCGATCGGCGAGGACGAGTGCGCCGAAGACGAGCGTGACGCCCACGACGATGAACGTGTCCGCGAGGTTGAACGCCGGCCACACGGAGAAGTCGAGGAAGTCCGTCACGTGCCCGAGGCGAATACGGTCGAGCAGGTTCGCGATGCTGCCTCCCAGTACGAGCCCGAGCGCCACGGGAAGGAGCGGGTGGCGCCGACCGGAGCGGGCGAAGAACCAGAGCATGGCAGCGACCGCAATGAGCGTGATCGCGATGACGAGCGTCGTCCTGCTCGCGAAGAGCCCGAACGCGATCCCCGAGTTGTGGACGTGATGGATCGCCAGCGGGCCGGCGAGACCGACCATCTCCCCCACGTCGAGCGTTCGCGCGATCACCTGCTTCGTGAGCTGGTCCGCGACGATGGCGGCCGCGGCGACGGCGATGAGCGCCAGCCATTGCGCCGCCCCAGGAGCGAGGGACCGCTCGGCGGACGAGATCGGCTGCAGGGCGTTTGCGGTCGAGCCTACTCGGACGTCGGTCGGGGAGGCATCGCTCCGTGCGGGCTCGCTCACCCGCGTTCCCGCGCGCGCCGGTCGTCCAGGCAGAGCGTGGCGTAGGGAACAGCCTCGAGGCGCTCCTCGCCGATCAGGCGCCCACAGGCGGCGCACAGGCCGTACGTCCCCTCGTCGATTCGTGTCAGGGCCGCGTCGATCTCCGCGAGGAGGTGCTCTGCGTTCTCCTCCAGGCCGCCATCGAGCTCGCGCATGAACGTGTCCGTCGCATGATCTGCGAGACCGTCGCCGGGGCCGAGGGCGAGGTCGCCCGTCTCCTCGGCCATCGAGCCATCGTGAGCCACGGCTGCGAGTGCCGAGGTGAGCCTGTCTCGCTCCAGCTCGAGCGCACTGCGGGCACGATCCAAGTCCACCGTCACCGCTCCTCCCCTGCGGCGTCGATGAGCCGGGCCTCGACGTCCGTCATCGCCAATCCGTGGACGACGACGACCTTGTCCCGCGAGCCCGCACCGGCGACCAGCTCGACGTCACCGGATGGGATGCCGACGGTCTGGGCAAGCAGCGCCACCACCGCGTCGTTCGCCCTTCCGCGCTCCGGCGGCGCCGTGACGCGCAGCTTCCATGCGTCACCGTGTCGCCCGACGACCACGGATCGCGCGCTACCGGGGCTCACCCGAATGCGGAGTCGTGCGCTCGAGGGGTCCACGAGCCAAGGATATCCAGCCCGGTCAGCGCGTCCTTCCGGAACCTCTCCGACTAGCCCGCGATCCTGCGAATCCCGCTGTCGGAGACGTCCTCCACCTGCGTCGTTTCCTCGGAGACCGCTTCAGCCCGGGGCTCGCTCTCAGCCGGGCGGCCTTCGACCACGCCCAGCGCCGTGCGGAGCTGCTCGCGAATTCGCACCGCGTCGTCCTCGAGCCGCTGCCGCTCGGCCGAGGCCTCGCGCGTGACGCGGCGACCCTCGGCGTGCGCCTCCTGGACGATGAGGTCGGACTCTCGACGAGCCTGCTCCTTCATGTCCTGGGCCGCGCGCTCGGCGGAGACGAGCGTCGAACGGAGGAGTGCCTCGAGCTCTCGATGCCGTTCGACCTCGGTCTCGAGCTCCTCGGCGCGGTCAGCGAGATCCGCGCGCTCGCGCCAGACCTGCTCGAAGCTCTGGGCGATCTCCTCGAGGAGCTGGTCGACGGTCTGTCTCTTGTAGCCGCGCAGCCACGCACGGCGAAGCTGGATGTGCCTGATCTCGGCCGGTGCGAGTGACATGTGACCTCCTACAGGAGCGCCTCGATGAGGCGGTTGACGAGCCCGGCCGCAACGAGCAGGACGACGACGGCGACGATCGGAGACAGATCGAGGGGTCCCAGCGTCGGGATCCGCCCCCGGAAGAGGCCGATGTACGGGTTGACGACTTCGTCCAGGAACCTTTGCACAGTTGCGGCTGTGCCTGAGTAGGGCAACCGAACCCAGGACAGGATGACCCACGCGAAGATGAGGATCACATAGATCGAGACGAACGCCCGCACGAAGCTCTGCAGCGACGACGCTGCATCGGCAAGCACGGGCGAAGCGAAGGCGCCCATGCGGGGGTGTTCGCCGCACGCCACGGGGTTCCTACGCCGGGCCGACGACGGTCGGAAACGGCGGTGCCCGACTTGGAGCCAGGCACGTGTGCGAGGAGCTGCAGCTAGGCCTGGTTGAAGAAGCCGCCGCGTTCCAGGGCGCGCGCTCGCTCCTCGGCGGAGAGCTCGACGTTGCGCGGCGTGAGCAGGAAGACCTTGTCGGCGACGCGCTGCATGCTCCCGTCGAGCGCGTAGGTGAGGCCGCTTGCGAAGTCGATGAGGCGCTTCGAGAGGTCCGTGTCCGCCCCCTGCAGGTTGACGATCACGGGGATCTGGGACTTGAACCGGTCCGCAATCTGCTGGGCGTCGTTGAAGCTCCGGGGGATCACCAGGTGGACCTTGGCCGGCGGGCCGGGGTCGACGCTCCGGAGCCGCGAGCTCGGACGCCGCGATCCCCCCTGCTCTTCCTGGCCCCATTCGTCAGCCTCGGGTGCGCTCGGCAGCCGGCGGACGTTCTGCCGGTCGCTTCGGCGGTAGCTCTCCTCGAGCTGCTCGTTCGTGACGAGCCCGTCCTCGTCCCACACCTCGTCCTCGGCGATCCCGAAGTACACGAGCGTGCGGTTCCAGAGGTCGGAGAAGGCCATGACCGGCCGATTCTAGCCCTGTCCGGGCTCGGCGCTCGGGTCGTCGAACAACCGGGCGCCGACGCGGACGTACGTTGCGCCCTCCTCGACGGCGACGCGATAGTCCTGGGAGGTCCCCATGCTGAGGTCGCGAAGCCCATGCTCCTCCGCCAACTCGCGCAGGCGGCGGAAGTACGGGCGGGACGACTCGGCGTCGCTTGCGAGAGGGGGCATCGTCATGAGGCCCCGAATCGACGGGAACCCGGCGACGAAGCCTGCGATCGCCGAGGGATCGACTCCCGACTTCGAGCCCTCGCCGGAGAGGTTCACCTCGAGCAGAGCCGGGATCGTCAGGCGCCGGGCGGAGGACTCGGAGTCGAGCGAGTGGACGAGCTCGCACACGGCGCTCACGACCTTGGCCTTGTTCGACTGGAGATGGCCGATGAAGTGCCAGCGGAACGCGTCTCCGTACGCTGCGTGCTTGGCCGTGAGGTCTTGGGCGCGGTTCTCCCCCACGACCTCGACCCCGGCCTCGACGAGCGCCGACATCTCCCCCAGGGGGACGTACTTGGTAGCGACGACGATCGTGACCTCGGGCCCGACCTCGTCGCGCAACGCCCGATAGCGCGCGGCGATAGTGTCGGCCGCCGCGATGCTCATGCCTCGGTGACCGCTGCGACGAGGTCCCGCGCGGCGGCGAGCTCGGACTCCCGCCCATCGAGCTCGCCGTCGAGCTTCCGGCGGCGGAGCTCCGCGAGAATGTCCCCCACGCGCGGTGACTCGGCGACGCCGAGCTCGTTCAGGTCGGCTCCGCTGATCTCGAGCCGCACGTGCCGGAGCCTCGTGAAGTAGTCGCGCAACGAGGGTTGCTCGGCGGCGGCGAGCGCGAGCAGCGGGGCATCGGGCGCATACGTCTCGGAGAGTGCGACGACCTGCGACGGGTCGAGATCCTCCTCACGAAGACGGGCGGTGATCCGGGGAGCGACGGTGATGGCGCCCACGATCAGCGACCTGTCCCGCCGGCGAACCCGGAGCCGAGCGAGCAGGTCGAACGCTTCCTCACTGGAGAGGTCCCGGCCGAGCACGGCCAGGCCGAGCCGCCACGGCGGGACGTCGAGCCCGAGCTCGGAGCGGAGTTCGAGTGCCCTCGCGAAGAGCACGGCGGCGTCCTCGTCGGCTCGAAGGCGCGGATGAACGGCTCGGTCGGCGCCGAGTTCGCCCAGGCGCAGGATCCCCCCCACTGCGCCGGGGTCGTCGAGGAGATCGGTGAGCTCGTCGCGCAGCCGGGCCGAGGAAAGATCGCCGACGAGGCCCATCTCGATGCAGGCCCTCGCGAGCCGCGCAGAGTGCTCCTCCAGGCGGAGCCCGTACCGCGCCTCGTACCGAATCGCTCGGAAGATCCGCGTCGGATCGTCGATGAACGAGAGGTTGTGAAGGACGCGCAGCATGCGGGCGTCGAGATCGGCGCGCCCGCCGAAGGGGTCAACGAGCCGCCCGAGATCCGCGGGCGCAAGGGACACGGCCATCGCGTTGATCGTGAAGTCACGCCTGAACAGGTCGTCCCGAAGGCTCGCGCGCTCGACCGCGGGCAGCGCGGCGGGCGCGTCGTAGAACTCCGTCCGCGTCGTGACCACGTCCAGCCGCTCGCCGTCGCCGTAGATGACGACCGCGGTGCCGAACTTCTCGTGCGGCGTCATCCGGCCACCGAGGGTCTGCGCAAGCGAGCGTGCGAAGGCGATGGCGTCCCCCTCGACGGCCATGTCGACGTCGAAGCTGTCCTCCCCCAGGAGGATGTCGCGAATCGTTCCGCCGACGAGGTAGACGCCCTCTCCTTCCGAGCCGAGCGCTGCCACGGCGTCTACGAGGGGCCGCATCGCTGGCACGGAAGCGAGCTCCTCGACGAGGCTCTCGAGCGGCTCCTCCACCTCGGGCTCGGCTCGCTCCAGGGCACGGAGAAGATCGGCCCGTGTGACGACACCGACGAGCTCACTATCTCGTAGCACGGCAACGCGCCCGTCCTCCGCCCGCGTGACGAGGGACTGCAGCTCCGTGAGCGTTGCGTCCTCTCCTGCGCTGACGATGCGGCCACTCATGATTCCACGCACGGGGGCGTGCGAGAGCCCGTGACTGATCGCCTTGTCGAGATCCTCGCGGCGGACACCTCCAACGGCCCGGCGGCTCTCCGTGACGAACACCCCGCTCTGCTTGTGGCGGCGGCAGAGGGCCATCGCGGAACCCACGGTCTCGTCGGGGCTCACGGAGCGCGGCGGCGTCGACATCACGTCCCTCGCACGCCGTGTCTCCCTCGGGGCGCCGGCGAGTGCCTGGGCGACCTGCGCCCGCGCCTCGTCCAGTGACATGCGCGCGATCGCCGAGGCCGCCTGCGCATGACCCCCGCCGCCGAGGGCCGTCGCCACGACCGATGCGTCGATGCGGTCGGTGCGGCTCCGGGCGACTGCGAAGACCCGGCTCTCCATCTCCACGAGCACGACGAGCGCCCGCGCATCGGAGAGATCGACGATCTTGTGCGCCAGGTTGGAGACGCCGTCGACGTACTCCGGCCAGCGCACCGCCGCGACGAGCACCTCGTCGCCGCCCGCGTCGATCGGCTCGAGCGCGGCCAGGAGGGCCTGGAGGAGATCGCGTTCGCCTGCGGTGAGCGGTGTGTGGAGGTACTCGGAGACGAGCTCCTGACGGGCGCCGTGTCTCAGGCACCACGCCACGGCATCGACGTCCCGCTGCGTCGTCGATGCGTACGTCAGCGAGCCGGTGTCCTCGTGGATTCCGAGTGCGAACGCGGTCGCCTCGAGCTGCGTCGGCTCGATCTCGCGTTCGGCGAGGATCCCGACGAGGGTCGTCGTCACGGCTCCGTCGGTCGAGAGCACCGCTGCCTCCGGCGCTACCCACTCGGGCAGATCGGCATCCCCGTGGTGGTCGAAGAGCACCTTCTCCACGGCCGGGTCGAGCGCCACCGCCTCGAGCTCACCGAGGCGCGAGGCACTTCGCGCTTCCACGACGACGAGCCGCCGGATCGCCGACGGCTCGAGATCGGCCGCGGCGGCCATCGGCTCGAGCTCCTCGGCGTGGAGCCGATAGAAGTCGCGGACGTTGCGGTTGAGCGAGCCCAGCGCGATCACGGCACTCGGGTACAGGCGGCGAGCAGCCAGCATCGCCGCGAACGCGTCGAAGTCCGTGTTCCCGTGGCTGGCGATGACCTCCTCTGCCCGCATTGGCTCATTGTGACGGTGCGTCGAGCGCGCTCCCCTGTCGAGCGAGCGGAGGCACGGACGAACGGGACGACCAGGGCAGCGAAGCGACGCGCTCGGGAGTCGCCCTGCGCAGGTCAGACGTGCGCGATCGCCTCGATCTCGACGCGGCCGCCGACCGGGAGCTGTGAGATCTCGATCGTCGAGCGCGCGGGCGGTCGATCGCCGACGAAGCGCGCATAGACCTCGTTCATCTCGGCGAAGTCGGCGAGGTGGACGAGGAAGACGGTGGTCTTGAGGAGCTTGTCGAGGCCGCTCCCGGCCTCCTCCAGGATCGCACCCATGTTGCGCATGGCCTGCTCGGTCTGCTCTGCGATCCCGGGCCCGATGAGCTCGCCGGTCTCGAGGCTGACACCCAACTGGCCCGCCACGAAGACGAGGTCGCCCGCGCGAATCGCCTGGTTGTACGGGGCACCCTGGAATGGCCCGGGCGCCTTGTCGGTCCGAATCACGTGCTTTTCTGCCATTGCGAGCTCCCTTCGGAGGTCAGGTTCGAGGTGCCATTGCCTCGGCGAGCGCGACGCCGAGCGCCTTGAAGATCGCGAGGAGCACGTGCTCGGAGCTCTCGCCCTCGATCAGGCGCACGTGCACCGTCAAGCCGGCCGCGTCCGCCAGGGAGTGGAGGAAGGCAGCGGCGAGGTCGGTGCGAAGGCCGCCCGCCCGCGACGAGGTGAGATCTGCGTTCGAGGCGACGAGGGACTGATTCGTGGCCTCGACGACGACCATCGCGAGAGCCTCCTGCGAGGGGACGATGCCGACGCCGCGCCCCGGTGCCGTATCTGCCCGAAGGAGCGGTCGAAAGGCCTCGCCCAGCGCCGCGCCGGCTGCACCGACCTCGGCCTCCGGCGCGTCCGGAGCGATCTCGAGCTGCAGGCCGAAGCCCCCGGTTCGAGCCAACTCGGAGAGGAGGTGATCGAGGACAGCGACGCCCGTCGCGACGTTGCTCTCGGCCCCGGCGTTCGCGAGGATCCGCGCCGCGCCCGTGCTCATCGCAGCTCCGTGCGGTCGATGGATGCGCCGAGCGCGCGGAGGCGCTCGTCGATGCGCTCGTACCCGCGGTCGATCTGGCCGATGTTCCCGATCGTCGACGTCCCTTCCGCGCAGAGCGCGGCGATGACCATCGCCATGCCTGCGCGGATGTCCGGGCTCTCGAGACGCTCACCGTAGAGGGTCGCAGGCCCGGTCACGACGACCCGGTGTGGGTCGCACAGGATGATTCGCGCGCCCATCGATACGAGCTTGTCCACGAAGAAGAGCCGGCTCTCGAACATCTTCTCGAAGACGAGGATCGTGCCGTGCGCCTGGGTCGCGACGGTGACGGCGATCGACGTGAGGTCGGCCGGGAACGCCGGCCAGATGCCGCTCTCGATCTTGGGGATCTGCCCGCCGAAGTCGTCCTCGATGACCAGCGACTGACCGGCGGGCACGCGCACGCTCGTCTCCGAGACCTCCATCTCGATCCCGAGCTTCCGGAAGGCTGGGACGATCGAGATGAGGTCGTCGGGCTCGACGTTCTCGACGACGAGGTCCCCACCCGTGGCGGCGGCGAGGCCGACGAAGCTCGCGACCTCGATGTGGTCCGGGCCGATGCGGTGCTCGCCCCCCCGCAGGCTGTCCACCCCAAGGATGTGGAGCACGTTCGAGCCGATGCCCTGAATGTCGGCGCCCAGCGACACGAGGAAGCGGCAGAGATCCTGGATGTGCGGCTCGCTGGCGGCGTGCCCGAGCACCGTCTCGCCGCGGGCGAGAACGGCGGCCATGATCGCGTTCTCCGTGCCCATGACCGAGGCCTCGTCGAGGTACATGCGCGTGCCGACGAGTGCGTCAGCCGAGAGGTCGTAGACGCCGTCCAGCCTGAACTCGGCACCGAGCGATATGAACGCGTGCACGTGGGTGTCGAGCCGGCGGCGTCCGATGACGTCGCCCCCCGGCGGCGGAACCGTGACCCTCCCGAACCGAGCGAGGAGGGGCCCTGCGAGCAGGAAAGAGGCGCGGATCTCGCGCGCGAGATCGGCGTTCAGATCCGTCTTCTCCACGGCTCGGGCATCGACGCGCACGTCGTTGTCGCCTGACCACTCCACGTCGGCGCCGAGGTCGGCGAGGAGCTCGACCATCGTCTCGACGTCACGGATGCGCGGCACGTTCGAGAGCCGGACCTCGCCGTCGGCGAGCACGCATGCGGCCAGGATCGGCAGGGCGCCGTTCTTGTTCCCGGCGGCGCGCACGGTTCCGCTGAGAGGGCGCCCTCCCTCGATCACGAAGGACTGCATGGCGCGGGCAATGGTACTCGGCACGAGAGAAGGGGCCGAGCTCAGGCCGCGAGGTGCTCGATCTCGAGCACCGGGACGGAGCCGTCGCTCGGGATGCCGAGCACCTGGAGGTAGAACGAGAGCTCGGCCTCGAGCGATCGCACGATGTTCTCGGCCTTGCGGAATCCGTGCCCCTCGCCCTCGAACAGGAGGTACGCGTGAGGAACCTTGCGCTCGCGGAGCGCCCCGACGATGAGCTCTGCCTGCCCGACGGGCACGATCTCGTCGTCGGCGCCCTGAAGCACGAGCATCGGGGTCGAGATCCGCTCGCAGAAGTGGATCGGGCTCCGCTCGCGGTACAGCTCTCGCGCCTCCGGATACGGGCCGACGAGCGTGTGCTCGTAGCGGAGCTCGAACTTGTGCGTGTCGCCGTCGCCGAACTGCTCGAGGTCGGCGAGGCCGAAGTAGGTGGCGCCCGCGGCAAAGACGTCCGTGAACGTGAGCCCGCAGATCGTCGTGTAGCCGCCCGCGCTCCCGCCGGTGATGAGGAGTCGATCCCGGTCCGCCTCACCGCTCTCGACCAGGTACGTCGCCGCGTTCACGCAGTCCTGGAGGTCGACGACGCCCCAGTTCCCGTTCAGGCGCTCGCGGTACGCGCGTCCATAGCCGGTCGAGCCTCCGTAGTTGACGTCCACGATTGCGAAGCCCCGGCTCGTCCAGAACTGCTTCTCGAGGCTGAAGAGCGGCGTCGCGTTCCCGGTCGGGCCCCCGTGGCTCATGACGATGAGTGGAGGCCGTTCCCCGTCCGGGGCGGCGTAGCCAGGATTGGACGGCGGGTAGTGGAGCGCATGCGCCGTCAGCCCACTCTCGGTGGGGAACTCGATCGCCCCCGGGACGGAGAACACCGCCGGGTCGACCGGGGGTGCCCCACTGGCGCGGAGCACGTCGATCTCTGCCGACGCGACATCGAACCGCACGATCTCGGCCGGGATCGTCGCCGACCCGGCCACGACGACCGCCGCACTCCCCTCGGCCACGACGTACGGGGTTCGCCATGCGTCGTGCGGGAGGTCGAGGTGCGTGAGATGGCCCGTCTCGGGGTCGAGGACGGCGAAATGCGTGCGGCCTGCGGAGTCGTACCCGCAGACGATGCGCCCGTCGGAGAGGAACGCGAACGAGGAGGCACCGAATGTCCATGCGGGGTACCCGAACTCGGCTGCATCTTCGTGCAGGATCGTCCGCTTGCCGTTGCGCACGCGCTCGAGGTTCCACCAGCCGCTCCGGTCGCTCGCGAAGACGAGATCGCCCGTCGGGCTCCACTCCGGCTGCCAGATCGACTCCTCCCCGTCACGACCCGCAACGTGCACCGGATCGCAGAGCACGCCATCCGCCGCGAAGTCGGCGAGGAAGAGCTCGCAGCCGTCCCACGGCATCCAGGGCAGGTCCCACGCGAGGAAGCTGAGCCGCGTGCCGTCGGGTGAGATGCGCGGACAGGAGTAGAAGTCCCGCCCGCCGGCGATCGCGCGCAACTCACCCGAGCCGTTCAACGGCACGGCGACGAGCTCGTTGACGACGTCGGCGGATGTGCCCGATCCGTCATGGCGCTCGCGGACGCCGATCCAGAGCGATCCGTCCTTGGTCACCCGCCCGTCGGCGTAGCGGTGGCGCCCTTCCGTCTCCGGGGTGAGCGCGACCGGGTCGGCATCGGGTGCCTGGAGGTAGAGGCGCTGATCCTCGAAGTTCGAGAAGACGACGCTCCGTTCGTGGATGCAGTACGCGCCGCCGCCGTACTCGTGCACCATCGAGCGCACGCCGAACCCGGCCGGCGTCACGTCCACGGGCTCGCCGTCGGGCTCCTTCCTCACGAGGACGACGCGTCCCTCCTCGACCGGGCGCCCTTCGAGCCACCAGGCGACGCCGTCGGCGAGCCAGGGAGCACTGATCCGTGCGCCTGCCTGCGCGACCAGCTCGGCCGAGATCGGCGACGGCCACGTCCCGTAGGGCGCAACCTCTGGTTGAGCATTCGAGGGATCCAACGGCGGCGGCTATCGTACTCGCCCGTGCGGCCGACCCGCGACCACGCCTGGCAGACGCTCACGACGTACACGAAGAGCGAGGCCCTGCTGCGCCACGCGCTCGCGGTCGAGGCGTCCGTGGGCTTCTACGCGAAGCGCTTCGGCGAGGACGAGGAGCTCTGGCGCGCAGCGGCCCTTCTCCACGACTTCGACTACGAGATGCACCCGACGCTCGACAAGCATCCGCAGGACGGCGCACCCATCCTCCGAGAGGAGGGGTACCCGGAGGAGCTGGTCGAGACCGTCCTCTCCCACGCCGAGCACCTCGGCCTGCCGCGCGACACGCTGCTGAAGAAGACACTCTTTGCCTGCGACGAGCTCTCCGGGTTCGTCCACGCGTGCGGCCTCGTGCGGCCAACGGGTCTCGACGGTCTCGAGCCGAAGTCCGTGAAGAAGAAGCTCAAGCAGCCGTCGTTCGCGGCCGGCGTCCACCGCGACGAGGTCTACGCGGGCGCGGAGCTCCTCGGGCTCGAGCTGGACGAGCACATCGCGAACGTGGTGGCAGCGATGCAGCCGATCGCCGCGGAGCTGGGCCTGCGCACGGCCGCCGACGCCGCATAGCGCGGGTCTATCCCCAGATCAGCCAGCCGACGAAGATGCCGACGGCGAACCAGACGAGACCGCCGAGGATCCCGTACACGGTGGTGCGACTCATCGCCGAATCTTACGCTCCGTAGTGCTCGAGGAAGGCGAGGACGCGGCTCCAGGCGTCCTCGGACTCGGCCGTGAACTGCTCCTGCTTGCGGTCGAAGAAGCTGTGCGGCGCGCCCGGGTAGATCACGACCTGGTGCTCGGCGTCGGCCGCGTCGAGCGCCTCGTCGAACGCGTTCACGTCGTCGACCGGGATCCCGGGGTCGTCGCCTGCCATCAGCGCGAGGATCGGCGCGGCGATGTCGCCCGCGCGCTGGGTGGGGCCTGGCGAGCCGTCCATGCCCTCGACGGGGCGGCCGTAGAAGCCGATCGCACCGGCGAGCCCGTGACCCGACGCGGCTGCGAGCCACGAGTGGCGGCCGCCGAAGCAGAAGCCGACCGTGAAGATCGTTGTCGCCCCGTCTTCTCGCAGGTGCGAAACGGCCGCACCCACGTCGGCCTGGATCCCGGCCTGCGTCGTCTGCTCGACGTGTGGCCAGAACTCGAACTCGTCACCGCGCTTCTCGGCACCCGCGGTTCTCCCGAAGTAGTCGATCGCGACGGACGCATAGCCGCGCTCGGCGAATCGGAGCGCGAGCTCCTCGTAGAAGCGGTAGAGGCCCCGCACGTCTGGAAGGACGACGATCCCGACGCCGCTCGGGTCGTCCGGGGCCGCAAGAAACGCTGCGAGGCGGTTGCCGTCCGCCGCGTCGAGAGTCAGATCTCGGTGCGAGACCGCAGCTCCGGAGAGCGGTGGGATGGGCGGCGAGGAGTCGTGGTCGAAGCACATGGGGCGAGGCTACAGCGCTGAGACGAGCCGATCCAGGTCGTCATCGCTCGTCCACCACCCGACCGAGGCCCGCACGAGCCCGCGGCCGGGGAGATCGCGGAGGATCACGTCCGCCTCCGCGAGGCGCTCGACGACGGCAGCGGACTCCTCCACTGGCACGCGCCAGGAGACGAGCGTCGCCCGCTCCTCCGGGATCACGACGTTGCGGCCGACGGTCGCGAGGCGCTCACGCAGGCGCTCTGCCATCTCGGCCGAGCGATCGAAGCGCCAGTCCGGCTGCATCGCGAGTGCCACGCGGAGCCCTGCTACAAGGGCATTCGGCGTCACGTTCGGGTCGAAGCGTGCCGCGCCGTCGCGTGGGACGAAGTTGCCGTCGGGCTCGTATCCCTGCTGCGAGAGGTAGCTCGGCCGGCCGACGCGCAGTCCGTCCGGGTCCGCGACGACGAGCGCTCCCGTGCCCTCCGGGCCGCAGAGCCACTTCTGGCCCGAGATCGTGTAGTAGTCGAGGCCGCCGGCGTCGACGGGCATCGCTCCGACCGACTGCGCACCGTCGACGAGGATCGGGATGCCCAGTCGAGCACGCAACTCGTGCACGGGCAGGATCGCTCCGGTCGTCCAGAGGACGTGCGAGAAGGCCAGCAGCCGCGTGCGGGACGTCACCGCGGACTCGATCTTCTCGGGATCGGGCTCGACCACGATCACCGTCGCACCGGATGCGTGCAGGGGCCCGAGGAGGCCAAAGTGCTCGTCCGTCGTCGTGATCACCTCGTCCCCGGCTTGGAGATCCAGCCCGGCGAGAACGACGTTGCAGCCGTCGGTCGTCGACGCTGTGAGCGCGACCTGATCCGGCTCGACGCCGACGAGCTCCGCGAGCTCCGCCCGGATCGCCTCACGATCGGCGAGGATCCGCTCGAACTGCGCCCGGCTCCCACGGCCGTTCCGGAGTCCACGCTCCTCGGCCTCGCGCATCGCGTCGATCGTCTGCTGCGCAAGCGGGCCGACACTTCCGGCCTGGAGATAGACGTAGCGCTCGAGAACCGGGAACTGCGCGCGTGCTTCCTCGAACGTCACGCGCGGGATCCTACGGGTCAGGCTCTACGCTTCCGCTCCATGCGCGTCGTCCTCGCCGACCCCCCTGCCTACACCCCGCCCTACGACCGCTCCCTCGCGGCCGCGCTTGCCCGAGCAGGCGCCGACGTGGAGCTCGTCTCGTCACGCTTCCGCTTCGGAGAGGTTGCGCCGGCCGAGGGCTACCGCGCGCAGGAGTGGTTCTATCCGGTCTCGTCGCGCATGGGCTCGTCCAGGCTCCGGCTCGCGGTGAAGGCCGTCGAGCACCCGCTCGGAATGGCGCGTCTCGCGACGATGCGGCCGGACGTTCTTCACGTCCAGTGGCTCGTGCCGGAGATGGATCGCTGGCTCCTGCGCTCGCGCGCACCCATGGTGTTCACGGCGCACGACATCGTTCCCCGCAGGACGGCGAGATGGACAGGGCTCTGGCGAAAGCTCTTCGGGCGGTTCGACAGGGTTGTCGTCCACTCGGACCGAGGGCGTGACGAGCTCGTCGGCTTCGGCGTCGCGGTGGAGAAGCTGCGGGTCATTCCCCACCCCGTGTTCCGCTCCGAGGTGCCGCGTCGCGACGACGGACGAACGGCGCTCGCGCTCGGCCTCATCCGCCCGTACAAGGGCACCGAGGACTCGGTCGAAGCGGTGTTGCGCGTGGAGGGAGCGCGCCTGCTCGTCGTCGGCGACCCGCGTGTCCCGCTCGACGAGCTCCGGGTGAGAGCCGGCGAGCGCGCCGAGTGGCGACTGGGCTACCTCCCGGACGCCGAGCTGCAGCGCGCACTCTCCGAGGCGACGGTCGGCCTCTTCCCGTACCGGGCGGAGATCGACCTCTCCGGTGCGCTCCTGCAGACGCTCGGTGCCGGCGTGCCGGCGATCGTCTACGACATCGGGGGGCTCGGGGAGCTCGTCGGGCGCTTCGGCGCCGGCGCTGTGGTCGCGCCGGGCGACGTCGAGGGGATGGCAGATGCGTTGCGGACTCTGCTCGAGGATCCCGACGCACTCGCCGCCGCACGCCGCGGCTCGGAGCGAGTGCGGGACGAGCTGACCTGGGACGCGTCGGCGGCAGCGCATCTCGGCGTCTATCGCGAGCTCACCTGATGCTCGGGCGAGATCGCCGGTTCCGCGACCTCGTCCTTCGCCAACTCGACCTCTTCGCGATCGACGAGGCGGAGCTCCTCACGGAGGCCGAGGACGCGGACGTCGCCTGGACACGCGCCGGCCGGGACGAGTCCGAGGAGCTCTACGGCGACTACCAGCTCATTACGGACGCGGTGGGCGAGCGGCTCTACGACCTCCGCGAGACGTACGCGGCGACGCTCGATGATGCGGCCGCCGACGACTACCGGCCGGCGTTCGACCGCGCAGCTCGCAAGCGCTTCAAGCGACTCGCCGCGTTCCTCGAGTCCTAGGCACGCACGGCAAAGAGCCGCCAATCTCCGGGGATACCCTTGAGCTCGGCCTCGCCTCGGTCCTCGAACTCGAGCCCCGACCCGGCGACGAGATCCTTCACCGTTCCGGACACGAGCACCTCGCCGGCGTCCGCTCGAGCGGCTGAGCGCGCCGCGTCGGCGCGATCAACTCACCGCCGTCCGAAGGAGTGCGGGCGGGGGAGCGACTCCCACACCGTGTCGCTCTCGGCGACCTCTCGTGCAAGCGGCCCGAGAGACTCGAGCTCCGAGACGACGACGTTGCGATTGTCTCCAACGCGCTCGAAGCGCCCACGGGCGAGCACGAGCGGCTCGCCACGCACGACGGCGCGATGCCGCTCGTACACCTCGGCCGGGACGATGAGGTTCACCTGGCCGTGCTCGTCCTCGAGGAGCATGAAGACGATCCCCTTCGCGGTCGAGGGTCGCTGGCGTGCGACCGTCATCCCGGCGACCGAGACGCCGCGCCCGTGGCGCTCGTCGTGGATCTCCACGCTGGAGAGCGTTCCCTCGGGCAGGTGCGGCCGGAGGAGCGCAAGCGGATGCGTCCCGACCGAGAGCCCCGTGTGCCGGTAGTCCGCGAGCATCCGCTCCCAGCGCGTCAGGTCGCGAAGCTCGGGCGTCTCGACCGTGGGCTCGAGGTCGAGTGGAAGCTGCTTGGCTTTCCCACGGGTTCCGGGGACGGTCTGTGGCCGGAGCGCCAGACCGAGCTCCCACAGGAGATCGCGGCGACGCCCGAAGCCGTCGCAGGCGCCTCCCTGCACGAGCGCCTCGAGGCCGTCACGGGAGAGCGGCGCTCGGCGCGCGAGGTCCGCCACGCCCAGGAACGGTCCGTTCGCCGTCCGCTTGGCGACGAGCGCCTCCGCGTCGTCGAGGCTCACCGACGCGACGTAGCTCAGCCCGATCCGAACCGCAGGCCACGAGCCAGGCGGCGAAGCGCCTTGTAACAACTTGTAACTAGAAACGAAACCGTGACCAGACGGGCGGTTTCGGCTTGCCCATGCGGTGAAATCACTGCTTCGTAACAACTTGTAACTTGGAGCGAGACCGTCAGCACGCCTGGCTGTTGGCTCGACCGTCGTTCGTGCTCCGCTCAGGTTGACATCCACGGGGAGCACGTCCACCCCGCGCCGCTGGGCATCGCGGACGAGCGTCGCAGGCGGGTAGAAGCCCATCGGCTGCGCGTTCAGGAGCGCGCACAGGAACTCGGCGGGATAGTGCCGGCGCAGCCACTGCGACTGGTACGCGAGGAGCCCGAACGCGGCGGCGTGCGCCTTCGGGAATCCAAAGCCGGAGAAGCCGACGAGCTTGTCGAAGACCGTGTTCGCGGTCTCCTCGTCGACGCCCTTCCCCGCGGCACCTTCCACGAAGCGCCCGCGGTACGCCTCGAGCGCGTCGTGGCTGCGCTTGCGGCTCATCGCGCGCCGCAGCCCTTCGGCCTCCCCGACCGTGAATCCCGCGAGTGCGATCGCGACCTCGAGCACCTGGTCCTGGAAGACGACGACGCCGAAGGTCGAGCGCAGCGGCTCCCGCAGGAGCTCGTGGTCCACCGGCCAGGTGTAGCCGGGGTCGCGGCGGAGCCGCTCACGCGCGTCGATGTAGGGGTGCACGGCCTTTCCCTGGATCGGCCCGGGCCTGACGAGGGCGACCTGCACGGTGAGGTCGTCCAGGTTCGCCGGCTTCGTCCGCAGCAGGCTCTGCATCTGCGCGCGGCTCTCGATCTGGAACGTCCCGACCGTGTCTGCCTGTTGGATCTCCGCGAAGACCTCGGGGTCGTCGAACGGGACCCGGGAGAGGTCGATCACCTCGCCCCGCGCCCGCGCGATCCGGTCGACGCAGTCCTCGACTGCTGAGAGCATCCCGAGGCCGAGAAGGTCGATCTTGAGAAACCCGGCGTCGGCGCACGAGTCCTTGTCCCACTGGCAGAGCTGGCGACCGGCCATCGCTGCGGGCTGCACCGGGACGAGCTCGACGAGCGGGCGAGTCGAGACGATCATCCCGCCCGGATGCTGCGAGACATGGCGTGGAAGCCGCGCGATCTCGCCGGTGAGCCAGGCGAAGGCACGCCAGCGCCGCGACTCGAGCTTCCGCTCGCCGTCGGGGAGCCGTGCGAGCTCCTCCCCCACGCGTCGCGCGTCCCAGCCGTCGGAGAGGCGCGCGAGCCGCTCCAGGTCGGCGTACGGCAGCCCGAGCGCCTTGCCGACGTCGCGAATCGCACCCCGTGAACGGTAGGTGGCGAAGCTCGCGACGAGCGCTGCGTGCTCGTGCCCGTAGCGCTCTGTGACCCGGACGATGAGCTTCTCGCGGATGTCTCGCGGGAAGTCGAGGTCGATGTCCGGCACCGCCGCGAGCTCGCGGTTCAGGAACCGTCCGAGCGAGAGCTCGTTCGCCACCGGGTCGACGTGCGAGAGCCCGGTGAGGTAGCAGACGATCGACCCGACCGAGCTCCCGCGCCCGCGCCCCGGCGGCAGGAAGCTCCTGGGAGAGCCTGTGCCGCGCACCTCCGCCGCGCACTCCCTCGCCAGCTCGAGCACCTCGTGGTGGAGGAGGAAGAACCCGGCGAGCCCGAGCTCGTCGATCAGCAGCAGCTCGTCCTCCAGGCGAGCGAGCGCCTTGCCAAGTAACAGTCTGTTACTTGGCGGGTAGCGGTCGTCGATCGCAGCCCGGCAGATGACCGCGAGGCGGCGAACGGCCGGCTCGGACCCGTCCGAGAAGTCCGGGTAGCGGTACCCGAGCTCCTCGGTGAGGTCGAACTCGAGCCGCTCCGCGAGCTGGCCCGCCCGCTCGGCGGCAGCACGGTCGAACGCGAAGCGCTCGAGCATCTCCTTCGGTGGGCGCAGGTAGCTCTCGCGGTTCCCGCGCCGCTCGGGCTCACAACCCTCGAGCGAGGTGCGGCAGCGGATCGCGACGAGGACGTCCTGAAGCAGCGTGCGCCGGGGGTGATGCGCGTGGACGTCGCCGGTGGCAACCGTCTCCACGCCGAGGTGGCTCGCGAGGTCCCGCAGGAGCATGTTGCGACGAACGTCGCCGCGCTCGAACGGCCGCTGGAGCTCGACCAGAAACCTCTCGCGCCCGAACGCCTGCGCGAGCTGTGCGGCCGCGTTCGGGTCGAGGAGGCCGAGCCCCCGTCGCGCGCACCCCGAAAGGCAGACGAGCCCCTCGGAGAGCTCGGCGACGAGCTCGAGCGATACCGAGGGCGGCAGCGGCTCGCGATCCTCCCTTCCGTGCCGACGCGTGCCCGCATGTGCAGCCGTTAGCAGCCGGCAGAGGTTCGCGTACCCGCGGCGGGACTCGACGAGCAGCGTGACGTGCGTGCCTCCACTACCGGGTGGCGTCGTCGAGCTAGCGCCACCGACCGTCACTTCCGCGCCGGTGATGGGCCGCACCCCGAGCGCCTTCGCCGCGTGCGCGAACTCGAGCGACCCGTAGAGCCCGTCGTGATCCGTCAGCGCGAGCGCCTCGTATCCGAGCTCTGCGGCCCGTGCAGCGAGCTCCTCCGGCTGCGACGCACCGTCGAGGAACGAGTACGCCGAATGGCAGTGCAGCTCCACATAGCCGGCCACGGGTACTAGTGGTCTCTCCGGGAAGTCCGGTGCCCATTCGCCGGCGAGAACCGAGCAGGCCTAGGACGCAGGGAGGCCGCATACCAGAAGGTATGTGGCCGACCGAGGACGACGGCATGCGATGTGTTCGCAGCCGCGCGAAGGGTGGCGTACTTCCCGGAGCAACCACTAGGAGGACAACGCCCGCTCGAGGGCAGCCCGGTCGGTCGGCCCGCCGTGCGTCGCGAGCACGTGCTCGACCGGCAGGGCGAGGAGCGGGCGCAGCCCCTCGGCGATCTCCTCGCGCGTCACGCCGGGGCGGAGCCACCGCTC
>JAWOIV010000025.1:0-12150 GCA_046484465.1 Gaiellaceae bacterium
GGTCGCTCCGGGAAGTACGCCACCCCTTCGCGCGGCTGCGAACACATCGCATGCCGTCGTCCTCGGTCGGCCACATACCTTCTGGTATGCGGCCTCCCTGCGTCCTAGGCCTGCTCGGTTCTCGCCGGCGAATGGGCACCGGACTTCCCGGAGAGACCACTAGAGGGGGTCGAACTCCTCGTAGACGTCCGGGTCCTCGCCTATGAGGTCGGCGGCCCAGCCGGCCGCCTCCGGGAGCTCGTCGCCGTACGCGACGAGCCCGAACCGCTCGCTCGCCTCGCTCCAGATCCAGGCGCTCGGCTCCTTGAGGTCCGGGAGCCTGTCGCGCAGCTCTTCGATCGTGGTCTTCGAGTCGAAGAGGCCCCAGATGAGGATGCGGACGACCACGCTCGGCTACATCCTGAAGACGCCGAAGGTCGTCTCGGGCACGGGCGCGTTCGCGGCTGCGGCGAGACCGAGGCCGAGCACGCGGCGCGTGTCGACTGGGTCGATGATCCCATCGTCCCAGAGGCGCGCGGTCGAGTAGTACGGGTTGCCCTCCGCCTCGTACGTTGCGCGTATCTCCTCCGGGTCGGCGTCGCCGACCATGGAGAGCACGGTCGCCGCCTGCTCTCCCCCCATCACTGAGATCCTGGCGTTCGGCCACATCCAGAGCTGCCGCGGCTCGTACGCACGCCCGCACATCGCGTAGTTACCGGCACCGAACGAGCCGCCCGTGACGACGGTGAACTTCGGGACGTCCGCGCACGCGACCGCCATGACGAGCTTCGCGCCGTCGCGGGCGATCCCGCCCTCCTCGTACTCCTTCCCGACCATGAAGCCCGTGATGTTCTGGAGGAACACGAGCGGGATCCGCCGCTTGCACGCGAGCTCGACGAAGTGCGCGCCCTTCTGCGACGACTCCGCGAAGAGCACGCCCTGGTTCGCCAGGATCCCCACGGGGTACCCCTCGATGCGCGCGAAGCCGCAGACCAGCGTTTCCCCGTACAGCTCCTTGAACTCGTGAAAGCGCGAGCCGTCCACGATCCGGCCGATCACCCCGCGCGCGTCGAGCTCGTGACGGAAGTCCTCGGGCACGAGGCCGTAGAGGTCGGCCGGGTCGAGCACCGGCGCTTCGGGCGACGCCAGCTCCCAGGGCGAGGGTGGGGGACGATCCAGATGGCGCACGATCTCGCGCGCGATCGCGAGCGCGTGCTCGTCCGAGGTCGCGTAGTGGTCGGCGACCCCGGAGCGCCGCGCGTGGACGTCGGCCCCGCCCAGCTCCTCGGCGGTCACGTCCTGCCCGGTCGCCGCCTTCACGAGCGGCGGGCCGCCGATGAAGATCGTCCCGGTGCCGCGCACGATCACGGTCTCGTCCGACATCGCGGGGACGTACGCCCCTCCCGCGGTGCACGAGCCCATGACGACGGCGATCTGCGGGATCCCGAGCGCCGAGAGGCGCGCCTGGTTGTAGAAGATCCGCCCGAAGTGGTCGCGATCCGGGAAGACCTCGGCCTGGAGCGGGAGGAAGGCGCCGCCCGAGTCCACCAGGTAGATGCACGGCAGCCGGTTCTGGCGGGCCACTTCCTGCGCGCGCAAGTGCTTCTTCACGGTCAGCGGGTAATAGGAGCCGCCCTTCACGGTCGCGTCGTTGGCGACGATCACGCACTGCCGTCCCTCGACGACGCCGACGCCGGTGACGACCCCTGCCGACGGCGCATCGCCGTCGTACACGTCCCACGCGGCGAGCGCGTTCAGCTCGAGGAAGGCGGTTCCCGGATCGCACAGGCGGTCGACCCGCTCGCGTGCCGGGAGCTTGCCGCGCGACCGGTGCCGTTCAACGGCCTTCTCCCCGCCGCCCAGCGCGACCTGGGCCGTGCGCTCCCGCAGCTCTGCGACGAGCGCCTCCATCCTCTCGCGTCGCGCGCGGTAGGAGTCCGACGCGCGATCCACCTGTGTGGTGAGGATCGCCACGGCGGATGAGCCTACCGCTTGCCCCCGCGCGCGGCGTCGGCAAGACTGGCGGGAACCGCCTTCGAGAGGGAGAGACGAGATGAGCGACACGGTCAAGTACCTGCTGGACGAGAGCCGCCTGCCTGAGGCCTGGTACAACATCGCGGCCGATCTGCCGGAGCCGCCGCCTCCCGTGCTCCATCCCGGGACGGGGCAGCCCGTCGGTCCCGACGACCTGGCTCCGCTCTTCCCGATGCAGATCATCCTGCAGGAGGTCTCGACCGACCGCTACATCGCCATCCCCGAAGAGGTCAGGTCGGTCTACCGACAGTGGAGGCCGACTCCGCTCTTCCGCGCCCGCCGCCTCGAGGCCGCCCTCGATACACCGGCGCGCATCTACTACAAGTACGAGGGCGTCTCGCCGACGGGGTCGCACAAGCCGAACACCGCCGTCGCACAGGCCTACTACAACAAGGCGGAGGGCGTGTCCCGCCTCACCACCGAGACGGGCGCCGGCCAGTGGGGCTCCTCGCTGGCCTTCGCCGGGCAGATCTTCGGCCTCGAGGTCGACGTGTACATGGTGAAGATCTCGTACGACCAGAAGCCGTATCGGCGCGGGCTGATCGAGACCTTCGGAGCACGCGTCGTCGCGAGCCCGTCAGAGGAGACGAACTCGGGCCGGGCCGTGCTGGCCGAGCACCCCGACTCGACCGGGAGCCTCGGGATCGCCATCTCGGAGGCGGTCGAGGCGGCAGCTCCGCGCGAGGACACGAAGTACTCGCTCGGCTCGGTGCTGAACCACGTTCTCATGCACCAGACCGTCATCGGCGAGGAGGCGCTGCTCCAGCTCGAGTCGGCGGAGGACTATCCGGACGTGATCATCGGCTGCACGGGGGGCGGCTCGAACTTCTCGGGCATCTCCTTCCCGTTCATCGGGCGTGCGCTACGCGACGGCTCGTCGATTCGCGTCATCGCCGTCGAGCCCACCGCCTGTCCGAGCCTGACCAAGGGCAAGTACGCGTTCGACTTCGGCGACACCGGGCACCTGACGCCGCTCGTGAAGATGCACACACTGGGCTCCTCGTTCATCCCGCCGCCCTTCCACGCGGGTGGGCTCCGGTACCACGGAATGGCGCCGATGGTCAGCCATCTGAAGGAGCTGGGGCTGATCGAGGCCCGCGCCTACACGCAGACCGAGGTGTTCGCGGCCGGGGTCGAGTTCGCCCAACACGAGGGCATCGTCCCGGCCCCCGAGGCGAATCACGCCGTGAAGGCCGCCATGGACGAGGCGATGCGCTGTCGCGAGGAGGGCGTTTCGGAGTCGATCCTCTTCAACCTCTGCGGCCACGGCCACTTCGACATGCAGGCGTACATCGACTACTTCGCCGGGAGGCTCGTCGATCACGAGTACTCGGAGGAGGAGGTCGCGATGGCGCTCGCCGGGCTGCCGAGCGTGGCGGCCTGAGAAGCGGCAGGCGCCTGGCTGCAGCCTGGCGCCTGCTCGCGTGTCGGACGGTCGGCGCGTCTACAACGTGCTGACCGCGACCTCGTAACGCTCGACGCCGAGCACCTCGGAGCCCGAGGTCTCCGCGTCACTTCGCATACCCGCTGCGGCGGTCTCGCTCGCATCTCGGGCGTCCGCGGACTCCCACAGCGTCACCGTAAGCGCCACGCCGCTCTCGCGATCGACGAGCTCGAGCGCTCCACGAAAGCCGGGTAGCGAGGTCGCCTGCGGAAGCGCCGTCTCCCGGAACCACTCGAGGGCCTCGTCGACTTTCTCGACGGGCGCTCGCGACCGAGTGACACGTGCGTGCATACCGTCTCCTTTCCTCGTCCTTGCTCGACTCTACGGCTTCACGACTCCCAGTGCCGATCGCCGGCCAGAGCGTCGGCCGGAGCTCACCGAACTCGACGAGGTTCGCGAGCACTGCCTCCGGGCCGAGCGGCGACTCCACTGCGACGAGATCGAGCAGATGAGCTCGGCAACTCTGACTTCGGCTCTCTCCACGTTCCTCCCGCGGCTGGATCACGAGCTCAACTTCCGCGAGAACAACAATGCCCGAGCGAGGTGGCTCGCGCCATCGGGCCACATTGGGGGAGAGGGGCGAGCCCGTCTGTCGTTTCGGCTTCCCCGTACCTGCAGGGGTCGAACCTCACCGCGCGGACGCGCTCGTCTCGCCTCACCCTACTCGTCGAGCGCGAGTTCGCCAGGCCCCAGGGTCATCGAGCCGAGACGCCGAGCGGCCCGCGTTTCGCGCGGGCCGCTCACGACGTATCGGCCACCGGGATGCGCCGCCCGTTAGCGGCGCGAGTACCCGAACCCTCCGAAGAGGGTGAGCACGACGAGCACGACGATCAGAACCAGAAGCCAGGTTGGCATCTCTCATCACCTCCTGGTCAGTCATTCCTCGAACCACGGCCCGCTCAAACATCGGGGGATCGGCGTTTGCTGCTGAAGCATGCGGGTACGCGTCCCTGGTACCCCGACGCAAGGAGGAGAGATGTCGCAGATGACATCACCGAAGGAGCTCTTCGTGCACGAGCTCCAGGACATGTACTACGCCGAGAAGGCGCTCACGAGGGTTCTCCCGATGCTCGCGACCGAGGCGACGGACAAGGAGCTCTCGGAGGCGTTCCGGTCGCACCTGACGGAGACCGAGAGGCACGTCTCGAACCTCGAGAAGGTGTTCGAGCAGCTCGGCGAGAAGCCGAAGGCGGAGCCGTGCCCCGGCATCGACGGGATCAAGCAGGAGCACGACGAGTTCATGAAGGAGCACGAGGGCACCGATGGCGTCATCGACGTGTTCCTCACCGGCGCGGCCGCTCGCGCCGAGCACTACGAGATCGCCGCGTACACCGGTCTTGTCAGCAAGGCACGCACGCTCAGGGAGCGGGAGGCCGTCGAGCTCCTGCAGGAGAACCTGAAGCAGGAGAAGGAGGCGCTGAGGCACGTCGAGACGATCTCGCGGCGGATCCTGCGCGAGGAGTCGAAGGCCAACGGCGCCAAGAAGGCTCGCGCGTCCGCGAAGCGCTGACCTCGAGGCTCGTGTGGGAACGGCGAAGGGCTCCCGAGCGGGAGCCCTTCGCCTTGCCCTCGCTGTCGTGACGAACCGGGCTGCCGACCATCGGCTCGTGCGCGGTGCAAGGGGCTCGTCGGGGGAGGCGGCGTGGACGGCCTCCCCCGAAGCGGGAGACTCGCCTAGATGCGCGGCGGATCCCAGTCGCGGTACGCGGGACCGCCCGGGCCGTAGTACGAGCCGAGCTCCTCGCGGTACGAGTCGTCGCGCGCGAGCGCGTCTTCGTCGAACTCCGGCGAGTCCTTGATCTCGTCCTTCGTGCGGTTCACGAAGACCTTCTCCTCGGCCTTGTCCACCGAGCGGACGACGCCGGCGGGGAGCATGACCTTCTTGCCGAAGATCCACGGTCCCGTGTCGATGACGAGGTAGCTCTGACCCATCTCGTAGGTCGCCTCGTCGATCTTGCCGATCGAGCCGTCGAGAGCCTCGACCTCGAAGCCGGTGAGATCCATGTTGCTGTCGGTGAATGCGGAGTCGAGCTCCGAGTGGTACGTCCAGACGTTGGTCATCGCTGACCTCCCTTTCTGGTCGATTACGGTTCGCCAAACGGGTACCCGCCCCCCGAGGGTCGAAACATCGCGCCGTCGCCATACTGGGTCGAATGGACTGGGACGCCTTCGATCCGGAGCAGCTGTTCGAGGAAGTTCGAGAACGAGGCCCGTCCGCGGACGCGGCGCGAACCGTCTGGGCGTTCGAGCGCTCTTTGGGAGTGGCGCGGCTCGATCCCGAACTCCTCCGCCATCTGCTCGTCGCATGTGTCTGCCTCGTCGCGTACGAGGACGAGATGTCGCCGCGCGAGGTGCTCGAACAACTCTTCCGGAGGTCGGTGAGCGATACCGAGTGGCGGGAGCGGTTCGAGCCGCTCTTCTCGTCTGCGCACTAGATGAGTAGTTCCACGGCTGAGGCCGCGGCGCGGTAGGGACCCGCAGCAGTCAGGTCGAAGTCGGCGGTGCCTATTCGCACCGTCGACCAGTGGAGGACACGATGCTCGCCGACCTCGACCTGTTGCTGATTGCCGTGTTCTGTACCGCTGACGATCTCCTGCCCGAGCCGTCGAAGAACGCCAGGCGGATCGTGACCGACGCGGAGGTCGTTACGCTCGCGGTCGCGCAGGTGATCGTGGGGATTCCCTCCGACGCGCGCTTCATCAGGGTCGCGCGCAAGCAGCTCGCACACCTGTTCCCGAAGCTCCCCAACCGCAGCGGCTACCTGAAGCGACGGCAGGCCCTCAGCGACACGATCGAGGCGCTGACAGTCGTGTTCGCGAGCGACAGCCCCGGCTTCCAGGACGACCTCGTGTTGGTCGACTCGACCCCGGTCGAGTGCGCCAGAAGCGTTGAGACGACGCGGCGCAGCCAGCTCGCTGATGCGGCTGACTACGGCTACTGCACGAGCCACAGCCGCTACTTCTGGGGCTTCCGCCTGCACGGCCTGTTCGCGCTCGACGGCACCCCGCGCGCGCTCATGCTCACCTCGCCCAAGACATCCGAGCGCGAGGTGTGTCTCACGCTGCTCGAGCGCTGCCGCCGCTCCGGGCACCTGTACGTGCTCGGCGACAAAGGCTACGCCGGCCGCGAGTTCGAGCGGCTCGCTGCCGAGCTCGACGCGACGATCGTGCGCCCGCGCCGCAAGAACGAACCCGGCCGCGGCCCCCACCTCGCCCCCGTCCGGCAACGAATCGAGTCGATCTTCCAGACCTGCAAGGACCTGCTCACCCTCGAGCGGCACGGCGCCCGCACGCTGCACGGCCTCGGCACCCGCATCAGAGTGCGCTTCCTCGCACTCGCAGCTGCGATTAGCCTCAACTACCGCCTCGGCCGCCCACCGCGTGCACTCGCCGACTACACCGCCTGAAGCCGTGGAACTACTCATCTAGTTGCCGGAAGCGCCCGGCGGTGACCCTGCAGGAGGCTCACCGTCCGGCGCGCGGAGCGGCACCGCCTCTGCGTGGACGCCTCGTCCGGTGAGGGCCCCGGCTCCACAGCGGGCGGCGAACTCGACGGCCGCCGCACCCTCGAGCCCGGCCGCGAGCCCGAATGCGAGCCCCGCCGCGAAGCAGTCGCCTGCTCCGTACGTGTCCATGCGGGGCCCGGGGGCACGTGCGGCCGAGAACGGGCCCCCCGGCTGCACCCACCCGCCGAGAGCTCCCGAGGTGCTGACGACGAGGTGCGGCTCCGGGTCGAGCTCGCCCGGCTGAAACCGCTCGGACTCGTCCTTGGCGCTTCCGACGAGCGCGTCCAGCTCGACCGCCGCCCGGCGCAGCGTCGGTAACTCTCGCGCGGTCGCGACGAGAACGCGCGCACGGCGGGCTGCGAGGAGGGCATCTTCGTCCCCCGCGCAGAAGTACACCGCTTCGCAGAGCCCGAGCTCCCGCCAGGGAAGCGTGTCGTCGTGACCCCGCGGATGCAGCTTGGGACCGATCGTCGTTATCGTCCGCTCGCCGATCTCGTCGATGAACGTGACGCCGCGGCGCTGTGGTGCTTGCACGAACGACGCACGAACGTCGACGCCGCGGCTCTCGAGCTCGCTCAGCGCACGTCGCCCGTGGTCGTCGTCGCCGAGCGTCGTGATGAAGAGCACGGTGTCGGCGAGCTGCGCGAGCTGGATCGCCGCGACCGCTCCCCCTCCCCCGGCCTGCTCCCACGACTCGCTCGCGGCGGCGATGTCGCCCGGCCCCGGCACCGCCTCGACGACGAGGAACTCGATCCACTCCACGTGACCGACGACGGCTGCGCGCACGGGCCCATGCTCACAGATCACGGCATCGCTGCGTTGGCAGGGATGATGCAAGCGGTGTCCGTACCTCCCTTCGAGAGCTTCTACGACGAGCACCGATCCGAGGTGCTGCGATTTCTCCGCCGGCGACTCGGTGTGGAGCGTGCCGACGACGCGTTCCAGGAGACGTTCCTCCGTGCGCTTCAGGCGTACGCACGCCTCGACCACGGGGAGCACCTGCGGGCGTGGGTGCTGACGATCGCCCGCAACGTCGCGATCGACGCGCTCCGCCGCACGCGACCGCAGAGCGAGCTCGCGGAGACGGGTGCGGAGGACGGCCGCCCCGCCTACGAGGAGCTCGCCGACCTGACCGACGGGCTCCCACCGACGGAGCGAGCGGCCGTCGTGCTCCGCTACGGGTACGACCTCTCGTACGACCAGATCGCGTCCGCCCTGGATTCGAGTCCCGACGCGGCGCGCCAGGCCACGTCGTCGGGCGTGCGCACCTTGCGAAGGAGGATGACGCCGTGACCATCTCACCCGACCTCGATCAGCGCTTCCGCGATTCCGCACACGCCCTCGGGCTCATCGACCTCGGATTCGACGTCGTCGACTCACCGGTGGGCGAGCTCCTCGTCGCCGCCTCCGACCGCGGGCTCGCCTCGATCTGGTTCGACCCCGACCCCGACGAGGATCTCGATCGGCTCGCCCGGATCGCAGGTCCGCGCGTGCTGCGCTCTGCGCGCAGCGTCGACGAGGCCCGCCGTGAGCTCGACGAGTACTTCGCCCGACGGCGTCGGGCATTCGATCTCACGCTCGACCTCCGGGTGCTGCCGCCGTTCACCATCGCGGTTCTCCACGAGCTCGCGCGCGTCCCCTACGGAGAGACGGCGACGTACGGCGAGCTAGCCGCGCGGGTCGGCCGCCCCCGGGCGGCACGGGCGGTCGGAACGGTGATGAACCGCAACCGGATCCCGATCGTGCTCCCTTGCCACCGCGTCGTCGGCGCCTCGGGCGATCTCGTGGGCTACGCCGGCGGGCTCGAGCGGAAGATCGCGCTCCTCGAGCTCGAAGGCGCCCGCTAGAGCCGAGCGGGCGTCATCGTCGCCGCGCGGGCCGTGTTCCAGCCATGCACGCGAGCGTCCCGCCGAGCGAGCCTACTCGAGCAGCCGGTAGCCGACGCCCCAGACGTTCACGACGAACGAGTCGGTCGCGGCAACACGCAGCTTGCGGCGCACTCGAGACGCGTGTGACTCCAACGTGCGGGTTCGGCCCTGGGAGCGGAACCCCCAGACGTCGCGCAACAGCTCCTCCTTCGTGAACACGCGATGGGGATCCGTCGCGAGTCGCGCGACGAGCTCGAACTCCTTCGCCGACAGCCCCACCGACGTGCCCCGAACGGTGACTCGCCGGGTGCGTCGGTCGACGACGAGATCTCCTGCCGTGAAGATCTCCGCGCTCGTCGTCCGTCGAAGGATGGCGCGGATCCGAGCCAGCAGCTCCTCGTACGCGAACGGCCTGCCCACCACGTCGTCCGCGCCGCGGTCGAGGGCGCGCACGCGCTCCACGGGATCGGAGGATGCCGCGAGCACGATCACCGGGACGTTGCGATCCCAGCTCCGCCCGGGCTCTCCGTCGCGCAGGCGCTGGCAGAGGTCGAGCTCTCCGAGCAGAACGAGATCGGGGCGGAGGCGCTCGACGAGCTCGAGCGCTTCGCCTCGCCACGCGGCATCGAGGACGTCGAACCCGTCCTCACGGAGGTGGCGCCCCAGGTACTCGCGGGTCTCGAGCTCCGGTTCGGCGACGAGGACTGCGCTCGGCATGTCGCCGACGCTAGCCGCGCTGCCCCCGGTCCGCCAGATGTCCTTTGCAGCGGATTGTTGGCAAGGGCTCCTCAGCCGCCACGTCCGGTTGCGCCGGGTCGCGGTGCTTCGGCTCGCGCGGGTCAGGCGCCTCAGAGGCGCCCGTGGCGGGCGATGCCCCAGACGAGCCAGAGGCCGAACACGCCCGAGATGACGAAGCCGAGAAAGGACAGCAGGTGGAGCCCCATGACGTGCGGGCCGTCCGCTGCGAAGACGCCGATGATCGCCGAGCCGACCAGCCCGCCTGCGACCACCAGTCCAACCGAGAGCCGGTTCGACGCCTGGTCCAGGTGCTGGTCGATCTCGTCGATTCCGGGGTTCTCGATCCGGATCTGAAACGTCCCCGAGCGCATGCGGTCGAGGACGTCCGCGACCTGGAACGGGAGGTCCCGCGCGAGTGAGCCGAACGCCACCGCCTCTGCGCGCGCGCTCTCCGCCAGCACCCGGGGCTGGAAGCGGTCGGTCATGAGCCCCCGCGCGTACGGCCGTGCGACGTCGAACACGTTGAAATCCGGGTACACCTCCTGCCCGACCGATGCGAGCGTCGCGATCGCCTTGTCGAGCATCACGAACCGCGACGGGAGCTGGAGGTTCATCGAATAGATGAGCTGGAACCCCTCGCGGATCACCTGGAGCGGGTCGATGTCGGAGAGCCGCGTGCCGTAGTAGCGGTCGAAGAGCACGCGGAGCTCGGCCCGGAACTCGTCCTCGCGCTCGGGCGCGTAGCGGACTCCCAGCTCGCGCAGGCGGCGCGGGATCGCATCCACGTTCTCGGTCGCGGCGTCCACGAAGAGCCGGGTGAGCTTCGTCATGTCGTCGTCGGTGAGCTTCCCGGCCTGTCCGAAATCCACGAGCCCGAGTGCTCCGGACGGGAGCACGAAGACGTTGGCGGGATGCGGGTCGGAGTGGAAGAAGCCGTGCCGGAACACCATCGTCATCCACGCGTCGGCCATCCGGTAGGCGGCGTCACGCCGCTCGTCCGCAGACATCGCAGCGAGGTCGAGGTCTGCCACCTTCGTGCCGTCGAGGAACTCCAGCGTGAGGATGCGGGCGCTCGAGTACCCGCGAATCACTCTGGGCACGACGACGCGAGCATCGTCGCGGAAGTTGCGGTGGAACATCTCGGCGTTGCGGGCCTCGAGGCCGTAGTCGAGCTCCATCCGGATCGATCGGGCGAACTCGTCCACGAGCTCCCGCGGGTTCATGAACTCGAGCGCCTTCACTCGCTCGCGCAAGAGCTTCGCCGCCTGGTAGAGGAGGCCGAGGTCGGCCTCGATCTGCTCCCGCGCCGCCGGCCGCTGCACCTTGACGGCGACGTCTCGTCCGTCGGGAAGCACGCCCCGGTGCACCTGGCCGATGGAGGCCGAGGCGAGGGGAATGGGATCGAACTCGCGGAATGCCTGCTCGACCGTCAGCTGGAGCTCCGCTTCCACGACCTCGCGAACCTGCTCGAAGGGGAACGGGCTCACGTCGTCCTGCAGGCGCCGGAGCTCCGTGACGATGTCCGGCGGCACGACGTCGGGGCGCGTGGAGAGGAGCTGGCCGAACTTCACGAACGTCGGTCCGAGCTCGTCGAGCATCTCGCGGAGCCTCCGACCGCGGTCGGAGGCCGCCTCCTCCTGCCCGTCGGAGTTGCGCCAGGGCACGAGATTGCCCAGCCGGTTCCGGCGCAGGACGTAGCCGAAGCCGTGCCGTGTCGCCACCTGGGCGATCTCGGACAGGCGTCCGAGGCTCCCGGTCGCGCGCTGCCGCGTCGCCATGGGCTCAAGTGTCGCACGGCACGCCAGCCCGCGACACGCGTTGAACGAGTTCCTTAGCCGGAGCGCTCGAGCAGTTTCAGGCGGTGCTCGACCTGCGCGACGCGAAGCTCGAGCTCCTCGACGGCGTCCCGCGATGCGACACCGAGCTCCTCGGCGATTCTGGCCGTCGTCGCACCCGTTCTCTCGCCCGTCCGCTCGAGCTCGCGCCGCCAGCTCTCGATGACCTCGGCGACCGCGGCCCGCACCTCGTCACGATCGATCCCGAGCCGGGACGAGATAGCGTCTGCGAGCTCGTCGGCGCGCTCGGCGGCCACCGCGAGAGCGCCGACCCCGGCCAGCGCGAGCGTCTCGATCGAGCTTCGCTCCGACGAGCTAGCGCGGTCGGCCATGCGGCCTCGTTGCGCGTCGCTGGCGTCGCCGTTCGCGCTTCGACTCGGCGGCTGGGGTTGCGGGGCCCGCCGCCACCGGCTCGGGCGCGGGAGTGACGGCCTCTTCGACGGGTGCCGGCTCGACGGCCTCGGCGGTCGCGGCGCCCTGTGCCGCGAACACCTCGGCCTCGTGCGCGAGCGTGCCGCCGACCGACTCGATGCCCGCAAGCGCCCCGAGATCGTCGCGACGGCGCGCGTACTCCGGCTCGCGCTCCTTGAGCATCGCAAGGAACGGCGCGGCGAGGAAGATCGACGAGTAGGCACCCGAACCGATGCCGATGAGGAGGGCGAACGCGAAGTCCTTCAGCGTGTCACCGCCGAAGAAGTAGAGAACCGCGACGGGGAGCAGCGTGCTCAGCGTCGTGGCCAGCGATCG
>JAWOIV010000126.1:0-19635 GCA_046484465.1 Gaiellaceae bacterium
GCCGACACCAGGGCCGTTCCGCACAGGAGCGCGACCCCGGTCACGCCGACGAGCTCCCAGTCCCAGTCGACCCCGGCGTGCGCGACCCAGGCGGCGAAGGCCCCTGTGACTGCGGGCACGAAGGCGGTTCGTCGCGCTCGAACCCCTGCGACGAGAGGCATCGCCACGAGGAGTACGACGAGCACGAGCCCGGGGATGCCGAGCTCGCCGAGGGTCTCCGCGTAGAGGCTGTGCCCCTCGGTGGTGTTGAACCTGCGGTCGCCGTTCGCCGCCCACTGCTGCCAGAAGGTGCCGGCGCCGCTTCCGAGAGCCCGGTCGTGTTCGAACGACTCCCAGGACGTCGTCCAGAGGTCGAGACGTCCGTTGTTCGAGAGTTGAAAGATCCTTTCGGACAGATCAGGACCGGTCTTCGTCGGAGCGCCGGTGAACGAGGTCCACATCCGGTCCGCGACTTCCCAGGGCGGCCCATGCCGCTCCGTGAAGAGCGCCGCGCCCCCGAGCAGGGCGGCGGCGACGACCGCGGCGAACGCCGCCCGTACGGCGCGTGGGATCTCGATGCGCCGTTCCGCGAACGCGAACGCGGCGGCGGCGGCCCCGCTCGCGCACGCGAGGGCGAGGAGCAGCGGCAAGAGCGAGTGCCCCTCGTCCGTCGCGGCGGCGAGTGTCGCGTCGCGTGTGGTGAGCGCCTCGCGATTGCTCGCCGCGTGCACCGCCACGACCGTCCACGGAGCGAGGACGAGCACGCAGGCGATGAGCTGGAGCCGGCGAGCGTCGATCACGAGCGCGACGACGAGGCCGACCGCGAGAGCGATCCAGGCGCCACGACTGAACGTGAAGTAGTTCGCCGTGGCGAGGAGCGGGAGCGCGGCGGCCGCGGCGGCACGGGCCCCCGTGCTGCGCGCCCGCGCCGCGAAGCCCAGGGCGAGCAGCATGCCCATCACCGCGAAGATGCCGAGGCCGTTCCAGTAGGTGATCGGGAGCGAGAGCCGGTAGCCGAACGCCTCGGAGTCGAACGCGCCGAGGCGGTCGGGCAAGACGCGCGTCCCGAGGGCGTAGAGGCACTGCAGGACGACGCCGGCGAGCACGCCGCCGGCGAGCAGCGGCGCCAAGCGTCGCGACGTCAGCGCCAGACCCGCGGCGACGATGCCGAGATAGGCGAGGTTGCGCTGCACCTCATGCATCGCCGAGGTCGGAGACGGGCTCCAGAAGGCGGCCGAGAGCGTCATCCAGGCGGTGAACGCCGCGAGCGCGCCGAGGAGCACCACGGCGGGAGTGGACACCTCGACCCGGTCTCGCACCATCAGGGTGACGGCAGCGAGCCAGAGCGTGATGACCGCCGTCCAGCCGTGCGTCGTCGGCAGGTACCCGCCGGCCGAGCCGGCGGTGAGCGCCACGACGAGGAACCCGTACAGCCACACGCCCAGCGGCTGCGCGAGGCCCGCGGCGCGCTCCCACCACCCGCCCTCGACCGCTGCTGGCTGCGCTGCGACGTCCATCATCCGCGCAGCGTAGGAGACGCGCGCGACGAGCTAGCGCGCGACTCGCGCAGAACGAAGAGAAGGGCATGTCACCGTCTCGACCGATCTCGCGGTCTCCACTCGGTCGGGCGAGAGCGTGGCGACGTCAGTGCAGCGCGAGGGAGAGCCCGCGCGTCGGAGGCAGGTTGCCCCGGACCGCCTCGATCCACGCGGCGAGGACGGCCCCAGGCCCGTCGCGGCGCTTGATCTCCAGCCAACCCGCACTCCACTCGACCAGCTCGCCGAGCGCTCCGGTGTCGATCCCGTCGGCCACGTGGTCGGGTGCGAAGAAGAGCGTCGGCTTCGGCCCGGGTAGCGGGTCGGGGGTGGGCGGGGCGGCGTCCACGTGGGTCGCGCCTACGAGGACGCTGGCCTGGAGATCGGCTCCGAAGTGCCGATGCACCGCCGCTCGCACCTCGGCGTTCCCCGCCAGGTCGACGAAGGTCGCGACGCTCGGCTCGAGCTCGTCGATCGCGTCGTAGCCGACGATCTCGTCGTAGACGCCGAGACCGGCCGCGAAGTCCGTCGAAGCGGTGATCCCAGCCGTCTCGATGCCGCGACGTGCGAGCAGGAAAGCGGTGCCGAGCGCCGTCTTGCTCGACGCGCTCGAGAAGATGACACGCGATGCACCCTCGAGGCTCCGGGCGAGCAGCACGGAGGTGACGAAGAGCGGCTGGAGCACCATCGTGACGTCGTCGCGGTCAGACGGCTGGGCGAACCGGTAGCCGTTGTACGCGGTCGGAAGCTCGGCGCGGTGATCGGAGCCGTCGTACAGCCCGCGCTCGCCCACGTCCCGAGGGGTCAGGACGAGCTCGCCGCCCATCGGCACGTAGCCGAAGATCCGCGCACCTTCCGCCACGTCCGCGCACCGGCTCGCGACCGCGGTCGCGAAGCCCCAGGAAGGCACGCGGCCCCAGCCCTCCGTGCCCGACGGGAAGAACGTCCAGTACCGAAGCCGGTCGCCGAGCACGCCGTAGGTGACGTTGTTGGCGGTCAGACCGAAGCGCTCAACGGCGAACCGCGCCTGACCCTCCTCGAGCGATACGGGCTCGCCGTCGGCCACGCGCGCCGCCGCGAGATCGTCGCGGCGGACTTCGAGCGCGAGGGCCATGCCCGCAAGCATCGGTGCTCGAGCGCGGCTCCGCAACCTTCTGGAGGGAGCGACGCTGTGAGCGACGCCCCTCCTTCGACTCACGCAGTGGCCGGGATCGAGTGGTTCGCCCGGACGGCGCGGGGTGGTGTCCACCCACGTTGGCAGCCCCCGCCGGCTCTGGTGTGTCCGAGTACGGTCCGCCCAACTCCATCGCACGTGCCAGCCGGTCTGTCGGCTGACGGGCGGGGGCCTCGTTGACCGGTCAGCGGGCGGTTCGAGGGCCCAAGGCCGAGCACGAGCCGTAGTAGGCTGTTCCGATCGTAAAACTGCAGCCCGGCGCGGTTCGCTCGTGCCCGGAGCAAGGAGGGAAGATGTCGAAGCGACGGATCGCGATTCTCGCAGCGTTCGTTCTCGTTGTCGCGGTCGGCGTAACCGCGTGCGGCGGCAGCGACGAGGCGAGCGACGACCTGCTCGCGCAGATCGAGGAGAAGGGCGTGCTCACGGTCTCGACCGACCCGGCCTATCCGCCGCAGTCCGAGCTCAACCAGCAGACGAACGAGTACGAGGGCTTCGACATCGACGTCGCGAAGGAGATCGCAGACCGCCTCGGCGTCGAGATCGCGTGGGAGGCGCCCTCCTGGGAGACGCTCACCGGCGGAAACTGGGCCGGGCGCTGGGACGTCTCGGTCGGCTCGATGACGATCACCCCCGAGCGCGCCGAGGTGCTCCACTTCACGCCGCCGTACTACTACACGCCGGCTTCCATCGCGGTGCACTCCGACAACACCACGATCAACGGCGTCGAGGACCTCGACGGGAAGCGGATCGGCGTGTGTGGCGCCTGCACGTACGACACGTACCTTCAGGGCACGCTCGAGATCGCCCAGGACCCGTCGGGTGAGGCCGTGGCGATCGAGTCGCCGATCGAGAACCCGCAGATCCAGACGAAGGAGACGGACATCCTCGCGATCGACGACCTCGCGCTCGGAGACGGGCGGCGGCTCGACGCGGTCATCTCGGCCCTCCCGACATTGCAGGAGGCGATCAACAGCGGGAAGGTGATCAAGATCGTCGGTGAGCCCGTCTACCAGGAGCCGCTCTCGGTTGCGCTCGATCGCAACTCGCAGCTCGACCCGCAGAGTCTCCTCGACCGGATCTCGGAGATCATCGAGGAGATGCACGAGGACGGCACGCTCTCGGAGCTCTCCGAGAAGTGGTACGGGACCGACCTCACGCAGGGCCCGGAGAGCTGATCCGGGGAGACATGCAATGACGGAGCTCGGAGGCGGCGGCGCATCGAGCGCGCCGCCGCCGGCTCCGGCGCACGACGTGGGACGCCGGGAACGGCTCGAGCTCTACTCGTCGCGTGTCCCGTTCCAGCTGAAGCTCGCCGCCGTCTGGGTGGTGATCTTCGCCGTCTTCGCGACGCTCTTCGCCGCGGCGGGGTTCGACACGGTGTGGATGCGCGATCACGCCCGCTTCATCGCGGGCGGGTTGCAGTGGACGGCGATCATCGCCGTCGCGTCGATCATCCTCGCGTGCGTCCTCGCGCTCTTCGGGGCGCTCGGGCGCCTCAGCCGCAACGCGATCGCCGTCGGCGTGGCGAGCTTCTACACGTCGTTCTTCCGTGGCACGCCGCTCATCGTGCAGCTCTTCCTCATCTACCTCGCGCTCCCGCAGATCGGGATCGGGCTCGGCTCCCCATGGGACGACTGGCTGACCCTGGACGTCTTCACCGCCGGGATCATCGCTCTCGGATTGAACTACGGCGCGTACATGACGGAGATCTTCCGCGCAGGCATCCAGGCGGTCGGGCACGGCCAGTCGGAGGCCGCCGAGGCGCTCGGGATGACCTACGCGCAGAAGATGCGCCGCGTCGTCCTGCCGCAGGCGACACGGGTGATCATCCCGCCCACCGGGAACGAGTTCATCGCGATGCTCAAGGACACCGCGCTCATCAGCCTTCTGGGCGCCAGCATCGACCAGATGGAGATCTTCCGGCGGGCTCAGCTCGCGGGCCGCGCGGACTTCCGGTACCTCGAGGCGCTCCTCATCGCGGCGCTCATGTACTGGGCGCTGACGACGGTCTTCCAGTTCCTCCAGCTCCGGCTCGAGCGGCGCCTGAGCAAGGGGTACGTCCGAGGCACTGCCGGCGTCGCGGTCGCAGGCGAGCGGAAGGCACGGACGTGAGCGAGTCGAGCTACGAGGTCCGGGTCGAGGCGCTCCGGAAGTCCTTCGCGGGGCACGAGGTCCTGAAGGGGATCGATCTCACCGTGGGAAAGGGCGAGGTGGTCGTCGTCTTCGGCCGGTCGGGCTCCGGGAAGAGCACGCTCCTGCGCTGCATCAACTTCCTCGAGGAGCCGACGGCCGGGGCGATCGAGGTCGCGGGGATCCGCGTCGAAGGAGGTGGCCATCGCACCCGGGCGCAGCGCGAGAAGATCCGCCAGCTTCGCATCAGGACGGGGATGGTCTTCCAGGAGTTCAACCTCTTCCCCCACCGAACCGCGCTCGAGAACGTGATCGAAGGCCCGGTCACGGTGCTCCGGGAGCCGCGCAGGGAGGCGGAGAAGACGGGACGCGAGCTGCTCGAGCTCGTGGGGCTCGGAGAGCGGGGCGACGCCTTCCCGATCCAGCTCTCGGGCGGGCAGCAGCAGCGCGTCGCGATCGCTCGCGCGCTGGCGATGAATCCCAAGGTGATGCTCTTCGACGAGCCGACATCCGCGCTCGACCCCGAGCTGATCGGGGATGTCCTCGCCGTGATGCGGCGTCTTGCGACCGAGCTCCACATGACGATGCTCGTCGTCTCGCACGAGATGGGCTTCGCGCGAGAGGTCGCTTCGCGGATGGTGTTCATGTCCGACGGGGAGATCATCGAGGAAGGTCCTCCGTCGGAGGTGCTCGCCAACCCGCAGCGCCCCGAGACGCGCCGCTTCCTCGACGCCGTTCTCTAGATTCTCGCTGCATGGAGCCGCTCGTCCCGCCGCCTCGAGAAGGGCGCACGTATCGCTCGACCCGGCGCATCAGGCTTGCCGATCGCGACGCGTCCGGCAGGCTGCGGCTCGACGCGGTCGCGCGGTTCGTCCAGGACGTCGCGACGGACGACGTGGACGAGACGGGCTGGGGGGCGCCTGACCACCTCTGGGTCGTGCGGTCGATGCGCATCGACGTCCTGAGCCCGCCGGTCGAGGACGACCACGTCGAGCTTCTCACCTGGTGCAGCGGCACCGGCGGGGTCGTCGCCGGGAGGCGGATGTCGCTGATCGGCGATCTCGGCGGCCGCGTCGAGGTGGACGGCGTCTGGGTGCACCTCGGCCCGGATGCGCGCCCGGCACGGATCGAGGGCTTCGAGGTCTACGCAGGCTCCGCGGAGGGGCGCGTTCTGACGACGAAGCTCGAGCTGACCGAGCCGGAGCGCCCGATGGGGCGCTTCCCGTGGCACGTCCGCGTCGCGGACCTCGACCTCATGGGGCACGCGAACAACGCGGTCTACCTCGCGGCGGTGGAGGAGTGTCTCGCCCGCGGCGGCCCCGATCCCAGGCGGCCCTTGCGGGCGTGCGTCGACTATCGCCACCCGATCGACCTGGGCGAGGACGTCGAGCTCGCAGTGCACGTGAGCGATGAGCACCTCGCGCTCGCGTTCCACGTCGATGGCGGCGTGAAGGCGGTCGCGCGCGTCGAGCCCCTGTAGGAGCTACGGCGTCTGCAGGTCCCGGCGCTCGACGAGCAACGAGCCCGCGACGCCGTGCCGGCCTCGTCAGCTGCGTGCTCGCCCCCGAGCAGACCGAGGGGCCGCACTTCCTCGACGGAGACCGGGTTCGCCGCGACATCACGGAGGGCAGGGCGGGCGTGCCCTTGACGCTCAGGCTCACGGTGCTCGACGTGTCCACCTGCAAGCCGATTCGAGCCGCTGCCGTCGACGTCTGGCACTGCGACGCAGCAGGTGTCTACTCGGGCGTGCAAGGGAACACGGGCACGTTCCTGCGCGGAGTCCAGCGCACCGATGCCAAGGGTGTGGCGATCTTCAGGACGATCTATCCCGGCTGGTACCCGGGGCGGACCGTGCATGTCCACCTCGAGGCGGCCCTCGGCGGCAACGTCGTCCACATGGGCCAGCTCTACTTTCCGGACCGCGTCACGGACGTGGTCTATCGCAGAGTGCCGTACAACCGGCGCCCGAATCGCTCTCCACGGAACGCGGATGACAGCATCTTCCGGAACGGCGGGAGTCGCTCGACGCTGAAGCTCGTACGCCGAGCCAACGGGTACGTCGGCTCGATCGCGATGGGCGTCCAGCGCTCGTAGCGCGCACGCGCACCACCTCCTCGATACGAGATCGACGCCGCCTCGGCACGGGTGCTCTCACCGAAATCTCAGCTTCTTCTGCTTTCGTATGCGCAGTCGCCGAGAGAGGAGTCGAAGTGAGCGAGAAGACGCTGGATCGTCCCGGACCGACCCCGCAGGAGGCACAGACCGCGCTCGAACAGGCTCTCTTCGAGATCCGACGGGTGATCGCCGGGCAGGACGCGATGCTCGAGCGAGTGCTCGTCTGCCTCCTCGCGCACGGCCACCTCCTGATCGAGGGCGTCCCGGGCCTCGCGAAGACGCTGACCATCAAGACGACAGCAGGCGTCCTCGGTGGCTCGTTCGCCCGCGTCCAGTTCACGCCGGACCTCGTCCCTTCGGACCTCGTCGGAACGCGCGTCTACCGGCCGGGCGACGGCACCTTCGACACGGAGCTCGGGCCGGTCTTCTGCAACTTCCTCCTCGCCGACGAGATCAACCGTGCACCCGCAAAGGTTCAGTCCGCCCTACTCGAGGTGATGCAGGAGCACCAGGTCACGATCGGGCACGAGACGTTCAAGGTGCCCGACCCCTTCCTCGTCATGGCCACCCAGAACCCGATCGAGTCCGAGGGCACCTACCCGCTGCCGGAGGCCCAGATCGACCGCTTCATGCTCAAGGTCGTCATCGGCTACCCCCGCCACGACGAGGAGCTGACGGTGGTTCAGCGGCAGCTCGTCGCGCAGCCGGAGCTTCGGCAGGCGCTCTCTCTGGAGGAGCTGCAGGCGCTGCAGCGCGCGGTGCTGGAGGTGTACGTCGACCCGTCGCTCGTGAGCTACGCCGTGGACATCGCCACCGCGACGCGAGAGCCCGCAGCGCATGGCCTCGCGGAGCTGGCGCCGTACATCTCCTTCGGCGCGAGCCCGCGCGGGCCGATCAGCCTCGTCCAGGGAGCGAGGGCCCTCGCGCTCGTCCGCGGTCGCGACTACGTCCTCGTCGAGGATCTCCAGGCTCTCGCCTTCGACGCGCTCCGCCACCGGCTCGTTCTCTCCTACCAGGCGCTCGCGGAGGAGGTGAGCTCCGACTCCATCCTCGAGCAGGTCCTCGCCGTCGTGCCCGCTCCCCAGGTCGACCTCGCGCGGATGACCGCCGCATGACGTCGGCGTCCGCGCTGGGGCGGCGCCCGACGCCGGCCCGCCCCGGCCCCGGGCCGATGCCCGAGGGCCTGCTGCGCGCGCTCGACGTCTCCATCGGCCGCAAGGTCGAGGGGCTGCTCGCAGGCGACTTCCGTTCGACGCTGCTCGGCTCCGGCTCGGAGCTGGCACTCGTCCGCCCGTACGTGCCGGGTGACGACGTGAGGCGCATCGACTGGAACGTCACGGCCCGGACGACCGAGCCGCACGTCCGCGTCCACCAGGCCGAGCGCGTTCTCGTCACGTGGCTCGTGCTCGACGTCTCGCCCTCGATGGAGTTCGGCACCGCCGAGCGCCGCAAGGCAGACGTCGCCGAGGGCGTGGCGATCGCGATCGGTCATCTTGCGACCCGGCGCGGGAACCGGCTCGGCGTCGTGGCGTTCGGCGGCGAGAGCCCCAGGGTGCTCCCGCCGATGCCGGGGCGTGCGGGGCTCATCGGACTGCTCTCGGCGTTGCGAGACGAGGAGCACGGTGGCGAGCAGCGGGGCGCCGCTTCGATCGGGGCTGCGATCAGGCATGCGGGGGCACTCGCGCGCCAGCGCTCGCTCGTGGTCGTCGTCTCGGACTTCCGTGGGCCGCGGGACTGGCGTCGCAGGCTCCTCGACGTCGCGGGGCGGCACGACGTCGTCGCGGTCGAGGTACGCGATCCACGCGAGCAGGAGCTCACGAACGTCGGAATCCTGTGGCTCGTCGACCCGGAGACCGGGAAGCAGCTCCGCGTCGACACGCGCAGCCGCCGTCTGCGTGAGCGATTCGCCGTCGCCGCCGCGGAGGAGCGCGCGCAGGTCGACCGCGCGCTCGCATCCGTAGGTGCGCGACATGTCGTCCTCTCCACGCAAGGCGACTGGCTCCGCCCGTTCGTGACCTTCCTGCGGAGGAGGAGCCGGTGAGCTTCGCCTGGCCGGTTGCCCTCCTCGGCCTGCTCGCCCTGCCGGTGCTCATCGTCGCGATCGTGTGGCGCGATCGGCGCCGACAGGCGTCTCGGGCGGCGTTCGCGAGCCCGGAGCTCCTCCCGAACCTCGTCGATCGTGACCCCGGGAAGCTGCGGTTCCTCCCGCTCGCGGTCCTCCTGATCGCGCTCACGGCGATGATCGTCGGCGTCGCGCGCCCTCAGGCCACCGTCAGCGTGCCGCGCGAGGAGGCGACGGTCGTGCTCGCGATCGACGTCTCGCGCTCGATGAAGGCGGCGGACGTCGAGCCGACGCGTCTCGATGCGGCGCGGGCCGCTGCGAAGGCGTTCGTCGAAGAGCTCCCCGAGAAGTTCCAGGTGGGCGTCGTCTCCTTCGCCACGCGGGCGGCCGTGGGCGTGCCGCCGACCGAGGATCGCGCTCTGGTGTTCGACGCGCTCGATTCGCTCGCTCCAGGGGAGGGAACCGCGATCGGCGACGCGGTCGCGCTCTCGCTGGAGCTCGGCATGCCGCCGGAGACGACGCCCGGCGCAGAGCCGGCGGAGGAGCCCCCGCCGCGGGCGATCCTGCTCATCTCCGACGGCGCTCAGGACGGTGGGATCGTCGAACCTGCCGAGGCTGCCGAGCAGGCGCGCTCGCAGGGCGTCCCGGTGCACGCAGTGCTCCTCGGCACGCCCGACGGCGTCGTGGAGGAGACGCTCCAGGGCGGATTCACACGAGTGATCCGGGTGCCACCGAGCCCGGAGACGCTCCAGGAGCTCACCGCGGCGACCGGTGGGCAGCTCTTCACTGCGCTCGACGTGGAACAGCTCCGCGTCGTGCACGAGGAGCTCGGCTCGCGGCTCGGGACCCGCGAGGAGCTGCGCGAGATCAGCGACGTGTTCGCCGCGGGGGCGGCCGGCTTCCTGGCCCTCGGCGGGTTGCTGTCGGTCTTCCTGTTCCGGAGGGTCCCGTGAAGCTGCTGGCGGTCATCCTGGCCGTGGTCGCTGTCCCACTCGTCTTCGGCGCGAGCCCGGCGCACGCGGCGAAGGAGTGCGACGGGCACATGGTGTGCGTTCCCGTCGCCGGCCCGTGGGTGCTCGTCCCGACCGGTTCCGCCTCTCGGAGACCCACCGTCGAGTACCAGCTCACGTGCCCGCGTGGGTACGTCGTCGGCGGGCTCGATGCCGAGCTCAGCCAGCGCGCGATCCACTTGCGTTTTCTCGGGACGCTCGGGAGTCCGGTCAACCCCGGGATCTCCACGTCGCGCTCGGTCGTCTTCGCCGCGTCCTACGTCGGTATCGGCGCCAGGGCACCGAGCTTTCGCCCGCACATCGGGTGCATTCCGGCGACCGGCGGGGGCCCGCGTGTGCCGACGGCGGCCACGGCCTTTCCCCCGGCCGAGACGACGACTCGGCGCGTGCGGGAGGTGCGCGTGCGACCCGGCACCACGACGGTCGCGCAGGCGTGCAGACCGGGTGAACGGCTCGTCGGCGCTTCCCACGCCCTCGCGTTTCGCCGGCAGACGCCACCGGGCGCGAGCCTGGCTGCGACGGTGTCGGGCTCGCAGGTCGTTCGCGGTGCCCGCGTCGTCGTGACGGTCCGTGCCAATGCCGAGCTCGGCGGCGTTCGTGCCGTGGTTCAGGTGCACGCGGTCTGTGCGAGGCTGCGATGAGGTTCGAGAGCCCGTGGATGCTGCTCACGCTCGTCCTGCTCGCGGGCGTGGTGGCGCTCTGGGTCGTTGCCGGGCGTCGCCGGATGCGGTACGCCGTTCGGTACACGAACCTCGACGTCCTCGCGTCGGTCGCGTCGGAGCGCGCGTGGAGGCATCTCGTACCGGCGGCGCTCGTCTTGCTCTCGCTGACCGCGCTGCTCGTCGCGCTGGCGCGGCCGCACGTCGACCGCGAGCTGCTCGTCGAGCGGGCGACGGTGATCCTCGTGATCGACACCTCGAGGTCGATGCAGGCCGAGGACGTCGAGCCGACCCGGTTGGCGGCCGCTCAGGAGGCGGCCCGCACGTTCCTCGACGAGGTGCCGGACGACCTCCGCGTCGGGCTCGTGGTCTTCGCGGGCGAGGCCCAGGTCGCGACGCCGCCGACCACCGATCACGAGCTCGTGCGCGATGCGCTCACCACGATCGACTCGTTCCTGATCTTCGGTGGGACGGCGATCGGCGACGCGCTCGAGCGGGGGGTCGACCTCGCGAAGCGCGCGACCGGTGATCCACCGGGCCGTGGGGAGGAGATCTCGTTCCAGGCCGCTCCTCCCACACGGACGCTCGCCCAGGTGACCGGATGCCCCGAGCGCTCGCCCGCCTCGATCCTCTTCCTCTCGGACGGAGCGCAGACGCGGGGCTTCCTGCAGCCGCTCGAAGGCGCCGAGCTCGCCCGCGACGCATGCATTCCCGTGTACACGGTCGCGCTCGGGACACCGGAGGGGACGATCGACCGCGGGAGCTTCGGGTTTCCCGATCCGGGCCAGCTTCCGCAACGGATCCCGGTGCCGCCCGACCCCGAGACGCTGCGATCGATCGCGGAGATGACGGGTGGCGAGTTCACCGAGGCGCAGACGGCCGAGTCGCTCGAGGGCGCTTACGCGAACCTCGGCTCGAGGCTCGGCCGCGAGCCCGGTGAGGCCGAGGCCACCTTCCTCCTCCTCGGGCTCGCCGCCGTGCTCCTGGTCGCGGCCGGGGTGCTGTCTGCATTCGTCGCACCCCGGCTCCCCTGAGTCAGAAGACGACGATCGTGAACGGCAAGTCCGCGCCGTCTCGAATCCCCAGCAGGTTGAGCGAGACGCGGAAGTGGCCACCCCCGACGATCTCGACCGAGGACTGGGGGGCGCCTCCGTAGCCGGACACCGCGGCGACACCCGAGGGGTTGCCGACGAAGCGGACCTCGTAGGTGCCGAGCCCGACCCGCCGAACCTGGACGCCGCGGCCGTTGCAGTTGAACCTGCTGCGGAACACCGCCGGGCTGGCCGTGAACTGTCCGGGGATGTTCGCGATGCCCTGGCGCGGGTCGCCGGTGACGACTGCGAATCCGCGCACGGCGCCGTTCGCGCAGCGCTGCTGATTCGCGGCCGTCGCCTGTACGCGCTCGCCGACCGCGAATGCGGAGCCGCCGAGCGCGAAGAAGAGGGCGAGGAGCGAGATCGCCGTCGCCGGGGTGAGCGTGACACGTCGGGTCATGGGATTCCTTCCTGCGGTCAGTGGGAGATGGGTCGTAGATAGGTTCCGTCGCGTGTCGGACGTCGGCGTCCCCCGAAGGCGCGGTCTTACGAAGACGCACAAGCGCGCCCTCGGCGCTGCGGGCTCGATCGCGGTCGTCGTCGTCGTCTTCGTCTTCTTCCTCCCGCGTATCGCCGACTACCGCGACGTCCTCGAGGTCGTACGCGGGCTCGGGTGGCAGCAGTGGCTCGTGCTGGCCGGCGCCGTGCTGCTCAACCTCGCGACGTTCGCCCCTCCGTGGATGGCGGCCCTGCCAGGACTCGGCTTCCGGCAGGCGCTGGTGATGACACAGGCTTCGACAGCGCTCGCCATCGTCTCGCCCGCCGGTGCAGCGGTGGGCATGGCGGGGTCGTACTCGATGCTCCGGTCCTGGGGCTTCCACTCGCGACCCGTGGGCCTGGCCGTCGCGGTGACCGGGGTCTGGAACCAGTTCGCGAACCTCGTCTTCCCGGTGGCCGCACTCGCGCTGCTCACGTCGCAGGGCCAGGACAACGCCGCGCTCAGGACAGCGGCTCTGGTCGCAGGGATCGTCCTCGTGCTCGTGCTCACGGGCTTCGTGCTGATCCTTGCCCGGGCGCGCTGGGCGCGGCGGATCGGGGACGCCGCCGCTCGGCTCGCGGGGCGAGCTGGGCGCGTCCTGCGGCGCTCGCCACCGACGTGGGGAGGGGAGAGGTTCGTGAGCTTTCGCTGGCAGACGCTGGGCCTGCTCGAGCGGCGCTGGCACGTCCTCACGCTCGCGACGCTCGCGGGGCACCTGACCGTGCTCGTCCTCCTGCTCGTGAGCCTGCGGATCGTCGGAGTGACGGGCTCCGAGGTGTCCCTGGTCGAAGCGTTCGCCGCGTGGGCGCTCGTTCGCATCCTCGGTGCGCTGCCGCTGACCCCCGGCGGGGTGGGGATCGTCGAGATCGGGCTCACGGGAGCGCTCGTCGCATTCGGTGCTCCGAACGCGGAGGCGGTGGCCGCAACGCTCCTCTACCGGGCCTCGACGGTGCTCCCGACGCTCGCACTCGGATTGCTCGCTGCGGCGACCTGGCGCACACACCACCCGGGGAAGCAGTTAGAGTCCCCCGGTGATCTCTGAGCAGGGGGCAGGATCAGCGATCCGCCTGCGCGAGACTGGGAGGATCGGTACACAGGTGATCGACGGGCTGCGACGCGGATGTCGGGCGTGAACTCACGGGCCCTTCGGATCCCTGCGCGACTCGCGGTCGCAGCCGTCGCGACGCTTGGCATCGTCGTCGTGCTCGCGACCGGGAGAGCCGACGGAGCCGAGCGCTCGTGGAGCGTCTACCTGGCCCCCGTCGGTGCGTGTACGAGCGCCGAGGACGCCACCTCCGCGCCGATCGTGCAGCGGCGGGCCGTACGGTGCCTCGTGAACTGGGCGCGAGCCCAGGATTCGCACAGGCGGCTGGCGCCCTCGCGCGCGCTGCGCCGTGCGGCTGTGATGAAGGGGAAGCGCGTCGCCGAGTGCAAGCAGTTCTCGCACACTCCGTGCAACGCCGACGTCACAGCGGCTGTGCGTGCCTCGGGCTACCGGTTCTCCACGTTCGGCGAGAACCTCTTCGCCGGCGCGCAGGGGACGTCGTCCGCGCGGGAGGTCGTGGCAGCGTGGCTACGCTCGCCGTCGCACCGGGAGACCCTCCTCCATCCCGAGTTCCGCGAAGTGGGAGCCGCACGCGTCGTCGCTCCGGAGCTTCTCGGAAGCCGTCATTCGATCGTCTGGGTCACGGCGTTCGCGGCTCCCGGCTGATCTTCACTCGGGAGGAGTACCGCCGCCCGCGCGGAACCAGGCGCATCGTGGGGGAGCAGAGCCACGCCGCCGCCATGCGCACCGCGATCCGCGGCGACTTCGAGCGGCTCGAGCGGCGCCGGGGCGTGCAGGAGCTCATGCGTGTTCAAGAGACCACCCGGACCGATGCTGCCGTCGACGAGCCGCCGGCAAGCCTCTCCGCTCCGGAGCGGCCGCGCTGGCGCGATCGCTTCCGCTCGCGCGACTAGACGCTTCACCTGTCGGCTTCAATGGAGGCGTGCGACGAGGCGAGCGCGAGGCGATCATGCGGCAAGGTGTCGTCCTCCCCGAGACGCCGCGCGACAGGCGGGAGCGAGCCGCGCTCGACGAGGACATTCGGGCGATGCCGATTGCAGGCGCACCCGTTCCGCTTCGGCTCCGGAACTTCAGCCCGAGGGCGGACGCGTACCTCGCTGCGTCCCGGGGGCCGCTCCCGTACATGGTTCGGCTCCACGAGATCGAAAGGCGGAGCGCCGAGCTCGAGGAGTCCTGCGGGGAGGCGTGGCGATCGCTCGCGGAGAAGGAGTCCGGACGTGAAGCGTTCGCGCGGGACTGGAAGGCGTGGGTCGAATCGCTCGGATTCGACGAGCTCGACGACCTGATCGACCGGCACAACCGCTGGTACCCGATCGAGGCCCGGCTTCCGATGGATCCGGCGACCGGCGAGTACGTTCTCGTCAACGGACGCGACTACCGGCTCCCGCACCTCGACGTGGACTGGGTACTCGAGCGGTTTCCACCGCGTCTGGGCGAGGCCGCTGCGTCGTCCGCCGCACGGCTCTAGGGGCGTTGCGCGCGCACGAGTGTGTCGATCGCCGGCCGGTCCTCGCCGCCGACCTCGCGAAGGACGCGTTCGGCCTTCAGGATCTCGAGGCCTGGAAGCTCGTGCCCGATCTCGTCCGGTGAGCACAGGAGCGACGGGTCGCTCGGGCCTCCGACACCCTCGTGGAGGTTGCGAATGTCGTGACCGATGAACACGAACGTGCCGGCGGAGGCGAGGGCGCGTGCGGCGCGGCCGAGGACGATGGGTCGCTCCGCGGGCGGTATGTGGAGGTAGAGCACCGTCACGAGGTCGAACGCGGCGAGCTCCGGCTCGTAGTCGAGGAGGTCCGCGCACACGAGCTCGATCTCCACTCCGGCCTCGTCGGCTCTGCGCCGGGCCTTCGCGATCGCGACGTCGGAGAAGTCGACTGCGGTGACACGCCAGCCCAGCGTCGCGAGCCAGACCGCGTTCTGCCCCTCTCCGCACGCGAGGTCGAGCGCGCGGCCCGGAGCGAGATCCTCTGCCTCGGCGACGAGGAACCGGTTCGGGCGTCTCGTCCAAAGGCTCTCGGCTCCTGCGTACCGGCGGTTCCAGTCGTCACGTCTCACGCGGGGACATTCTCCATGGTGCGAAGCGAAAGGTGGCGGCGAGTGTGAGCGCACAGAGCGCCGCACCCAGGAGGTAGGGAGGAGCGTCTCCGAAAGACTCCGCGAGCACGCCGGAGACTGCCGGGCCGGTCATGTTCCCGAGGGCCCAGGCGGTGTTCATGATGCCGAAGGCGAGTCCCTGCGCGAGCCCTGATACCTCGGCGCGGTGGGAGGCCAGCGTCATGCTCGGTGTGTACAGGCTCCCGAAGCCGATCGCGGCCGCGCAGACGAGCACGGCGATCACGGCGGCGTGCGTCGAGACGGCCAGGAGGGTCGCGACGACGATCGACGCACCGAGTGCGATCCGAATCGGCACGAGGCGTCCGACACGATCGGTCGCTCGCCCGAGGAACGGGTTGATGACGACCTCTGCGAGCCCCGAGACGAGGAAGAGGGCCGCGATCCCGAGCGTTGCCCACCCCGCAGCGTCGAGCGCGAGCGGTGCGAGGACCACGAGCGTGCCGAAGAGGAAGGCCGGGAGCGTGGTGAGCCACAGCCCACCGAGGAACCGAGGGTCGCGCGCGACGCGGGAAAGGCTCCCCGCCGTGGACGCACGCACCCTTGCCGGCCGCGCGACCGCCGAGAGCCCGGCGAACGCCCACGCCACGAGCCCGACGGCGACGAACGCCGTGGCGATGCCGACGACCTCCGCGATGCCGCCGAACATCGGCCCGAGGATCGCGCCGGCGACGGCGGCCCCGAAGACGGTGCCGATCACCTCTCCACGCCGGGCGCGCGGCGTCGCCTCGGCGATCCAGGCGAGAGCGCCGGCCCAGGTGACCGTGCTCGCGAAGCCCTGGACGAAGCGTGCTGCTCCGAGCCCGAGGGCGCTGTCCGCGGTCGCGAAGGCAATGCTCGCAGCCCCCAGGAGGAGCAGGCCGCCGACGACGGCGAGCTTCGAGCCGTAGCGCGCGGCAGCGAGCCCGCCCGGCACACCTCCGAGCACGGCGCCCGCGCCGAATGCGGCGACGAGCAGGCCGGCTCCGACCTTCGTCAGTTCCAGCTCGCGGGCATACCCCGGAACGAGGGGCGTCAGCGCCCCGAACAGCATCGCGTCCACGAAGACGATCGAGCAGACGAGGGCGAGCAGACGACGCACGCGGCCAGGATATGCGGACGCCCGCGCGCCGCCCTCAGAACTCGCTTCGGAATTGACGGCGTCGGCGGAGCGTGCCCGCCGAGCGCTTCCGGAGGCTCGAGGCCCCACTTCGAGACGAGCTTCTATGGAGGTGGGGGGGGTGACTCACGCCGACAGGCGTCGCCCTCGCACATCCGAGACGAGACCGGATCGTGCGAGCTCCCGCTCGCGCGTTACGCGGAGCGCCGGGACGAGATGGGAGCAAACAGAAATGCACCGAGCCGGTGACGCCTTCGTCCGGCTTCCCGACCGACCGCCGCCGAAGCGATTGTCGCTCGGAGAGCCATCAACCTCGGGCGCTCCGTACTCGGTGCAAGCGGGACTCTAGGGCGAGTGGCCACCTCGGTCAAGGGCGCGTGCGAACGAAATCACCGCAAATTGCGCAAACTCCCTCGCGAGGCTTTCGGGCGGGGCATCGTGTCGATCCGGCGCTCTCGAGAATCCCGGTCCACGAAGAAATGCACCGAGCCGGTGACGTCTTCGTCCGGCTTTCCGACCGACCGCCGCCGAAGCGACTGCCGCTCGGAGAGCCATCAACCTCGGACGCTCCGTACTCGGTGCAATCACGACCTTATGGTGACCGCAGACGGTCGTCAAGGGGCCGTGCGAAAAGAATGTCGCAATTTGCGATTGTTTCTTTTCGCAGCGTACGAAACTGCGAAGTGCAGTGGATGCTCTAGCTTCGCCTCGAGAGGGAGAACGGCCTCGCGAGAGGCTCTGCGGCGGGAGCCTAGGTTCGACGGAGGCTCCAGAGGAATGAGTTCGCCGAGCCGGGAACGCTTTCGTCCACCTTCCCGACGAGCGTTCCGCTTCCGCGTAGTGCTCCTCGGGGGGCTTCGTCCTACCGGCGCCCCGTGCTCGGCGCAGGCGGGAATCTACGGCACGGGACGTGACCGATCAAGAGGTGTCCTGAACGAACTGCTCGCAATTTGCGAACGTCTCGCCCGCACGCATGTCACGCAAACCTTGGCCCGAGTCGTTCGAGCATGCCGGTCGGACCGTGCTCCAGTGCCCGAGCGCCCGGAACGTACTCTTCGCCCATGAGCGCGCCAAAGATGCTCCGCCCGGTGGTCGGGATCACGGCGTACGCGCAGGAGGCGCGTTGGGGAGCCTGGCGCCTTCCCGCAGCACTCGTCCCGCTCGATTACGTGGACGCAGTCGAGCTCGCGGGCGGGCGGCCCGTCCTGATCCCGCCGAGTGAGTCGGGCGTCCGCGAGACCCTGGACGCGCTCGATGGGATCGTCTTCTCGGGCGGTGCGGACGTCGACCCGGGGCTCTACGGCGCCGAGGCGCATCCGAAAACGGACGCACCGCAGTCCCGCCGGGACGCGGGGGAGCTGGCTCTGCTCGCCGCCGCACTGGAGAGGGACATGCCCATCCTGGCCGTCTGCCGCGGCTTCCAGCTCCTGAACATCGCTCGCGGCGGCAACCTGATCCAGCACCTGCCCGAGGAGGTCGGTCACGACGGGCACAAGGAGGTTCCGGGCGAGTTCGCCGTTCATCCCGTCGAGGTCGAGAGCGGAACCCGCCTTGCGTCGGTAGCCGGCACGCGCGCTGCTGTCGCCTCGCATCACCATCAGGCGCTCGGGCGCGTCGGGGACGGGCTCCGCGAGACGGCGTGGGCAGCCGACGGGACGCTCGAAGCGGTGGAGGATCCGTCGCTCAGGTTCGTGGTCGGCGTCCAGTGGCACCCGGAGGCCGGTGAGGGCGCCGCGCTCTTCGAGGCGCTCGTGCAGGAGGCTCGCATGTACCGGGCCGCGACGCGCTAGTAGGCTCCGAGCCTCATCGACCCAGGAGGCAGCGTGTTCATCGGAGCTATCGCCATCTACGTCGTGCTCTCGATCTTCTTCATCGCCGACGTTCTCCGGAACCCTGCGCTCAGTGGCGCCGGCAAGCTGCTCTGGATCGCGGCGCTGCTCCTCGTCCCGGTCTTGGCCTGGGTCGTCTACGGGATCTGGCGCATGCGTCAGAGCCGCGGCCTGTCCGGCGTCTGAATCAGAGCTTCAGTCGGCGCGCGCGCTCGTCGGCCCAGGGGTAGCTGCCGACGCGATCAGGCGCCGACGACCTGGACGAGCCACCGGCGGTCGCGCTCGCGGTCGAGCTCGAGGAAGAGGATGCGCTGCCATTGCCCGAGGCAGAGCTCTCCGCCCTGCACGGGGATCGACTCTCCGGCGGGTCCGAGCAGCATCGACATGCAGTGTGCGTGCCCGTTCCCGAACTCCATGTCCTCCTCGCAGACGTTCTCGGTGCGGCGGTCCCAGTCGTCGTGCGCGTAGTAGTGCTCGGTCGGCACGAGTCGCTTGAGGAGCACGGCGAAGTCCTCGAGGAACCCGCGCTCCCACTCGTTCACTCGCACGGAGCAGGTGGTGTGCGGCGAGTAGACGGCGCAGATGCCGTCCGCGATACCGCTCTTGCGCACGGCCTCCTGGACGTCGTCGGTGATGTCGGTGACCGACAGGCCACCCGCTGTGCGCAGCCGGTGCTCGACCTGGAACGTCTTCACGACTTCGACATTCTGTCAGCCGCACCCGAGGTCGGCGAGCCGGAACCGTCGTGCCGCCGGAGTCTCTGGGGATTCGCCCGGAGGGTGGGCTACGCTCACCGCCGCGGGCCCGTAGCTCAGCTGGTCAGAGCAGCCGACTCATAATCGGTTGGTCCCTGGTTCGAGTCCAGGCGGGCCCACTTCAGGAAGCGGAACGCGGTGGAAACGAAGACCTGGATCTCGATGGACTGCTCGATGGTCTTCATCTTCGTACCTCCTTCGTCTGTGGGGAGCGTGTCGGTCGTCTCCTGTCTGCCCCCTCTGCCGGTTCTCAAACCGAGGGGTGTGGTCTCTGTCCATGCCCACCCATCCCGGGGTGAACTGCGGCCGCGAAACGGGCTCCTCCGCATCTGCCGTTACGCTCCCGGGCATGTCCGAGGTCGCCGCCGAGCCAGGCCTCGCGCCCGCTGACGAGAGCCCGCGGCGGCGAATCTTCCGGATCGCGGCCTGGGTGCTCGGCACCCTCGCCGTCCTCGCAGCGCTCGAGCTCGTCGGCAGCGTCGTCGTCGGGTGGTTCGTGCAGCTCTGGGACGAGGTAACGGCCATCTCGCTCTGCTAC
>JAWOIV010000163.1:0-3618 GCA_046484465.1 Gaiellaceae bacterium
GCGACGAGACGATGCTCGCCGACGCCTCGCTGACGGACTACTTCGGCACCGTGAAGACCAAGCAGCTCGGCTTCGTCATCACGGCAGAAGAGGCAGCCTGGGCCTCGAACACGATGATGCCCTCGCTCAACGCCGCCGGCGCGGACGCCGCCACCCGCCACGGCTGGAGCTACGTGGGCGGGATCCGCGACCCCTTCCTGACACACGGCTACTGCGCCGAGGAGCACTGGGTCGTCCGCTACACCGAGTCGATCGCACGCCAGGGAAACCGGGACGGCACGCTGCATCCGAACGCCCCCGGGCACGAGCTGTACTGGCAGCGGATCGCGAGCGGGCTCGTGGCCGACCTGTACGCGGGCGGGGAGCCTCGGCGCCCGCGGGAGCCGAGCGGGCAGTAGCGAAGCGCGCGGAAGCCGGCTACGCAGCGGCGCCGAAGCGCTTCTCGGCGCGAGCCCGCGCCTTCGCCGCCTCGACCTCGCGATCGCGAGGCGGCGCGGCCGTGACGAGCTCGGCGAGGAGGCGCCGCGTGACCATCGCGATGTCGTCCACCGCGCGGCCGAACGCAACCTCGTTCGCCTTGGACGGCTTCGCCGAGCCGCTGACCTTGCGCACGTACTGAAGCGCCGCCGCGCGCACCTCGTCCTCGTTCGCGGGCGGCTCGAAGTTGTGGAGTGTCCTGATGTTCCGGCACATGGCCGAGAGGATAGAGGCCGTCACCGCGACGGCTCGGGCCGGAGCCAGAGCCAGGCCGCAACGGAGGCCATCAGCGCCGTCACCGCGAGCAGGATCCACCCCGGTCCCGAGACGACGAGAAGCACGGCGGCGGAGAGGAGCATCGTCCCGGTTGCAGTCACCTTCGCCCGACGAGAAACGGCGCGGTGCTCGTGCCAGTCGCGGATGACGGGCCCGAGAGCGCGGTGGGCGAGCAGCCGCCGGTGGAGCCGCTCCGATCCTCGCGCGGCGCAGTAGGCCGCAAGGAGCGCGAAGGGCGTCGTCGGCAGGACCGGGACGGCCACGCCGACGAGCGCGAGCCCGAGGAAGCCGTAGGCCGCGAGCACCCAGGCCCCGCGACGCACGCTCCGCACGCCACGTCCATCCATCACCCGTGAGCCTACGCCCCGGGCTCGAACGAATGCAGCCGTGTCGGCCGGGGCCTGTGACGACCGCGCCCCGGATCGGAGTCACGCAGCGCGGCACCCGGTCGCGAGCGCGAGGGCACGACAGACGTCGTCCATTCGCTCGGGTCCGAGCGCGCAGATGCGCTCGCGGAAGAACGCCTTTGGCATCAGCGTCAGGTTGTCGAGCGAGAGGACGCCGTCATCCGGCATACCGTCCTCGATCCCGACGTCCACCTCGGTCGGAACGCCACGGATCGTCCTCGTCGCGGGTACAGCGAGAACCGCGTGAACGACGGGAAGGACCGCTTCACGCATGAGCACGAGATGCGGTCTCCGGCCCGCTTCCGGGTCTTCGACCCACCACACCTCGCCCCACTTCACCAGGGCTCTGCTCGAATCGACCGCCGTCCCGCCGCCTCGGCCCACGCGAGCTCCTGGGCGGTCGGCGGGACGCGTGTGTAACCCTCGACGATCGCGCGATCGATTGCTCGGGCTTCCTCCTCCTGGAGCAGCCGATCGACAGCGGCGCGGACCGCGTCTGCGCGTGTCGAGAACACTCCTGCAGCGATGAGCGCGTCGACCCGCTCGACGCGCTCCCTTGACATACGTACCGTAATCATCTGTGACATACGTAGAGCATGGCGCAGGCGCCGTCAAGCGTCAACCGCCGATCGGCACGCTCTCGTGACGATCAGGCCCGCGCGAGCGCGGTCAGCTCGCGGCGCAGCTCCTTGATCTCGTCGCGGAGCTTCGCGGCGTACTCGAACCGGAGCTCCTCGGCGGCGAGGTACATCTCCTCCTCGAGCGTGACGACGAGCTTCTCGAGCTCGTCACGCGACATCCCCTCCACCTCCGCCTTCCCGCGCCGTCGGCGTGACGACGGGACGTGCGGCGACTCGAGCGCCAGGAGCTCGGCGATGTCGGAGACGCCCTTGACGATCGTCTCCGGCGTGATGCCGTGCTCCTCGTTGTGGGCGACCTGGATCGCGCGGCGGCGGTTCGTCTCCTCGAGCGCGCCGACGATCGCCTCGGTGCGCTTGTCGGCGTAGAGGAGCACCTTGCCGTTGACGTTGCGGGCGGCGCGGCCGGTCGTCTGGATGAGCGCCGTCTTGCCGCGCAGGAAGCCCTCCTTGTCGGCGTCGAGCACGGCGACGAGCGACACCTCCGGCAGGTCGAGCCCCTCGCGCAGGAGGTTGACGCCGACGAGAACGTCGTACTCGCCGAGGCGGAGCTCACGGATGATCGCGATCCGGTCGAGCGTGTCGATCTCGGAGTGCAGATAGCGCGCGCGGACACCGGCCTCGAGCAGGTAGTCGGTGAGATCCTCGGCCATCTTCTTCGTCAGTGTCGTGACGAGGGTGCGCTCCCCCACTTCTTCCCGCTTGCGGATCTCGTTCAGCAGGTCGTCGATCTGGTTGCGGGTCGGGCGCAGCTCCATCTCGGGGTCGACGACGCCGGTCGGGCGGATGAGCTGCTCCGCGATCACCTTCGAGCGCGTGAGCTCGAACGCACCGGGCGTCGCCGAGACGAAGACGAGCTGCTCGACCTTCCCCAGGAACTCGTCGAAGCGGAGTGGTCGGTTGTCGAGTGCCGAGGGCAGGCGGAAGCCGAAGTCCACGAGCGTCTGCTTGCGCGAGCGGTCGCCCTCGTACATGCCGCCGAGCTGCGGCACGGTCTGGTGCGACTCGTCCACGAAGCAGACGAAGTCGTCCGGGAAGTAGTCGATGAGCGTGAAGGGGTGCGAGCCGGCGGGACGCCCCTCGAGCACGCGCGAGTAGTTCTCGATCCCGTTGCAGAAGCCGAGCTCCTTCATCATCTCGAGGTCGTACTCCGTGCGCTGGCGGATGCGATGGGCCTCGAGCATCTGGCCCTTCTCCTCGAAGAGCGCGACCTGCTCCTCGAGCTCTCGGCGCAGATCGTCGATCGCGCGTTCGACCGTCGGCTTCGACGTGACGTACTCGGTCGCGGGCCAGATCACGAGATTGTCGAGCCGCGCATACACCTCGCCGGTGAGCGGGTCGAAGTGCGTGATCTGCTCGACCTCGTCACCGAAGAAGGAGACGCGATAGGCGGTCTCGACGTTCGCCGGCTGGATCTCGACCAGGTCGCCCTTGACCCGGAAGCGGCCGCGCCCGAGCACCGTGTCGTTGCGGACGTACTGGCTGTCGATCAGCTTGCGCAGCACCTCGTCGCGGTCGTGCTCCTCCCCCACCTCGAGGATGAGCACCCGCTCGCGCCACTCCTCCGGCGAGCCGAGGCCGTAGATGCACGAGACCGAGGCGACGACGACGACGTCGCGCCGGGTGAGCAGCGACGACGTCGCGGACAGCCGCAGCCGTGCGATGTCGTCGTTCTGGGACGAGTCCTTCTCGATGTAGAGATCGGCCTGCGGGATGTACGCCTCGGGCTGGTAGTAGTCGTAGTACGAGACGAAGTATTCGACGGCGTTGTTCGGCATCAGCTCAGGGAAGTCCTTGGCGAGCTGCGCGTCGATGGTTTT
>JAWOIV010000042.1:0-14211 GCA_046484465.1 Gaiellaceae bacterium
CCCGCCAAGAAAGTCGATTATCTGTGTCATGCCAGACGAATACAAGGTCCGACCACCAGCGGCTGAGTAGAGTCACGCGGAAGCGTGATGGAACAGCAGGACGTCCCGGAGGAGTTCGAGATCGCGATCGTCCGTGCGATTGCGGCACCCGAGGCCTTCGGATCGTCGTTCGACGAGATGCCCTCCGAGGAAGCGCTCGAGCTCGGCCAAGGGCTCGAGGGCGACCCGGCGATCGCCTTTCGCCGGACGCTCGGCATGTTCGCGACCGGGGTCACCGTATTGACCACTCGCACCGGAGACGCCGTCCAGGGTATGACCGCGAACGCGTTCATGTCGGTCAGCCTTCGGCCGCCGCTCGTGCTCGTCTCGGTCGACCGGCGGGCCGGCATGAGCAACCTTCTGCACGAGGGGACCCGGCTTGGAGTGAACGTCCTCGAGGCGGGACAGTCCGCGCTCTCCGACTACTTCGCCAGACGAGTCGCCGAGGGTGTCGAGCCCCAGTTCGAGCTCGTCCACGAGACGCCGCTCATCGAAGGCGCGCTTGCGCATCTCGTGACCCGGATCGTGCGCTCGTACTGGGGCGGTGACCACTCGCTCTTCCTCGCCCAGGTCGTCTACGCTCGCTACGGGGACGGTGATCCGCTCCTCTTTCATGGCGGCCGCTACGAGCGGCTCGTCCGCGATCCGCGGGTGTTCTCGGCGCTCCCGCAGGAGCTCCTCGAGCCGATCCTCGCGCTCGGCGAGGAGCGGGAGTACGAGGACCGAGCGCTCATCATGCGTCGCGGCGATCCCGGTGCGGAGCTCGTGCTCGTCGTCGAGGGCACCGTCCGGGTCGAGCGGCCCGGGCGGACTCTGACCCTCGGCCCGGGCGAGCTCGTCGGCGAGATCGAGGTGCTCGATCCCGTCGGCGCGCGCATTGCCGACGTCACCGCGAGAGGACCGGTCCGCTGCCTGAGTCTGACGCGGGCGCAGCTCCTCTCGGCGCTTCAGGTGAATCCAGGCGCCGCAATCGCCCTGATCGAGGTGCTTGCGTCTCGCTTTCGCGAGACGGCCTGACGCGCGCGGACCGCGTCTCAGGCGGCGCGGAGCGAGCGCTCGTCGCGGTACGCGCGCGCAGCTTTGACGAAGCGCGTGAAGATCTCGAGGAAGCGCGGGTCGACGCGCCACTCCTCCTGGAGCTCCCACTGCACGGCGAGCACGTAGGCGTCTCCGTCCAGCTCGACGGCCTCGACCACGCCGTCGGGAGCCCGTGCCACGACCCGGAGCTCCGGGGCGACGGCGTCGAGCGCCTGGTGGTGGAAGCTGTCGACCTCGATCTTCCCGGTGCCGAGAGCCGCACGCAGCTTGCTTCCGGGCTCGATCGTGATCGGATGTCGCGGATGCGGCGGAACCTCCGGGTCGCCTTCGAGTGACGCCTGCTCCACGTCCTTCCAGGCGACCCAGCCCCGATCGGACGGGTGCTCGGCCCAGTCGGGGACGAGGCTCAGGTCTTGGACGAGCGTGCCACCGAGCGCGACGTTCAGGATCTGTATCCCACGGCACATACCCAGGATCGGCAGCCCGCGGTCGAGCGCGCGCCCGACGAGCTCGATCTCGAATGCGTCGCGGTGCGGCTCGGTCGCCGCGAGGAGCTCCCCCGGCTCCTGCCCGTACAGACGCGGATCGATGTCCCTGCCCCCGCCCAGTGCGACTCCGTCACAGGCATCGAGGGCGTCGTCGAGCGCCTCGAGAAGACGCGGCAACGTGAGCGGAACGCCACCGGCCTCGGCGATCGGGCGCTGAAAACCGACACCCTGGTAGTCGCCGAAGTCGTGAAAGCTCACAGAGAGGCCGATGACGGGCTTCGGGTCGGTGCTCATCTGGACACTTATATCCCAGCCCTTTAGCATCGGGGGGAACCGCTGTCCACGTCGGAAGGAGGGGTATGACCGACGGAACGGCCCCCGAGGCCTCCACCAAGAGCACGCTGCCGCCGGAGGTGCTGGATGAGTGGCGTGACGCAGCGTACAACTGCTTCAGCTCCGGGCACAAGTTCTGTCGCGAGGTGTGCCCGGTCATGCAGGTCACCCGTGACGAGGCTCACTCACCGACGGCGTTCCACGCGAACGTCGTCGCCATGGAGAAGGGCCACCTGTCGATCGAGGATGTGGCCGAGGACTACGTCCACTGCACGATGTGCGGTGCCTGCGAGCTCAGGTGCCCGAACACGCTGTTCACCGGTGACTTCTACCGCTTCCGCCAGCGGACGATCGGCGTGGTACGAGCGATGCGCACGCTCGCGGTCGAGCAGGGGCTGCATCAGGAGAGTTGGAAGCGCTGGGCGGATCTGACCGATCGCTGGGGCAACGAGCCCGTTCTCGGCTGGAACATCGAGACGTCCGCGAGCAAGGTGCGGGCGTGGGCTGCCGGTCTCGACATCGGAACCGGTGGGGAGACGGTGCTGTTTGCGGACTGCGAGGCGGCGTTCAAGCGCCCGTCCGTGCCGCGCGCCGTCGCGCTGCTGCTCCAGGCGGGTGGGATCGAGTTCGGTCTGATGAGCCAGCAGTGGTGCTGCGGAGGCCCCATGTGGGAGACCGGTTATGTCGATGTCGCCCACAAGATGGCCGAGCACAACATGCTCGACTGGCGGAAGAACGGCACGAAGCGTGTCATCTGCCCCGATCCGCACGACTACATCACGATCATCGAGCACTATCCGGAGCTCGACGAAGGCTTCGACGAGTTCGAGATCGTGCTTGCGCTGGATCTCGTCTGGGAGCTCGTCCGGGACGGCAAGGTGAAGTTGACGACGCCCATCGAGCGAACGGTCACCTACCACGACCCGTGCCGGCTCAACAAGCGACTCGGCGTCTGGCAGTCTCCGCGCGAGCTTCTGCGCGCCATCCCCGGCCTGACCTTCGTGGACGTCGACCACGTGACCCAGTGGTCGTACTGCTCGGGCGCCGGCTCGAACCTCTTCGTCGAGAAGCCCGAGCTCACGGCGGAGATCAGCCGGCGGCGTGTCGCCAAGGTGACGGAGCTGGACGGCGTCGACACGCTGGTCTCGGCCTGCCCCTGGTCGGAGCGACCGCTGACCGAGCAGGGCGACGCGCAGGGCATCGAGGTCTACGACATCTTCGAGCTCGTGGCCGAAGCGGCCGGATTCGAGGTGTGAGATGGCGATTGCGACCCTTTCCGACTCGGTCGTCGACGAGCTCCGCGCGATCTGCGGCGAGGAGCACGTCTTCACCGGTCGCTCCGCGCTCTTCAACCGTGCACGCGTGCCCGCGCCCTTCCCGGCTCACCGCTGGGAGGACCACATCCCGCAGGCGGTCGTCCTGCCGACCTCCGCCGAGCAAGTCTCCGAGGTGGTCAAGCTCGCCAACCGCGCGGGGATCCCGGTCGTCCCGCGTGCGGGCGCGACCGGGTTGACGGACGGTGCCGTGCCGCTCCGGCACGGGATCCTTGTCGACGTCAAGCTGATGAATCGGATCCTCGAGCTGGATCACGAGGATCGCACGGTCACCGTCCAGTCGGGCATCAACATGCTGAAGCTGAACGAGGAGCTCCGGCGTCACGGGTACATCTACCCGGACGACCCCGCGTCGTACCCCTGCTCGCTCGTGGGCGGGAGGATCGGGACGAGCGGCTGGAGCCTGATCGGCGGCCGCTACGGGCACACGCGCGACCTCGTGATCTCCTTCGAGATCGTGCTCCCGACCGGCGAGCTCATCAGGGTCGGTGACGGCGGCGGCAAGAAGGTGCGAAAGTCGTCGAGCGGCTTCCAGCTGAAACACCTCTTCATGGGCCACCAGGGAACCCTCGGGATCGTGACAGAGGCGACGCTCGAGCTGGTGCCGCGGCCGGAGGCCGAGTTCTCGGCCTTCTTCGCCTACTCGTCCTATCTCGACGCCTGGCGTGCGACTGGCGACTTCGCCCGCTCGGGGCTCGCGACGCTTGCGGGTGTCGTCCTCTTCGACGAATGGAAGCTCGAGTACCTGCGCAGAGACGACGAGGCCTACATCCCTCAGCCCGAATCGGTCAAGAGCGTGGTTGCCGTCGCCATGTACGGGCAGAAGGACGAGGTCCGTGCAGGCGCGAAGGAGATCATGCGGATCTCCAAGGCGAACGGCTCCAAGTACCTCGGGGACGAGATCGCCCAGGGCGACTGGGCCGCGCGTCACGACCGGTACGCGACCCCGCAGCACGGGCGCACGCGCTCGGGCCAGGTGGCGCTGATGAGCTGGCACTGCGAGGACGCTGCGATCAACTACAGCCAGCTGCCGGCGGTGCGAGAGAAGTGGCACGCGATCGTCGATCGACTGCGCGAGCGCTTCGACGCGTTCGACGACTGGGGGATGTTCGCGTACACGAACGGTGCCTACAAGCCGTGGGGCGACTACCTGACCGAGATCGACGTGGGCATCTGGGAGATGAAGTGGGACGAGGAGATGTGGGCCGCCTGGGTGGACGCGAAGCGGGAGATCGCCCGCGTCGCGATCGAGCACGGCGGCTCGATCACCGCCTGCCACGGCTCTTGCCGAGAGGGAGAGGTCGATCTCGTTCCGCTGGAGCTCGGCGGGGGCTTCGACGTGATGCTGAAGATCAAGCGGGCCCTCGACCCCGGGAACATCATGAACCCTGGCAAGTACCTGCTCGACCAGGCCTACGAGGAGGACCGAGGATGATCGGCTTCCGGCTCGCGGCGCAGAGGCCGCCAGAGGCGCACAGGGTCACGGACACGGTCGTGAGTCGCTACGAGCACGTCTTCGAGGTCGACCCGGCGCTGATGCAGGAGCACGTCCGCCAGCAGGAGATCCCCGAGTGGGACTTCCATCGGATCGTCGCCAGCCGCTGGGAGCACCTCGCCTGGATGCACGACCACTTCGCCGACTCCGTGGTCTCCGGCGAGGAGCTCCTGGAAGAGATCGAGGCAGAGAAGAAGGAGGCGAAGGCATGAAGTTCAGCTACGTCACACTCCTCGACTACCCGCTCGCGGCAGAGGCGACGGCGTCAACCACATGATCTGCTGCATCACCGACCCGGTCATCCTGAAGGCGTTCACGGGCAAGGGCGTGGACGTGCCGGACGTCCGGGCGCAGCTCCGGCTGATCGCAGAGGAGGTCATGCCGGCGTTGGCGCCTGCAGGCGTAACGACCGCGTAGCGGATCGCAACGGACGGAGCGGGGTGCGGTGCGGCTCTGCCGACGCCTTGCCACCACTCCTACGACCGGGGATGCTTCAGAGGTGCGTGTCGAGGAACGGGTCCTCCGGGAGCAGGCCCCGGATCAGGGCGGGTGTCCCCGTGAGGCTCATCACGCCTTGGCCGGCGCTTTTGCCTCCTCCTCGGACGCCTGCGTCATGAGCTGCTCGGCAAGCTGGCGCTTGCCGTCCGCGTCGAGCTTTTTCACCTCGTTCTCGACCGCGCGGCGGTTGTACGACTGGTTCCAGTAGTCGAGCGCGTGGAACCCGAGCAGGACGGCCTTGCCCACGAACTGGCGCAGCACCTCGTTCGTCGGGCCCATGACCCACCCCGCCTTGCCGTCGCGGAGGTACCGCTCGAGCTCCATGTCGCGCTTGTAGCCGGAGCCTCCGCATGCGTGCAGCATCTTGTCGACGACGTTCGCGACGTTCTTCGCGGCCTCGAACTTGATCTGCCAGGCCCAGTGGAGGTAGTTCGCGCGGGCGACGTCGCCGACCTCCAGTGTCTTCGTGTTGTCGTCGGTCTCCTTGTCCATCGCCTGCGCGACCGAGGCGACGAAGAGACGGCTGGCGTTCGTGTCCATGAGGCACTCGCCGACGTAGTCCTGGATCGTCGGGTAGTCGGCCACGCGCATGCCGACGTCGACGTGGCGCTTGCGCGTGGTGTGGCGCTTCGCGATGTCGATCGTCCCGAGCGCGATGCCGTTCCAGACCGAGGACGAGCCGATGAGGAAGAACGGGTCGACGATCTCGTCGTTCGACGCCGCGCCGTCGCCCACGGGGCCGACGAGCTGCTCCTTCGGAACTTCCACGTCCGGCACCTCGAGCGGTCCCGACTGGTTGCCGCGGAGCCCGAGCGCGTCCCAGAGCGCGGGCTGTGCCCGTGTGTCCTCGCTGTCAATGACCCAAACGGAGAGGTCGTCGTAGCCGGAGAAGTCCGGGCTCGTCGTCTGCACGACGTAGAAGTCCGCGAAGCCGGCTGATGTGGTCCAAGACGCCTTCTTGCGCACCTTGTAGCCGCCGTCGGAGCGCTCGGCCCCGGACGAGATCGGGTACCAGATGTGCGATCCGGTCTCCGGGTCGGAGTACGAGAGCGTTCCGATCCTGCCCGAGCGCAGCGGGCGGATGTACTTGTCGATCAGCACGTCGGTCGCCCGGTGCATGATCGCCATGACTGCGCTGATGTGCATGACGTAGCACATCGCGGTCGAGGCGCAGCCGTAGCGCGCGATCGTCTCGCATGCCATCGAGTATGCGACGTGGTTCTCGCCGAGGCCGCCGTACTCCTCGGGGACGGTGAGCCCGAGGAACCCGTGCTCGCCGAGGATCTCCAGGTTGCGGCGCGGGAAGAGCAGCTCGTCGTCCGAGCGCTTCGCGTTGGCCCGCATCTCCTTCTCGCACAGCTCGATGAGCAGCGCCCTCAGCTCGGTGTGGCGCTCGGTCAGGATCCAGTCGGGATCCCACTCGTACCCCAGCCCCCAATAGGGCATGGCGCCCCACATCTTCTCGGACAAGCGACCTCCCGGCATCGTGGCGTACTCGCCGAACCATCGTAAAGGCCCACGAGGAGCACCGGCTACGGGGTACGCGTACCGGCGTCGCCGAGCCAGCGGGCGTGGCAGAGATCTGCTCGTTCGCTGCGACCGTCGGCCGAGCGACGGTAGCGATAGCGGGCGACTCGGAGACGTGAGAAAGTATCCGCGAGGAACGACCCGCTTGCGAGGAGCGGTTAAGGAGGAGCCATGACGGAAACGGTGCGCACGGCATTCGATGGGCGTCAGCGCGCAATGGGCGGCGATCTCGTCGAGTGGGAGGGCTGGTTCTGGCCGAACCACTTCGGGGATCCGATCGCCGAGCACCGTGCGGTACGCACGGATGTCGGCGTCTGGGACGCGTCGCCGCTGCGCAAGTGGGTGTTTCGTGGGCCCGACGCGCTGCGTGCAGCGAATCACGTGTTCACGAACGCCATGGAGCGGCTCGAGACGGGGCAGGTGCGCTACGCACCATTCTGCGACGAAGACGGGAAGATGGTCGGCGACGGAACGGTCTTCCGGCTCGCCGACGATCGGTGCATCGTGATCACGGCGCTCGACTCGGACCTCGACCACTTCAGGGCCGTGCTCGACGGCATGGACCTCGAGATCGAGCCGGCGACGTCGGACTACCCCCAGCTCGGCATCAACGGGCCACGGTCGCGTGAGCTCTTGCAGGGCCTGACGAATGCGGACGTCTCGAGCCTGCGCTACTTCCGTTTCTGGCCGGAGCCGATCGAGGTAGGCGGCGTCCCCTGCATGGTCTCCCGGACGGGGTACTCCGGCGAACTCGGCTACGAGCTCTTCTGCGCGCCAGAGGGCGCGGAGCAGCTCTGGGACGCCGTGGTCGGCGCGGGCGCGAGGCCCTACGGGCTCACGGCGGTCGAGACGATCCGCATCGAGTCGGGCCTCATCTTCATCGGCTACGACTACTTCCAGCACGAGACGAGTCCCTACGACATGGGACTCGACGCAATGATCCGTCTCGACAAGACGGACTTCTGCGGCAAGACGGCGCTCGAGACGGAGGGGGCGAGCCCTTCGAACCGGTTCGTCACGCTCGTCGTCGACGGGCCGGTTCCCGAGTACGGTGCGGCCGTGACCAGGGACGAGGAGCCCGTCGGCACGCTGACAAGCCCGTGCGAGAGCCCCACGCTCGGGAACGTGATCGGGCTCACGGTGCTCCGCTCCGATCTCGCCCGTGAAGGTGAGCGTGTCGACGTCGCCGTCGAGGGTGGGCTGGCCCCCGCCACGGTCGCACCGCTGCCGATCTACGACCCCGGCAAGACCAGGCCGCGGATGTAGCGCTCGCCAATGTCATCAGTTCCAGCCGTGTCGCCTAACGAGAGTCGAGAAACACCGAGACGCTGAGGAGGGAAGACCGAATGGCGCGAGATCCCAAACACGACATCCTCTTCGAGCCGATCCAGATCGGCCCGAAGACGATGAAGAACCGCTTCTACCAGATCCCTCACTGCAATGGCTTCGGCTCCGAGAAGCCCCTGAGCCAGGCGTACTTCCGATCAACCAAGGCGGAGGGCGGTTACGCGGCCGTGTCCACCGAGTACTGCTCGATCTCTCCCGAGTCGGACGACACGCACCGCATGTCCGCGCGGCTCTGGGACGACGAGGACATCAAGAACCTGTCGCTCATGTGCGACATGCTCCACGAGTACGACTGCCTCGCGGCCGCCGAGCTCTGGTATGGCGGTTCGCACGCACCGTGCATGGAGACGCGCTGCGTGCCGCGCGCACCGTCGCAGATCCCGTCCGACTTCGAGTACCTCACGTATGCGATCGAGGCGGACAAGGACGACATCCGCCACCTGCAACAGCTCTATGTCGAGGCCGCGAAGCGCGCGCGCACCGCGGGCTTCGACATCGTCTACGTCTACGGCTCCCACTCGTACCTGCCGCAGCAGTTCCTGACGCCCTTCTACAACAAGCGCACGGACGAGTACGGCGGGTCCTTCGAGAACCGGGCGCGGTTCTGGCGAGAGACGATCGAACAGGTCAAGGAGGCCGTCGGCGACGACTGCGCCATCGCTGTCCGCATGTCGACTGACATGTTCATGGGCGACGCCGGCACGCAGCTCAAGCGCGACTGCCTGCCCTTCGTCGAGCTCGTCGACCATCTCGTCGACGTCTGGGACATCAACCTCTCGGGCATCGCAGAGTGGGGCGAGGACGCGACGCCGTCGCGCTTCTACGAGCAGGGACGCGCGTTGCCCTGGCAGGCCGCTGTCAAGGCGATCTCGAAGAAGCCCGTTCTCGGCGTCGGACGCTGGACGGATCCCGACGCGATGTCCGACGCGATCAACGAGGGCAAGCTCGACATCATCGCCACGTGTCGCCCGTCGACGTCCGACCCCTTCCTCCCGAAGAAGATCGAGGAAGGCCGGCTCGACGACATTCGCGAGTGCATTGGCTGCAACGTCTGCATCTCCCGCTGGGAGATCGGCGGTCCCCCGCTCATCTGCACGCAGAACGCGACCGCGGGTGAGGAGTACCGCCGCGGCTGGCATCCCGAGGAGTACGCGGTCGCCAAGAACGCCGACAACGACGTCCTCGTGGTCGGAGCCGGCCCGGCGGGCATGGAGTGTGCGCTGGTGCTCGGCAAGCGGGGCATGCGGCGTGTTCACCTCGTGGAGGCGGAAGAGGACATGGGTGGCACGATGCGGTGGATCCCGCAGCTTCCCGGCCTCGGCGAGTGGGCGCGCCTCGTCAACTACCGCAAGATCCAGCTCGACAAGCTCTCGAACGTCGAGTTCATTCCCTCCACCACGCTGTCGGCGAAGGACGTGGCGGAGTACGGGGCGGAGATCGTGGTCGTCGCAACCGGTTCGTACTGGGCGACCGACGGCCTGAACGGCGCCTCGCACGACGTCATTCCCGGGGCCGACGCGAGCCTCGCATGGCAGGCGACGCCCGATCAGCTGATGGGCGAAGGCAAGAAGCTAGAGGGCGATCGGATCCTCGTCTTCGACAACGACGGCTACTTCATGGGCGTCTCGATCTCCGAGATGCTGGCGCTCGAGGGCAAGAAGGTGACGCTCATGACCCCCATGGGGCACATCGCGCCGTACATGCACTTCACGCTCGAGGCACCGAACATGCACCGGCGGCTGCACTCGCTCGGCGTGGAGATCGTCACGTACCACCTGCCGAGCCGGTTCGACGAGGGAGCGGTCGTGGCCACACACGTCTACGACGAGCACGGTCACGAGCAGACGTGGGAGGCGGACGGCGTCGTGCTCGTGTCCCAGCGGTGTTCGAACGAGCGCCTCTTCCGGGCGCTGAAGGACGACATCGGTCTCGAGGCGCTCGAAGCCGAAGGGGTGCAGGCGCTCTATCGCATCGGCGACTGCGAGGCGCCGCGGCTGCTTGCGGATGCGGTCTTCTCGGGGCATCGGCTCGCCCGCGAGATCGACTCGCCCGATCCGTCGCTGCCGCTGCCCTTCCGCCGCGAGCGACGCGTCGTCGACCCGGAGTTCGTGGCGAACGAGCGGGCCTGGCGCGAGGCCGTCGTGGCCGGGACGGCGTAGATGCGGACGGTCGTCTGCGTCAGGCAGGTGCGCGTGCTCGGCGACGAGGTCGAGTTCACCGACGACGGAACGGATGTCGACCCCGACTACTTCGACCTCGCGCTCAACGAGTGGGACGCATACGCGATGGAGGCGGGGCTCAGGCTGCGCGACGCCCACGGCGGAGAGGTCGTCGTCGTCACGTGTGGAGAGCAGGAGAGCGAGGCAGCGCTCCGGCGCTGCCTCGCCATGGGCGCCGGCCGGGGAGTGCGCGTGGAGGGCGTCGGAGGCCACGACCCCGTCGGGGTCGCTCGTGCTCTTGCGGAAGTCGTGCGAGACGAGAGCCCCGACCTCGTGCTCTGCGGTGTCCAGTCCAGCGACTCCGTCAACGCAGCCACGGGAACCGCTTTGGCGGAGCTCCTCGGGCTCCCGTGCGTGGCGGTCGTGGTCGACGTCGAGATGGGACAGGGGAGCGCGCGGGTGCACCGCGAGCTCGAGGGCGGCCTCATCGACGTCGTGGAGGTCGAGCTGCCGGCCGTGCTGACGATCCAGACGGGGATCAACGAGCCGCGCTACGCGAACCTGCGTGCGATCAAGCAGGCCGAGCAGGTGGAGATCCCGGTGCGGACGGCACCGGCCGCACCGTCCGCCTCGCGCGTCCGGCGGATGTTCGCGCCCGACCGCGGGGACGGCGCCGAGATGCTCGGCACGGATCCCGCGGATGTCGCCCGCCGCATCGCCGAGATCGTGAAGGAGCGTGTGGCATGAGCGTTCTCGTCGTCGCGGAGCACCTGCGAGGGCAGGTGCGTGAGGTCACTCGGGAGCTCGTCTCGGCCGGCGCTCCGCTCGGCCCCGTCACGGTCGCGGTGATCGCACGCGACCCGGCAACGCTCGTCGCCGAGGTCGACGTCGCAGGTGTGGACGAGATCGTCAGCGTTGCCGCTGGTGCCGACGAGTTCGAGGCGGATACCTACCTGCAGGTGCTGGAAGCGCTCATCGACGCGAGGCGGCCGCGAGTCGTCCTGCTGCCGTTCAGCGTGAACGCGATGGCGTACGCCCCCGCTCTCGCCGTTCGGCACGGGCTCGGGTTCGCGAGCGACGTCCACGGCGTGGCTCTCGAGGGCGACGCCGTCGTGGCGACCCGCTCCTTCTACGGCGGAAAGGTGGACGCCGAGGTTGAGTTTCCGGATGCGGAGACCGTGCTCCTGCTTCTCCGCCCGACGGCGTGGGGGCCGGCGGAGGGGACCGGCTCGGCCGCTCGCTCGGCTCTCGACGTCACCGTCTTCCCGCCGCGTGCCAGCCATGTGGAGTTCGAGGAGGTCGCCACCTCGAGCGACGTGGACATCACGCAGGCAGACCTGCTGCTCGCGATCGGTAGGGGCATCGGCGACGCCGACGCGCTCCCTCAGTTCGAGGAGCTGGCGGCGAAGATGGGGGCGACGCTCGCGGTCTCGAGGCCCCTCGTGGATGCCGGCTGGATGCCTGCCTCTCGGCAGGTCGGGCAGTCGGGCAAGACCGTCAAGCCCAAGGTGTACGTCGCTCTCGGCATCTCCGGTGCCGTCCAGCACCTTGCGGGGATGAAAGCGAGTTCGACGATCATCGCCGTCAACACGGACCCGGAGGCGTCGATCTTCGGCGTCGCCCACTACGGCGCTGTCGCCGATCTCTTCGACGTCGCCGAGGAGCTCGCGAACCTCTACTGAGATGACGGAGACCCGCGAGACGTTCGCCGGTCTCTCGGGCTGGCAGATCGGCCTCTGGTATGCACTCGTGGCCGTCTCGACTGCGATCTTCGTGATCGGTGTCGTGCTGCTCGTGCGGAAGTACCGGCGCGGCCGTGGAGGGGTTCGCTTCGACCGGCCGGCTCAGCGGATCGTCAGGGCGGGGTGGATCGTGCTCACGCATGCGTGGATCAAGCGACGCGTGGGCGTCGTCGGCCTCGCGCACGCCTTCGTCTTCTACGGCTTCGTTGTCCTCTTCATCGGAACGGCGATCATCGCCTTCGAGGAGCGCATCACCGAGCCCGTGTTCGGATGGACCTTCTGGGAGGGCTGGTTCTATCTGGGCTACTCCCTCTTCCTCGACGTGTTCGGAGCACTGCTCCTCGCGGGTCTCGTGATCCTCGGGGTCGTCCGCGGCGTTGTTCGCCCACGTCGGCTCGACTACGGGCGTCCCGACCGCGACGGCAGCGCTGCCGGGCGCGAGCGCTATGTGATCGGCGACTGGGTGTTCCTCCTCACGCTCGCGTTCGTCGGCGCCACGGGCTTCCTGCTCGAGGCGTTCCGCATCGCGGAAACCAACCCCTCGTTCGAGAAGTGGGCGCCACTCGGGTGGCTCATGGGCCAGGGCCTGATCGAGCTGGGGATGTCGCCGGATGCAGCAGGCGATGCCCGCTTTGCGCAGTGGTGGGTACACGGGATCGCTGCGCTCGCGTTCGTGTCCGCCATCCCGTTCACGAAGGCGGTGCACATGCTCACGGGGCCCGCGAGCGTGGCCACGCGGAACGACGCAGCCGGCAGGCGCCTCGAGCCGCTGCCGGCGGATGCGAGCGCGGACGAGGTCGGCTACGGCCGCATTCTCGACCTCTCGCCCACACACCTGCTCCAGCTCGACGCGTGCACGAAGTGCGGCAAGTGCACCGACGCGTGCCCGGCGGCCGCGACCGGATACCCGCTGTCGCCGCGCGACCTGATCCTCGACCTGCGTGAGCACGCCGAGGGCGCGCTCGGCATTCGGAACGTGCTGCATGTGCCGCCACTCGCTCTCGCGGGCGCCACGATAGCTCCCGATCCGGTACGGCCCGAAGCCCTCTGGTCGTGCATGCAGTGCATGGCCTGCGTCGAGATCTGCCCCGTGGGCATCGAGCACGTGCCGATCATCAACCAGCTGCGCCGCCGCCTGGTCGACCGCGGTGAGATGGATCCGCTCCTGCAGTCCACCCTGGAGGCGATCCACGAGTCGGGCAACTCGTTCGGGGAGCCGAAGCGAAAGCGAGGTCGCTGGGTGAAGGAGCTGGAGTTCGAGGTGAAGGACGCCCGCAAGGAGCCCGTCGAGCTGCTCTGGTTCGTCGGCGACTACGCCTCGCTCGACCCGCGCAACCAGCGGGTGTCCAAGGCGCTCGCCCGTACGCTCCACCACGCGGGGGTGGATTTCGGCGTGCTCTACGAAGCGGAGCGCAATGCGGGCAACGACGTTCGCAGGGTGGGCGAGGAGTGGCTCTTCACCGACCTCGCCGAGAGCAACATCGAGACCCTCTCGAGCTGCGAGTTCGAGCGCATCCTCACCTCGGACCCCCACTCCTTCAACACCATTCGCAACGAGTACCCGACGCTCGGAGGCTCGTGGGAGGTCGTGCATCACTCGCAGCTCCTGCTCGAGCTCGTCGAGTCGGGTGCGATCGCCTCCGCGCAGCCGCTGGGGTATCGCGTCACGTACCACGACCCGTGCCATCTCGGACGCTACAACGGAGTGTACGACGCGCCCAGGCAGATGCTGGCCGCGATCGGCTGCGAGCTCGTGGAGATGCCGCGCAACCGCGACTCGAGCTTCTGCTGCGGCGCCGGCGGCGGGCGCATCTGGATGGAGGAGCTGAAGCAGGGCGACGCTCCGCGCCCCAACGAGAGCCGGATCCACGAGGCCGTCGCCCTCGGCGGGATCGACTACTTCGTGACCGCCTGCCCGAAGGACGTGACAATGTACGAGGACGCGATCAGGACGTCGGGGCACCAGGGGGAGATCGAGCTCCGCGAGATCTCCGAGCTCGTGCTGGAGTGGCTCGACCTGGTGGCCGTCCCTGCCGGGGGGGCACCGGAGGCGCCGGGTACGAGCGTGTCGGATGCGGATCGACCTCGTGACCAGAAGGAGGGCCAATGAGCAAGGAGACGGCGTTCTACCCGCGGTTGACGGCGCTGACCGACCAGTGGATGGACCTGTTCGGCTACTGGGCACCGTCGGTGGTCACCGACACCCTGGAC
>JAWOIV010000128.1:0-10893 GCA_046484465.1 Gaiellaceae bacterium
GAAGCCGACGCCCGGACTCGAACCGGGGACCCCTTCATTACGAGTGAAGTGCTCTACCAGCTGAGCTACGTCGGCGGGGCCGAGGCAGTGTAGCGCCGCCCCGGCCGGCCTCACTCCACACACGGGAAGGCGCGCTACGCGCCTGCAGCAGCCCTCTGCTCGACCCGCGGGAACTGCCTGCGAAGCCGGACGAACAGCGCCTCGAACGCGAGCGGAGGGCTGAGGTTGAATTCCTCGTACACGCGCCACGTCTCGCGCACGAGCTCGGCGGCGGCCGCCGGGCCCTCGCCGACGTCGAGGCCCACGTCCGCCTCGAGGTCGGCGAGCCGATCGGAGTGAACCGCTGCTTGCGGCGCGCCGGCCTGGACGACCACGAGGTCTCGATACCAGGCCTCGAGCCTCTCGAGCGCCGCGAGCTGCTCCTCGCGCTCGGCGCCGCGCTGTGCGCGGCGCACCCGCTGATCCGCCTCGCGAGTGGGGAGGTCGAGGCCCTCGACGAGCGCGAGCTCCCGCTCCTTCGCCTCCTGGCCTTGCTCGGTAGCGGAGGCGAGCAGCGCCATCGCCGCCTCGCCGGGCGCGAACTCGGGATCGAGGTAGACGGCGCGCGCGGTCGAGATCAACGACCCACGCCGCTCGGCTGCAGCGGGGTCGAGGAGACGCCTGGCACGATCGAGCCGCCCGGACGCCGCGCGGGCGAGCGCGAGCACCTCGCCCTCGCTCCGCCCGGGTGCCTCGGCGGCGATCCACGCGCGGACGGCGCGCTCGGACAGCCGCCGGAACGGGATGAGCTGGCAGCGGGAGAGGATCGTCGGCGGCAGCGGCCCGACCTCGCTCGCGACGAGGACGATGACGGCGTACGACGGCGGCTCCTCGAGGTCCTTGAGCAACGCGTCGGCCGCGTCCTCGTTCATCCGCTCGGCGTCGAGCACGAGGTAGACGCGACGGTCACTCTCGAACGGGCGCATGTGCAGGTCGTGGCGCAGGGCGCGGACGTCGTCGATGCGGATCATCTCGCCGAGCGGCTCGAGCACGTAGAGATCGGGATGCGCCCGAGAGAGCACCCGCCGCTCTTCGCGCAGGAGCGCGGCGGCGAACGCAAGCGCCGTCGTCGTCTTCCCCACGCCGGGAGGGCCGTGGAAGAGGTAGGCGTGTGCCGGCGCATCGTCGAGCGCAGCGGTGAGCAGGCGCTTCGCCTCGGGCTGCTCAGGAATCGCGGCGAAGCGTTCCATACACCTCCTCCGCGAGCTCGTCGGCCGGCCGTGACGCGTCGAGGACGACGATCCGCTCCGGGTATCGCTCCGCCAGCTCGCGGTAACCGGCATCGACCCGACGCCGGAAAGCTTCTCCCTCCCGCTCGAGCCGGTCGTGCTCCCCGGTGAGCCTCGACGGGACGTCGCCGGGCTCGAGCAGGAGGAGAAAGGTGCGATCCGGGATGAGCTGCCCCACCGCCGCGAGGTTGAGGTCGAGGACGCGGTCGAGCCCGAGCTCGCGGCCGACCCCCTGGTACGCGACCGACGAGTCGACGTAGCGATCGCAGACGACCGTCGCTCCCCGCTCGAGCGCCGGCGCGATCACCTCTTCGACGAGCTGCGCGCGCGAGGCTGCGTACAGCAAGGCCTCTGCCCAGGAGGCGACGTGACCGCCGTGGAGGAGCAGCTCCCGGATTCGCTCGCCGAGCTCCGTCCCGCCCGGCTCTCTCGTCATGACGACCTCGACGCCGTCGGCTTCGAGACGGGCGCGAAGGCGCTCGGACTGCGTCGTCTTGCCCGATCCGTCGAGCCCCTCGAAGGTCACGAACATCGGCGCCCATCCTACGGGCGTCGCCGTCGTCCGTAGGATGCGGCACGTGCGCGTCGTCGTCACGGGTGGAGCAGGGTTCATCGGGTCGCACGTCGTCGACGCGCTCGTCGCGCGCGAGGACGAGGTCGTCGTCGTCGACTCGCTCGCCACCGGCAAGCGCGAGAACGTCTCCGGGCGAGCCGACCTGCGGGTGCAGGACATCCGGGAGCCGCTCGACGACCTCTTCGCAGAGGTGCGGCCGGAGGCGGTGCTTCACCTCGCCGCGCAGGCAGACGTGCGCGTGTCAGTCGAGCGCCCCGTGTACGACGCCGACGTCAACGTGCTCGGAACGGTGCGTGTCCTCGAAGCGGCCCGCGCGCACGGAGCGCAGGTCGTGTTCAGCTCCACGGGCGGCGCGATCTACGGCGAGTGCGAGTCACCGGCACCCGAGAGCTCACCTCTCGAACCGCTCTCGCCCTACGGCGCCGCCAAGCTCGCGGCCGAGGAGTACCTCCGGATGTACAACCGGCTCTACGGGACGATGCACGTCTCGCTCCGCTTCGGGAACGTGTACGGGCCGCGGCAGGATCCTCACGGCGAGGCGGGTGTCGTCGCCATCTTCCTGGGCGCACTCGCCCGCGGCGAGCAGGCGAGGATCTTCGGCGACGGGCAGCAGACGCGCGACTACGTCTACGTGGGCGATGTGGCCCGGGCGACCCTGTCAGCGATCGGCCAGGAGGGCGGCGTGTTCAACGTCGGCACGGGGCAGGAGACGTCGGTCGTCGACCTCTACGAGCGCTGCCGACGCGTCGCCGGGTCGGCGATCGAGGCGGAGCCCGCTCCCGCGCGGCTCGGCGAGCTCCAGCGAAGCGTGCTCGACCCGACGCTCGCGGCCGACGAGCTTCGCTTCCGCGCGATGGTCGAGCTCGACGACGGCCTGCAGGCGACCTGGGAGACGATTCGCGGGTCGTGAGCCAGGCAGCGCGGTGCCGGCGCCGACGATCCCGCCGCCGCGCGTTGCAGGAATAGCCGCCTCCCGGGCGAATCGAGTCGCCCGTGGACCATCCGCTCACCGCTCCCGACACGCTGGTTCGCCCGTGGCGCACCGCGGCGTACATCGCGGGAGCCATCGCCGTCGCAGAGCTCCTCCTGCTCCTCGTGATCGGAGGGGGCGCGCTCGTGAGAGCCGTGTCCGACCGGATCCAGCTCGCGGCCCACGAGAGCGTGGTCGCCACCCCGGCCGCCACCACCGCCCGGCCCGCGGCAGTGAAGCCGAAGGTGGCGCCCACACCTGTGGCGAAGCGCCCCCGCGCGAAGACGGTCGTGCTCGTGCTGAACGGCAACGGCAGAAGCGGCGCCGCGTCCGCCGCCGCCACGCGGGTGCGGAGCCGCGGCTATCCGATCGGCGGCGTCGGGAACGCGCAGCGGTCCGACTACCGCCAGAGCCTCGTCATGTACCGCCCCGGGTACGCGGGCGAAGGGCAGCGGCTCGGGCGGGACCTCGGCGTGAAGATGGTCGGGCCGCTCGATGGGATGCGCGCGGGAGCGCTTGGCAAGGCCCACGTCCTTTTCATCCTCGGGTCCTGACGCCGCGCCTGCGGCCCTCGCCGCCACTACTCGCCGCCACTACTCGCCGACCCGGCGTCCCCGAATCGCGGAGGACGAGACAGGCCTCGAGGGACTCCAAGTTACAACTTGCAACTTGGAGAAAGCGCTGACGCGGAGAAGCTCGATGCTGGTCGCAGAGCCGTTCTGAGGTCGGTGAGGATGCGCTCGTTACACGTTGTAACTTGGGCGGGGGCGGCGCGAGACCGTCAACGCTCCGTGACGGGAACGCACAGCTCACGCACGGCGGGTGAGCCCACCCGACCGGAGACCCCCGCGGCGCCGTGTCAGCCGCAGGCGCCGGCGTCGACTGCGTCGCGTGCCTGATCGAGCGGCCCGCCGGGCGTCCACTGCCTCCCCGCCGGGTCGAGCGTGTACGCCTCGTTCAGGAACCGATAGGCAGCGCAGGGCCGGCGCATGGCCTCGAGCTCGAACAGCCCGAGCGCGTACCACGCCTCCGGATTCTCGGGCTGGAGCTCGACGGCCTCGATATAGCGGCGCTCGGCGGCCTCCCGGTCTCCGCGAGCCTCCTCGACCTGGGCCAGCGCGACGAGGGACGCGATCGAGAGGGGATTCCACGTCCGTGCCCGGAGCGCGTCGTCCTCGGCCCGCGCGAGGTCACCGCGAACGAGCGCATCCGTCGAGCCCCGGACCGCTCGATCCGCGATCTGCGGCGACGTGAGCGAGAAGAGAACGACGATCGCCACGAGCACGGCGCCGACGGCGAGCAGCGGTCGGCGGCGCGCCTCGACGGGGGCGCGCCCCGAGGCAGCAAGCACGCCGAGCGCGGTTACCGTCGGCGCGGTGACCGCGAGGAAGTCCCAGTCGAAGTCGACCAGCGAGTGGATGCCGTACGCGAGGGGCGCCGCCGCGAGAGCGACCGCCGCCGAACGCTCTGCGCCGGAGAGGCGCCTCAGGGCGCACGCCGAAGTCGCAACGGCCGCGCCCACCAGGAGCCACCAGAGGCCCAGCGCCACGAGCCCGCCCCCGGCGAGGTGCTGGAGCGGGACGCTGTGCGGCTGCGTGACGTTGCGAGCATCCGCCCGGTGGCGTTTCCGGGCGACCTCGAAGGTGCCCGCTCCCGCGCCGCCCGGAGCGTTCTGGACGAAGACGTCCCAGGCCTCGCCCCACCAACAGAGCCTGCTGTTGAGGTCGGCTGAGCCGAGCCGTCCCGGATCGTTCGTGACCTCGGCGCACGACTCCTCCGACGTCGCGGCGGACACGATCGCGACCCCGACCACCGCGGCTCCGGCGATCCCGGAGAGGATGGCGAGAACGACGAGCACCCGCTCGACCCGCTCGCGTGCGCGCTCTCCGAGCGCTCGCCGCGACAGGAGCACTACACCGCCGGTCACGACCACCGCCCCGATCACGACGAAGAGCCCGAGCAACGCCCCGTCCGACTCGCGACTGGCGACGTCGAGCCCGTCGTCCACGAGAGCCGGTCGCGTGAACGCCCAGGCGCTGACGAGGACGGCGGGAAGCGCGGACACCCCGAAGAGGAGCGCGCTCTCGGCTCGCCGCTCGGCGAGGGCGACCGCGAAGATCACTACCGCGACTCCTGCGACGAGCCCGACACGCGACAGCGTGAGCGCAATCGAGAGCGACGCCAGGTAGACGAGGAGCGCGCCCGCGACGCGCACCCGTGTCCGCGGAGCCGCAGCTCCGAGCCAGAGGCCGAGAGCGAGAGCCACGTCGGCGAGGAGCGCGAGGGCGTTCCAGTACTCGACGGGCTCGCTCAACCGCGCGATGCGCCCGCCGTCCTCGTCGAGCGAAGGGACAGCCTTCGTCAGGATCGCCCAGGTGAGGGCGGCGCCTATGACGATGGAGAGCAGCGCGGCGCCGGCGCGCGCCGCGAGCCGCCCCGCCGCCGCTGCGAGGACGAGCCCCAGGCCCAGGAACGCCGCGTAGGCCAGGCCCTTGTTGAGCGCGTCCCAGCTCCGATCGGCGGCGATCGACCAGGTCAACGTCACGCCGGTCCACGCAACGAGCGCGAGGAGGCTCGCGACGAGCGCGGTGCCGGCGTGCCCCGGGCGCGGAGCGGGCAGACGGCCGAGACCGACCGCGACGAGCGACGCGGTCAGGAGCGCCACCGCGAGGCCGCCGACGGGAAGGATCCCTCTGGTGCCCGACGCGTCGCCCGCGAAGACGGCAACGGCCAGCGCGCCCCCGACGAGCGCGACGAGGAGGAGCACGCCGGTGCCGAGCGCCCGGACGGACGGCTCCGGCGCCTGATCCATGGCGCCGCACGCTACCATCGGCCCTCGGCGGAGCCCTCTGCGAGAGGGATCGAGTCCGTTCCGTCTAACAGATCGTTTACCTTCCACTCACGTTCGGATCACGTCGGGGTCGCAGACTCCCCGCACCGACCCGGGCCGACTCTCCGTGATAGTGACGCGAACCATGTCCAAGACCGTTCTCGGCGCCATGCTGACACTGCTCGTCGGCGTGGCTGCCGCGCTTGCCCTCGCCGCCCCGGCGATGGCCAGCAGCGCGTGCGGGAAGAAGGTGCTCGAGGACTGGTACGACAACGGGCGGATCGACCGCATCTACCCGCTCCACTGCTACGAGGACGCGATCGACCTGATCCCGAAGGACCTCCTCCCGTACGCCGACGCGGAGCAGGTGATCTCGCGGGCGCTCGCGCAGGCGCTCAGGGGGAACGTGGCCCAGGGGGGCTGTGACCCGTCGCTCGACGGCTCCCCGGACGACTGCAAGACGGGCGGCTCCGGCGGAAAGAACGGCAACGGCGGCTCGAACGGCGGAGAGACGACCACGGGCCCCGAAGTGCTGCCCGACGTCGACACGTCGGCCTCCACCTCGGTGCCCGTTCCGCTGCTCGTCCTCGGCGGCATGTCGGTCGCGCTGCTGGCCGCAGGCGGCCTCGGCTATGCGTCCCGGCGCCGGCAGGGGATCGACGGCGACGAGCACGGCGACGACGCACTGCTCTAGCCTCCGGCGGGCGGCCTCTGCCGCCGGATTGATAGACTGTCCGCGGTGAGACCTCGTAAGAACTCCCTGCAAATCGCAGGAAATTCCTCCGTCGTACAGGCTCCCTACGCTGCCAGGTCCGCTCGAATGACGCTCGTCGACACTCGGGGCGGGAGGACGTGATGTCGGACTCGGCTCGGGAGGAAACGATGGCAACCGTGAAGCAGGCAGAGGGCGCGACCCAGGTCAACGAGGGGATCGACGAGATCGTGAACGAGGCCGTCAACCAGGAGGCGGCGGTCGCCCCCGGGCGCTACTTCACCGTCGCCGGCCGCGATCCGTTCGAGGAGATCGAGTGGGAGCTTCGCCACGCTCACATCCCGGGCAAGGACGGCCCCGCGTTCGAGCAGCGCGACGTCGAGTTCCCGAAGTTCTGGTCGCAGACGGCCACGAACATCGTCGCGCAGAAGTACTTCCGCGGCCGCATGGCCTCCCCCGAGCGCGAGAGCTCCGTCAAGCAGATGATCGGCCGCGTCGTCGACACGATCGGCGGCTGGGGCCGCGAGGGCGGCTACTTCGGCACCGACGAAGAGGCCGACACCTTCGAGGCCGAGCTCAAGGCGATCCTCGTCAACCAGTACGCGTCGTTCAACTCACCGGTCTGGTTCAACGTCGGCTTCGAGGCGAAGCCGCAGTGCTCAGCGTGCTTCATCCTCTCGATCGAGGACTCGATGGAGTCGATCCTCGACTGGATCCGCCGCGAGGGGATCGTCTTCCGCGGCGGTTCGGGCTCCGGTGTCAACCTGAGCCGGCTCCGCTCCTCGAAGGAGCAGCTCTCGAAGGGCGGCTACGCGTCCGGGCCCGTCTCCTTCATGCGCGGCGCCGACGCGTCGGCCGGGACGATCAAGTCCGGCGGCAAGACGCGACGCGCGGCGAAGATGGTCGTCCTCGACATCGACCACCCGGACGTCGAGGAGTTCATCTGGTGCAAGGCGCGCGAGGAGCGGAAGGCGCGTGTCCTCGAGGCAGCGGGCTACGACATGTCGCTCGACTCACCGGACTGGGCGTCGATCCAGTACCAGAACGCCAACAACTCCGTCCGCCTCACGGACGCCTTCATGGAGGCCGTCGTCGAGGGCAAGGAGTGGAACCTGACCGCGCGCACCGACGGCTCCGTGGTCGAGACCAAGGACGCCCGTGACCTCCTGCGTCAGATGGCCGAGGCCGCTTGGGAGTGCGCCGACCCCGGCCTCCAGTACGACACGACGATCAACACCTGGCACACGCTCCCGAACACGGCGCGCATCAACGCGTCGAACCCGTGCAGTGAGTACATGTCGATCGACGACTCGGCGTGCAACCTCGCGTCGCTCAACCTCCTCAAGTTCCGCCGCGAGGATGGCGAGCTCGATGTCGAGGCCCTCGAGCACGCCGTCGACGTCGTCTTCCTCGCGCAGGAGATCGCGGTCGGCTACTCCTCGTACCCGACGCCCGAGATCGAGCGCAACGCGAAGGCGTACCGGCAGCTCGGCCTCGGCTACGCGAACCTGGGCGCGCTCCTCATGGCGCGCGGCCTCCCCTACGACTCCGACGAGGGCCGCGCCTACGCGGCCGCGATCACCGCGCTCATGACCGGGCGCGCATACCGCAAGTCGGCCGAGGTCGCGAGACGGATGGGTCCGTTCGCCGGCTACCAGCCGAATGCGGCCGCCATGACCGGCGTCATCGCCAAGCACCGCGCGGCGGTCGGGAACATCGACCATACGAGCACGGTGCCGGACGACCTGCTGACCGCCGCCCGCCGTTCCTGGGACGAGGCGCTCGAGCTCGGCGAGGTCTCCGGCTGGCGCAACGCACAGGCCACCGTCCTCGCGCCCACCGGGACGATCAGCTTCATGATGGACTGCGACACGACCGGCGTGGAGCCCGACTTCTCGCTCGTGAAGTCGAAGAAGCTCGTCGGCGGCGGCGAGATCACCATCGTCAACCGCACCGTGCCGATGGCGCTCGAGAAGCTCGGCTACGCGCCGAACGAGGGCGAGGAGATCGTCGCCTTCATCGACGAGCGGAACACGATCGTCGGCGCGCCGCACGTCAAGCCGGAGCACTTCCCGGTCTTCGACTGCGCGATCGGCGACCGCGCGATCCACTACATGGGCCACGTGAAGATGATGGGCGCAGTCCAGCCGTTCATCTCCGGCGCCATCTCGAAGACGGTCAACCTGCCCGAGCAGGTCACGGTCGAGGAGATCTCGCAGCTCTTCGTCGAGTCCTGGCAGCTCGGTGTCAAGGCGATCGCGATCTACCGCGACAACTGCAAGGTCGCGCAGCCTCTCTCCGGCAAGGCCGACGCGGGCGCGACGACGCTCGCCCCCGTCGCCGGCGTCGTCGCTCCGCTCCCGAAGCGGCGGCGACTCCCGGACGACCGCGTCGAGGTCGGCCGCAAGTTCAAGGTCGGCGAGTACGAGGGCTACATCCACGTCGGCCTCTTCGACGACGGCACGCCCGGCGACATCTTCGTGGACATCGCGAAGGAGGGCACGACCCTCGCCGGCCTCATGAACTCGTTCATGATCTCCGTCTCGCTCGGGCTGCAGTACGGCGTGCCGCTCGAGGTCTACGTCTCGAAGTTCAGCCACATGCGCTTCGAGCCCTCGGGGATGACGAACGACGCGGACATCCGCGTGGCGAAGTCGATCGTCGACTACATCTTCCGCTGGATGGGCAAGAAGTTCCTGTCCTCCGAGCAGCAGGAGGAGGCCGGGATCCTCACACCCGAGGTGAAGGCGCGGCTCGCCGCTGCCTACACGGAGGCGGGCGATCACGCATCGGCGGCCGAGACGATGGGCGTGGGCGTCGCCGCACCGGGCCAGACCGCCCTCTTCAACCAGTGGGAGGACGCGATCGAGTGCTCCCGCTGCGGCGGCCGCATGGTGCGGACGGGCAGCTGTTACACCTGCCGCGACTGCGGGACCAACACGGGCTGCAGCTGAGCCGAGCGCGGCAGATACGAGGGACCGGAGAGCCGCGGAGACGCGGCTCTCCTACTGGGAAGCGACACGTCGAATTCGCAGCCCAACAGCTTTCAGGCGGTGCGAGGCGTCCATCGTGCAGCTGACTACTCTGGGCCTGCCCCCGCGCGGGCGCGAATGCCAGATGCCCACACGGAAAGGTCCCGCCGATCGACAACGGCCAGGTGAGCGGCGTCGATCAGGCCGCGGAGCGTCCCTCCCGAGCAGAGAAGAACGTCGTCCACCACGTTCTCCGGGGGCGTGACCTCCGCGTAGCAGTCGTGCCAGGCCATCTCCATGAGCTCGAAGACGCGGGAGACCAGGCGCATCGTCTCGGCGTCGTCCCCGAAGACGAGGGCGACGCGGGGCTTCCGCTCCTCGAACCGCTCGGCGCGCCCCACGGCCATCCGCAGATCATGACGCCCATTCGCGAAGCGAGCATCACCCGGACGCTTGCGCGCAGGCACCCGCGCCTTCCAAACGCAGCGACCCGTCACGCGGGCTGCGGCCGGGTCAGGAGAACGTACTCCTCGACGTCGCGGAATCCGAGCCGTCGATAGACCGAGTGGCCGATCGAGCTCGACTGGAGGTACGCGAGCTCGGCGCCGCCCGCGAAGCCGTCGGCGGCGGCGCGCGCCGTCAGCGCAGCACCGTATCCGTGGCCCCTGTGCTCGGGCAGCGTCGCGACGTTGAAGATCCCGACGGCCGCGTCCCCTGTCATCCCGAGCGCCGTGGAGACGACCCTGCCGCCGCTGCGCCCGACGTACCAGCGGGTTCCGGAGAGCCTCCGCGCGGCGGAAGTGACGCACGCGAACAACTCCCGCGGCTCGTCGAACGCGACGACGAGCACGTCCAGCGTCTCGTCGATCTCGTGACGTGCGATCGGGGCGATCTCGAGCGCGGAGCCGGCTGTCTCGGCCAGCTCCTCGGGATGCGCCACCAGTGCCGGGAGCCGCTCTTCGTGCGTCAGCCCGAGGCGACGTACGGCGGCCCTCGTCCGCGTGTGAGCCGACCGGGTCAGCACCCACGCGCGCTCCCCTGCCGCTTCGACCTCCGCGACGGCTGCCGGCAGCGCCGCGACGGCGTCCGGCGAGTCCTCGACCACCCACGGCCCGTTGAACGGAGGCGCCGAGAGCCCGGGGCAGACGGCGACGATGAGGTCCGACCGCGGCTCGAAGCGAGCGCCCTCGATCTCCGCGTACAGCCGCGCCGTCGTGGACACGAGCGCGCGATGGACGGCGAGCGCCTCCGACTCCATCGACCAACCCTACGACGTCGGACGACCTGCCCGCCCTGCTGTCTTCCGCCTGCGCATGGGTGGGGCTTTGCTCCTCTGCCGCACTTGTCGGCGCGACGACGAGCATCGAGAATCCGCGCGTGCGTGACGACGACGTCAGGAGCGCGTGCTTCGCGGCGCTCGACGTGCTCCAGGCGAAATGGGGAGCCGACGTCCCGTACGCCAGGCTCCGCGAAGGATTCAACTTCCGTGGTCGGAAGGTGCCGTTCCTGAATCGCGCATACGGCATCTACCGCGCCGCCGGCGTGCAGCGCGGGCCGGCGGCGCTCT
>JAWOIV010000133.1:0-21287 GCA_046484465.1 Gaiellaceae bacterium
CCTCGGTCGCCCCGATACGTCTCGTATCGGGGCTCCCTGCGTCCTTGCATCGCACCCTCCCAGCGCGCCCCGTCGACGAAGCGTCATTCCGAAACGAGCTCTTAGAGCAGCTCGTCCTCGGGCACGTTGCGGAGCACGCGCGCCGGGTTGCCGACGACGACGGCTCGCGGCGGGACGTCCTTGACCACCACCGCGCCCGCGCCGACGAAGGCCTCCTCGCCGATCTCCACCCCCGGGCAGAGGATCGCGCCTCCGCCGATCCGCGCTGCCCGCCGGATCGTCGGCCCCTTCATCAGCTCGTGCCGCCTCTCCGTGCGACCCATGAAGTTGTCGTTCGTCGTCACGACGCAGGGGGCGATGAACACGTGCTCCTCGAGCGTCGAGTAGGCAGTGATGTAGGCCTGCGCCTGGATCCTCGTCATGGCGCCGATGGTCGTGTCGTTCTCGATCAGGGATCCGCGCCCGAGCACGACATCGTCACCGACGGTCACTCGCTCGCGGACGCACGACTGGTCACCGAGGACGACCCGGGCTCCGATGTGCGAGCCCGCGAAGACGATCGCCCCGGTGGAGACGACCGTGCCGTCGCCGATCTCGGTCGGAGGGAGTGGCTCGCGCCTTGCCGTCGAGCGCGGTGAGAGGGACGGCTGCTTGCCGACGACGGCGTTCTCGAGCACCTTGACGCCGTCTCCGAGCACCGTGCCCGGGTAGACGATCGCCGACGGGTGGACCTCAGTTGCCACGGAGCGAAATCGTCAGCATCTCGAGCGCACGAACGACGCGCTTGCCGTCCTGCGCCACCTTGCGCCGGTCGCCCTCTCCCGCGAGCAGGCCGAGGAAGTGCTCGCACTCGAGCTTGAGCGGCTCGTCGCTCGGGATCCGCGGGCTCGAGATGTCCCCCGTGCGGGTCTGCCACTCGCCGTAGCGGTCCGAGGGCCTCCACGGCGCCTTCTCGTACACCGTCACCTTCCGCTCGAGCTCCATGTCGTCGAACACGACCATCTTCTCGGTGCCGACGACGGTCATCCGGCGCATCTTGTGCGGGTCGAGCCAGGAGAGGTGCATGTGGGCGATCTTCCCCGATGGGAAGCGGAGGTAGCAGAACACGACGTCCTCGACACCCGGTTGCAGGAAGTCGCGGCCGAGTGCGATCGCGTCGACCGGGTCCTCGTCGAGCAGGTACAGGATCACGGAGAGGTCGTGGACGCCGAGCGACCAGAGCGCGTTCTCATAGGGCCGGATCACCCCGAGGTTCTGCCGGTTCCCGTACACGCACAGGACCTCGCCGAGCGCACCCTCGTCCACGAGCTGCTTCACGCGCTGGACACCCGGGTGGTAGAGCAGCAGGTGGCCGGGCATGAGCACGAGCCCGCGCTCGTCCGCCAGGGAGACGAGCTCGTCCATCTCGCTCTCCGTCATCGCGGGAGGCTTCTCGACGAACACGTGCTTGCCGGCTTCGAGCGCCGCCTTGGCGAGCCCGTAGTGCGTCGGGACGGGTGTCGCGATCACGACGGCCTCGAGCTCGGGGTCGGCGAGCATCTCCGCGACGTCGGTCGTGAACCGGGCCTGCGGGTAGCGCACGGCGACCTCCTCGCGCTTGTCCTCCTCCGCATCGCAGACCCAGGTGAGCTCGGCGAGCTCGGCGAAGTTCCGGGCGAGGTTCTTCCCCCAGTTCCCGAGGCCGGCCTGCCCGACCCGGGTCACAGCTTCCAGACCTTGTCCGACCGCGCGCCGTTCGCTCCGGTGGCGTTGCGCAGGTCGACGACGAGCCCGGCGTCCTCGACGAGCCGGTCGTAGTCGATCGACGAGTGGTTCGTCACGATGACGACGCAGTCGTAGGCGCCGGGCTCGAGCGGCGTGGACGTCATGGTGACGCCGTTCTCTTCGAACGAGGGGACGTGCGGGTCGTGGTACGCGACGTCCGCACCGGCGTTCTCGAGCAGCGCGATGAGCTTCACGGCCGGCGACTCGCGCATGTCCGCGATGTCCGGCTTGTAGGCGACACCGAGGACGAGGATCCGCGACCCCTTGAGCGAGCGTTGGAGAGAGTGGTTCAGCGCCTGCGAGACGACGGATCGGCAGAAGTAGGGCATCGACTCGTTCACCTTCCCGGCCAGCTCGATGAACTCCGTGTAGAAGCCGAACTCCCGCGCCTTCCACGTGAGGTAGAAGGGGTCGATCGGGATGCAGTGCCCACCGAGGCCCGGTCCGGGCTGGAACGACATGAAGCCGAACGGCTTCGTCGCGGCAGCGTCCACGACCTCCCAGACGTCGATGTTCATCCGGTCGCAGAGCTGTGCCAGCTCGTTCACGAGGGCGATGTTGACCGAGCGGAAGATGTTCTCCAGCAGCTTCGTGAGCTCTGCCGCCTCCGGCGAGGAGACGCGATGGACGACGTCGATCGCGGCTCCGTAGAGCGCAGCTGCTGCGTCGGTCGACGCCTCGTCGATCCCGCCGACGACCTTCGGCACGTTCTTCGTCGTCCAGTCCTCACGCCCGGGATCGACGCGCTCGGGCGAGAACGCGAGGTGGAAGTCGCGCCCGCCGACGAGCCCGCTTCCCTGCTCGAGGAGCGGGAGCACCTGCTCGCGTGTCGTGCCCGGGTAGGTCGTGGACTCGAGGACGACGAGGTGGCCGCGCCGAAGCCGCTTCCCGATCTCCGCCGCCGCGGAGACGAGGATCGTCAGGTCCGGCTCCCGCTGGCGCGACAGGGGCGTCGGCAGCGCGACGAGGATCGCGTCGGCCTCGCGGAGCGCGTCGTAGTCCGTGGTCGCCGTGACGCGACCGTCGGTGACGAGCGGGCCCAGCACCTCGGAGGGGACGTCCTCGACGTAGCTGGATCCCCGGTTCAGGCTCTCGACGCGCCCCGGGTCGACGTCGACCAGGACGACGCTCATCCCCGCCTCTGCGAACACCCGGGCGAGCGGCACGCCGACGTACCCGGCGCCCACGATGGCGACATCGCGCTTCATCGGCCGGGCATCGTAGCCAGAGCCTCGGTGGGGACTCTCTCCAGCGCCCGGATGGGGGCTGGAGAGCGTCGCCTGTCGCGATGATCGCCCGTGCACGCATCGGGCCATACGTGGGGCGGGCGCTCCCCGCGACATGCTCGCTCCCACCCCTCCCCGGTCACCCGCGAGATACCCCACCGAGGCTCGACAGCACCTGTGCGATCCGCTCGGAGGCGTGGCCGTCGCCGTACAGGACGGGCGCGCGGGCGGGCATCTTCGCCTTTGCGACTGCCTCGACGAGCGCTTCCGGGTCGTCGTCCACGAGCACGTTGCCGCCGTTCAGCACGGTGTCCACCCACTCGGTCGAGGGGCGGAGCGTGACGCAGGGCACGCCGTACCAGTACGCCTCCTTCTGGAGCCCACCCGAGTCGGTCACGATCACCCGCGCGCTCGACGCGAGCGACGCGAGCGGGAGGTAGCCGAGCGGGTCGACGACGCGCACGTGCGGTCCCAGCTCGAGCCGCTCCTGCGCGATCTGCGCGCGTGTCCGGGGATGGGCCGGGAAGACGATTGGCTCCTCGAGTCGGTTGAGCCCGTCGACGATCCGGCCGAGCCGGGGCTGGAAGACGTTCGCCTCCCGGTGCACCGTTGCGACGACGTAGCTCCGCGGTTCGTGAGGGACGGGAAAGCGCTCGCGCGCGATCGGCGCGAAGCGTCGTGCGGCGTCGGCCATGACGTCGCCGACGACGTGGATCCGGCCGAGGGCGCCCTCCACCTCGAGCGTCTCCCGCGAGCGGTAATCCGGACAGAAGAGAAGCCACGAGACGCGGTCGACCTCGATGCGCGCGCGCTCCTCGGGCATGGACAGGTCGCCGCTTCGGAGCCCCGCCTCGATGTGAGCGACCGGCACCGCGGCATCTCCCGCCGCCCGCGCGCCGGCAAGCGTCGAGTGCGTGTCGCCGTAGACGAGCACGAGATCCGGCGCCTCGGTTCGGATGCGCTCGGCGATCGCCGGCGCCATCGCATCGGGGTCGGCCGTGTGCAGGTCGAGGCGATAGCGCGGCTCGGGAAGCCCGAGCTCGGCGAAGAAGACCTCCGACAGCTCCCGGTCGTAGTGCTGCCCCGTGTGGACGACGACCTCCTCGACCCCGGCGTCGCGAAGCGCTGCCGACAGCGGCGCAGACTTGATGAACTGCGGGCGATTCCCGACGACGGTGACGACCTTCATCGCGGACGAAGCCTACGGAGGCCCGGCCGACACGGGGCGAGCCGCTGGGACCCGACTATCCTCCGCCCGTGCAGGCCGAGGCCGCTCGCAGTGACGAGGCCGTGGATTCGTCGGCTCGGGAGCTCCGGTTCCGCGTGTCGGACCCCCACCACGAGCTCGCCGCCGTGCGGTTCGTCTCGGACGGGACGAAGCGGCGGCCTCCCGAGTTCCGCAGGCGCGGTGAGCGCTGGGAGCTGTGGCTCCCCGAGCCGTCGCTCGGCCGGCTCGAGTACCTGCTCGAGCTCGAGTCCGGCGACGGGTCGAGGGCGCTCGTTCCCGATCCCGCGAACCCCCTTCGTGCGGCGGGTCCGTTCGGGGACAGGTCCGTCGTCGAGCTCGACGGCTATCGGCAGCCCGATTGGCTCGGCAGCGAGGCTCCGCAAGGAGGGCTGGAGCAGCTTCGGCTCACCAGCCGGCTCCTCCGGGCAGAGATCGAGGGACTGCTCTGGCATCCCGCTGGTCGAGCTCGCGACGAGCCGCTGCCACTGCTCGTCGCGCTCGACGGGCCCGAGTACGCGCAGTACTCGGCGCTCACGCGCTACCTCGACGTGGCGACTGCTCGTGGCGAGCTCCCGCCGGTACGCGCAGCGCTGCTCGCTCCCGTCGACCGGAACGAGACGTACGCGGCCTCGGCGCGCCACTCGTCGGCGTTCGCACGTGATCTGATCCCGGCGCTTCGCGAGCGCGTGCCCACGACCGAGCTCGTCGGGATGGGCGCGAGCCTCGGCGCGCTGGCTTCCCTCCACGTCCATCGCGCCCGTCAGGAGACCTTCGCCGGGCTCTTCCTGCAGTCCGGGAGCTTCTTTCAGCGACGGCTCGACCGCGACGAGCGCGACTTCGCGCGCTTCGAGCGGATCGTGCGCTTCGTCGGCCGCGTTCTCTCCTGCGAGGCATGGGAGCACCCGGTCCCGGTGACGATCACGTGTGGGACCGGCGAGGAGAACCTCCTCAACAACCGCGAGCTGGCGGTCGCGCTCGACCGGCAGGGGTATCCGGTGGAGCTCGTCGAGCATCGCGACGCGCACAACTGGGTCGCCTGGCGGGACGTCCTCGACCCGCACCTGGCGCGACTGGTCGCGCGAGCGGTCGGGTGAGCCGGCGCATCGTCGAGGTCGGCGGCGGCACGCTCGTGGCCTACGGGCACTACGGCCGTCCGTTGCTCGCATTCCCCTCCCAGCAGGGCGGCCCCGGGCAGTACGAGGACTTCGGCATGGTCGCGGCGATCGGCGACCTGCTCGAGGCAGGGCGCGTGAAGCTCTACTGCGTGGACAGCCTCGACTCGGCGAGCTGGCACGCGGATGAGCTGCCGCTCGAGGAGCGCGCGCGGCGCCACGGCACGTACGAGCGCTGGATCGTCGAGGACGTCGTCCCCTGGATCCACGGCGACTGCGGCGGGTCGGCGGAGATCGCGCTCACGGGCGTCAGCTTCGGCGCGTACCACGCGGCGAACTTCGCCCTCAAGCGAGGAGACCTGTTCCCGCTCGCGATCTGCCAGAGCGGGGTCTACGACGTCTCGGTCGTCGGTTGGGGCGAGCGCGGCGATGCGGTGTACTTCTCGAACCCCATGGACTACGTCTCGCACCTCCATGGCGAGCACCTCGACTGGCTGCGCACGCGCGTGTCGCTGCTGCTGCTCGTCGGTCGCGGGCAGTGGGAGGACACGACGGGCGCGCTCGAGTCGACGCACCGGTTCGCCGGCCTGCTCGCGGAGAAGGGCATCCCGCATGAGCTCGAGGTCTGGGGGCACGAGTGGCCGCACGACTGGCCGTCGTGGCGCGCACAGCTCCACGCCGTCCTGCCGAGGTTCTGCTGATGGCGGAGAAGCACGTCGTCGGCCTCCTGCTCGGCACCGAGGAGGACTGGCCGACCGCGTTCGAGGCGATCGTCGAGCGGCTCGGGCCGATCCGTGCCGGTGGGCGAGCGCACGAGATCGCCACCGAGCGCATCCTCAACGAGCCCTTCGACCTCCGCTACCGACCCCGCTACGGGCTCGTCATCGACCGGCTCGCCTGGTGGTACGACCTGCCGCGCGCCTGGCTGAAGAAGGTCGCGCTGATGGACGACGTCTATCTCCTCAACGACCCGTTCACCTTCCAGTCGATGGAGAAGCACTCGGCCTACTGCGCGATGCTGCGCCTCGGCCTGAAGGTGCCCGACACCTGGCTCGTGCCCCACAAGGTGCCGCCGACCAACCCGCGCTTCCAGCCGACCGCCGAGCGGTACAACCTCCCGTTCGAGTTGACGGAGATCGGCGAGCGCGTGGGCTACCCGCTCTACATGAAGCCGTTCGACGGCGGGCAATGGGTGGGTGTGACCCGTGTCTCCGACCAGGCCGAGCTCGGCGCCGTGTACGACGCGTCCGGGGAGCGCCTGATGCACGTCCAGGCCGCAGTCGAGGACTTCGACGTCTTCACGCGCTCACTCTCGATCGGGCCGGAGACGATGACCATGCGCTTCGAGCCCCACCGCCCGCTGCACGACCGCTACCGGGTCGACCACGACTTCCTCGGCCCGGAGCTCGGCGACGAGGTCGTGACGATCTCGCGCCTCGTCAACGCCTTCTTCCGCTGGGAGTTCAACTCCTGTGAGGTGATCGTCAAGGATGGGCACGCGTACCCGATCGACTACGCCAACGCCTCGCCCGACGTCGCGTTGACGAGCCTGCACTACTACTTCCCGTGGGCGATTGCCGCACTCGTCCGCTGGAGCGCGTTCTGCCTCGTGCACGGGCGGACGATGGCGCTCGACCAGGACGTTCGCGCGTACTTCGCAGTCGGCGACCGTGACGACCTCTCCTACGACGACAAGCTGCGCGAGTACCGGCGGCTCGCGGACGGCCACTTCGAGCTCGAGGCCTACGAGGACTTCTGTGCGCGCCACCTCTCCCACGTCGACGAGCTCGTTCTCGAGTACGTGGAGAGCCCGGCCTTCGACGACCTGCTCGTCCAGACGGTGACGTCGACCTTTCCCGCGCACGAGCACGAGAGCTTCATCGCGCACTATCGCGGGCTGATGTCTGCGTGGGCGGCGGACCAGCGGACTGCGCTCGACTGAGCTCCGGCAGGAGGTCTCAGCAGATGCGCGGGAGCGGATCGCCGACGAGCATGTCGACGATGCGGGAGCCGCCGAGCGCGGTGTCCAGGAGCACCATGCCCTCCGGCTCTGCCTCGATCACCCCGATCTCGACGGCGCGCGCGCCGAGCACGTGCGCGCGAAGAAGCGCGAGTGCCTCGTCGGCTCGCTCCTCGGCGACGACCGCGATGAGCTTCCCCTCGTTGGCGACGTAGAGCGGGTCGATCCCGAGGATCTCGCAGGCGGCGTTGACCGCCGGCTCGACGGGGAGCGCCGCCTCGCGGAGCCGGACGGCGAGGTCGGACTGCGCTGCCAGCTCGTTCAGAGCCGTCGCGAGCCCGCCCCGGGTCGGGTCGCGCATCCACCGCAGCGCGTCGCCGAGCGTGAGGAGTGCAGCGGTGAGCCCGTGGATGGGTGACGTGTCGCTCGCGACGTCGCCCTCCAGCTTCAGGTCGCCACGCGCGATCATCACGGCCATCCCGTGGTCGGCGAGCGTGCCCGAGAGGAGCACGCGGTCACCCTTGAGCACCTGCTCCGGCCCGAGCACGAGGTCGTGCTCGAGCAGGCCGACGCCGGCCGTCGTGACGTAGAGCCCGTCCGCCTTCCCGCGCTCCACGACTTTCGTGTCTCCCGCGACGACGGCCACCTCGGCGTGCCGCGCCGCCGCCGCCATCGAGGAGACGAGCTCGCGCAGCGTCGCCACTTCCAGTCCCTCCTCGATCACGAACCCCGCCGTGAGCCAGAGCGGGCGCGCGCCTGCGACCGCGAGGTCGTTCACGGTTCCGTTGACCGCGAGCTCGCCGATGTCGCCTCCCGGGAAGCAGAGGGGATGCACGACGTAGCTGTCCGTTGTCAGCGCGAGCCGGCCGGGTGGTGGAGCCAGGATCGCGCTGTCTCCGAGCGGCGCGAGCGCCTCGTTCCCGAAGGACTCGAGGAAGAGCGCCTCGACGAGGTCGCGGGTCGCCCTGCCGCCTGCGCCGTGGGCCAGCGTGATGCGCTCGTCGCGCAGGATCGCGCGGCGGCGTCGCGGCTCAGGCACCGACGGCGGCCTCCTCCCGCGGCCGCCGCAGGCGGCCGTAGGAGAAGAACGCCGCGCACGCTCCTTCGCTCGAGACCATGCACGTTCCGAGCGGCCGCTCCGGGGTGCAGGCGGTTCCGAAGACGCCGCACTCCCACGGCTTGATCTGCCCCGTCAGCACCTCTCCGCAGCGGCACGCCTTCGGATCCTCGATGCGTGCGCCGGGCAGCGCGAACAGCCGCTCGGCGTCGAGGGCGGCGAGTTCCGGGCGCACCTGCAACGCGCTCGCGGGGAGGACGCCCAGGCCGCGCCACTCGAAGTCTGCACGTGTCTCCATGGTCTCCGCGATCGCCTCGAGGGCTCGCGTGTTTCCCTCGGGCCGGACAACGCGTGTGTACTGGTTCTCGACCTCGCAGCGTCCCTCGCAGCGCTGGCGCAGGAGCATCGCGATCGACTGCAGGAGGTCGATCGGCTCGAATGCCGAGACGACGATCGGGCGGCCGTACTCCTCGGGGATGAAGCGGTACGCCTCGGTGCCGATCACCGACGACACGTGCCCGGGCCCGACGAACGCGTCTACCCGGAGCCCCGGCGTCTCGAGGATCGCGCGGAGCGGCGGCTCGATGAGCACGTGGTTGCAGAAGACGGAGAAGTTCGAGACTCCCGCGGCCCGCGCCCGCAGAAGGGTGACCGCAGTCGCCGGCGCCGTCGTCTCGAAGCCGATGGCGAAGAAGCACACGTGGCGCTCGGGCTCCCTCTTCGCGAGCTCGAGCGCGTCGAGCGGTGAGTAGACCATGCGCACGTCGGCACCGCGGGCCTGCGCCTCGAGCAGCGAGCCGTTGCCGCCCGGCACGCGCAGCATGTCCCCGAAGGTCGCCAGGGTGACACCGTCGGTCTCGGCGATGGCGATCGCGTCGTCCACGCGCCCCATCGGGATCACGCACACCGGGCAGCCCGGCCCGTGCACGAGCTCGACCTCGGGCGGGAGCAGCTCCTCGAGCCCGTGCCGGTAGATCGCGTGCGTGTGGCCACCGCACACCTCCATCACGCGCACGACCTCGTCCCGCGTCACGAGCGAGCGGATCTCGGCAGCGAGGCCGTGCGCCAGCTCGGGGTCGCGGTACTCGTCGACGTACTTCACCCGGCGTACCCCTCCAGTCGCTCGAGCGCGATGCCCGCGTGGCACAGCAGCACGTCTCCCGGTCGCGCGTCGGGCACCAGGTCGATCCCGACCCTCTCCGTCTCGGCGCCCACCGCGACGACCGCCTCGAGCCCGTCCACCTCGCGCACGCGAGCGGCCACGGCCACGTCGCCGCACGTCAGGCAGTGGTCGGCGTCGAGCGTCATCGAATCGTTCCCGCGCGCAGCTCGTCGAGCTCGCGCTGGAGCTCCGCACCGCGGTGCAGGAGCTCGAGTGTCTCGCGCGCCTGCTCCTCGTCGATGCGTGCGAGCGCAAAGCCGACATGGATCAGAACCCAGTCACCGTCCTCGATCGGCGCGGCCGGCTCGTCCACCAGCGCGACGCTGACCGAGCGGCGGACGCCAGAGATGTCCACCGTCGCGAGGCCGCCCTCGCGGTCGACGACCTCCACGATCTGCCCCGGGATCCCTAGGCACATGAGGTGAGCCTCGCTGCGGCCACTGCCACCTGACCGTAGCTCACGCCCGCGTCGTTCGGTGGCACGAGGGCGTGGGAGAGGACGCGGAAACCCTCGGCTTCGAGACGGGCTCGCGTCGACTCGAGGAGGCGCAGGTTCTGGAAGCAGCCACCGGAGAGGACGACCGTGTCGGCTCCCCCTGCACGCGCGCACGCCTCCGCGAAGGCGGCTGCGATCCCCTCGTGGAAGGCCCCGGCGATCTCGGCCCTGTCGCGCCCGGCGGCGAGGTCGTCGTACGCCGCCACGACGAGGTCGGTGCTGCGGACGACCCAGGCTCCTTGTAGCCGATCGTTACAAGGCGGTTGGACGCGGCACGCGTACGGCTCGGCTGCGGTCTCGCCGGCGAGGTGCTCGAGCTCGATCGCTGCCTGTCCCTCGTAGCTCACGTTCTCGCGGACGCCGAGCACGGCCGAGACCGCGTCGAAGAGGCGCCCGGCGCCCGACGAGAGAGGCGCGTTCACGGCGAGGCTCTGGCGGACGCTCTCCCAGCGCGGCCACGGCACGGGTCGCCCCGCGCGCTCCAGATGGACGGCCGCGACCCGCCACGGCTCGCGCACGGCCGCGTCACCACCGGGGAGCGGCACCGCCTCGAGGTGGGCGACCCGCTCGAAGCTCGTGAGGTCGCAGCGCAGCACCTCGCCGCCCCAGATCGTCCCGTCCGTCCCGTAGCCGGTTCCGTCGAGGACGACGGCGAGCGCGGTTCCCGTCTCGCCGTGCTCGGCGAGGCAAGCCGCGGCGTGGGCGTGGTGGTGCTGCACCTCCGTGACGGGAAGCTCCTGCTCCCTGGCCCAGCGCGTCGAGAGGTAGTCGGGGTGGAGGTCGCATGCGACCGTCGCCGGCTCGACGCCGAGCATGTCGAGGTAGAGAGCGAGGTCGGCGCGGAAGGCGCGATACGCCTCCTCGCTCGTCAGGTCGCCCAGGTGGGCGGAGAGGAACGCGTCCTCGCCCCGTGCCACGCAGAACGTGCCCTTGAGCTCCGCTCCCGCGGCGACGACCGGGGTCGGCGCGCCGACGGGCAGCCGGATTGCGGTCGGCGCGTGCCCGCGGGAGCGCCTGATCGGGAACGAGCAGCGCACCACGGAGTCCTCGCAGCGGCGGTGGATGGGGCGGTCGTGCGCGAGGACGAGGTCGGCGATCCCACCGAGTCGTCGGCGGGCATCTGCGTCGTCGAACGCGATCGGCTCGTCGGTCGCGTTGCCGCTCGTCATCACCAGTGGCCGGCCGACGTCTGCGCACAGGAGGTGGTGGAGCGGGGTGTACGGCAGCATGACTCCGAGCCAGGGAGAGCCCGGCGCGACGGCCTCGGCGACGTGGGCGCCGTCGCGCCGACGCGCGAGGACGATCGGGCGCGCGGGAGAGCGCAGGAGGTCGTCCTCGGCGGACGTGAGGTCGGCGAGGGACCCCGGCTCAGCCGTCATCACGGCGAGCGGCTTCTCCTCGCGTCCCTTGCGTTCACGCAACCTCTCGACGGCTTCCTCGCTGGAGGCGTCGCAGGCGAGGTGGTAGCCGCCGAGGCCCTTGACGGCGACGATCCCGCCGTCGAGGAGCACACCGACGGCCCTCTCGAGCGGAACCTCGAGCCGCGGGCCGCACACCGGGCAGGCGATCGGCTCGGCGTGGAACCGCCGGTCGGCAGGGTCCTCGTACTCGCGACGGCAGTCGCCACAGAGAGGGAACCCGGCCATGGTCGTGCGTGGCCGGTCGTACGGCACGCCGACGACGATCGTGAAGCGCGGGCCGCAGTCCGTGCAGTTCAGAAACGGGTAGCGATAGCGGCGGTCGGCCGGGTCGAAGAGCTCCCCGAGGCAGGCGTCGCAGGTCGCGAAATCGGGTGGGACGAGGGCCGAGCGCCCCTCGTTCCGGCTCACGGCCACCACGAAGGCCCGCTCGCCGACCGGCGCGATGCGCACCCCGTTGACGGAGTCGATTCGCGCGAGGGGCGGGGCCTCGAGCTCGAGCGCGCCGATGAAGTCGGCGACCGCCTCCTCCCGGCCCTCGACCTCGACGACGACCCCGTCACCGTCGTTGAGGACGAATCCGGCGAGGCCGTGCTGCGTTGCCAGGCGGTAGACGAAGGGCCGGAACCCCACGCCCTGCACGACGCCGCGGACACGGAGCCGCCGCCGCTCGACCGCGTCGATGGGCACGAGCGTCACCGGCCAAGCGTGCCCGCTCGCTCCGTCATTCGCAACGTGGTGGGTCTCCGGCGGCGTGCGGGATTCCCGCAGGAGGGGAAGGAGAGGTGCGGATGCATCCGTCCCGGCTTGCCCCGTATTCTCGGGCGTGGATGGTCTCCGAGACGCCCACGCTCTTCGGTGAGGCCCGTGTGCTGGGCCCCGAGGGGCTTGGCCCGCTGATCGACGCGCTCGTGGAGGCCGGGTATCGCGTCGTCGGGCCGACGGTTCGTGACGGAGCGATCGTCCTCGACGAGATCACGTCCGCGGACGACCTTCCGCACGGCTGGACGGCCGAGCAGGACGCCGCGACGTACCGGCTGGAGCGCCGTCAGGACGAGGCCGTGTTCGGGTGGGCCGTCGGGCCGCACTCGTGGAAGGGGGAGCTCCTGCCATCGCGCGTCCGCCTGTGGCGTGCCGCCGCGCCGGCGAACGGGGACGCGCCCGCGGTCGAGGAGGAGCCGCCGCCGGATCGCCCGCTCGCGTTGCTCGGCGCGCGCTCCTGCGACTTGCACGCGATCGCGATCCAGGACCGCGTCCTGCTCGAGGGCCGCTACGTCGAGCGCGACTACGAGCAGCGCCGCGCGGGAGCGTTCGTCGTCGTCGTCAACTGCGGCGTTCCGGGGGGATCGTGCTTCTGCACGTCGATGGGAACCGGTCCTCGTGCGGACTCGGGCTTCGACCTGGCGCTCACCGAGGTGCTCGAGGGTGGGCACCGCTTCGTCGTCGAGGCGGGCACCGAGCGCGGCGCGGAGCTCCTCGCCTCGCTCGACACCCGTGCGGCGACGGAGGAGGACCGTACCGCCTCCCTCGCGGTGACGGACGAGGCGGCGACCCGGATGGGGAGACAGCTGGACACCGTGGGCCTCCCGCGGCTCCTCGCGGCGAACCGCGAGCATCCGCGCTTCGAGGACGTCGCGGAGCGTTGCCTCACCTGCGGCAACTGCACGGCCGTCTGCCCCACGTGTTTCTGCACCTCGGTCGAGGACGTGAACGACCTCGCCGACGGGTCGGCGGAGCGCTGGCGGGTCTGGGATACGTGCTTCTCGATCGACTACTCGTACATCCACGGCGGCAGCGTGCGGCGCAGCCCGCACGCCCGCTACCGCCAGTGGCTCACGCACAAGTTCGGCACCTGGGTCGACCAGTTCGGCACGTCCGGGTGCGTCGGGTGCGGCCGCTGCATCACCTGGTGCCCGGTCGGCATCGACGTCACCGAGGAGCTGGCCGCGATCCGTGCCACGGACGGGGAGGTGGCTCGTGGAAACGCTCGCTGAGCTGATCGCGTCGTCGCCGGTGTTCGCCGGCATGGCGGACGACGACCTGCTCCTGATCGCAGGCTGCGCCCGGAACGTCGGCTTCGAGGAGGGGCAGCTCCTGGCCAGAGAGGGCGGCGACGCCGACACCTTCTACCTCGTTCGTCGCGGCAGGGTGGCGTTCGAGCTCCACACACCGGACCGAGGGGGCCTCCTCATCGACACGGCGGATGCCGGCGACGTCGTCGGCTGGTCGTGGCTCTTCCCGCCGTATCGCTGGCACTTCGATGCTCGGGCGTCCGAGGACGTGCGCGCGATCGTCTTCGACGGGGCCTGCCTGCGCGGCAAGTGCGAGGGCGACCCGCGGCTCGGGTACGAGCTCATGCAGCGCTTCGCGCAGGTGATGATCGACCGGCTCCAGCACACCCGCTTCCGGCTCCTGGACGTCTATGGCGGTGTCGGCGTCAGCTGAGGCCGCGCTTCGCGGCGTCATGGCCCCCGTGCCCTACCGGGTGCTCTCGCGCACGCAGGAGACGGTGGACACGTGGACGCTCGAGCTCGACCCTGTCGGCGAGCCCGTCTGCCCGCGCGCGGGGCAGTTCGACATGCTCTACGCGTTCGGGGTCGGCGAGGTTCCGATCTCGACGAGCGGAAGTCACGACGGCGACGGGTCGCTGACGCACACGATCCGCGCGGTGGGTGCCGTCACCCAGGCTCTCTGCGCGCTCGAGCGGGGCGCCGTCGTCTTCGTGCGCGGGCCGTACGGCAACGAGTGGCCGCTGGCGGAGGCTGCAGGCGGCGACCTCGTGATCGTCGCGGGTGGCATCGGCCTTGCCCCGCTGCGCCCCGCCGTCCGCCACGCGCTCGCGCAGCGCGACGACTACGGCGCGGTCTCCGTGCTCGTCGGCGCCCGCACGCCCGGCGACCTGCTCTTCGTCCACGAGGTGGAGGAGTGGCGCTCGCGCCTCGACGCCGAAGTGGACGTCACGGTGGACGCGGCGTCGCCGGGCTGGCACGGGCGCGTCGGCCTCGTCACGAAGCTGATCCCCGGCGCGGTGTTCGACCCGGAGAACGCAGCGGCATTCGTCTGCGGCCCGGAGGTCATGATGGTGTTCGTCGTGCGCGCGCTCCGCGACCGCGGCCTCCCGGCCGAGCGGATCTGGATCTCGATGGAGCGGAACATGCGCTGTGGCGTCGGCCACTGCGGGCACTGCCAGCTCGGCCCGACCCTGATCTGCCGCGACGGCCCGGTCTACCGCGCGGACGAGATGATGCGGCTGATGGAGGTGCGGGAGCTGTGAGCGCGGCTGCGGCCAGACCGAAGCTCGCCGTCTGGAAGTTCTCCTCCTGCGACGGCTGCCAGCTCTCGCTCCTCGACTGCGAGGACGAGCTCCTCGCGATCGCCGAGGGCGTCGAGATCGCGTACTTCCCGGAGGCGACGAGCGCGGAGGTCCCCGGCCCGTACGACGTGTCGCTCGTCGAGGGCTCGATCACGACGCCGCACGACCTCGAGCGCATCCACGAGATCCGCGAGGAGTCGGGGCTGCTCGTCACCATCGGCGCCTGCGCGACCGCGGGCGGCATCCAGGCGCTCCGGAACTTCGCGGACGTGCGGGAGTGGATCCCGCTCGTCTACGCCTCGCCCGAGTTCATCTCCACGCTCGAGACGTCCACCCCGATCGCGGATCACGTGCAGGTCGATCTCGAGCTTCGCGGCTGTCCGATCTCGAAGGCGCAGCTCGTGGAGACGGTGTCCGCGCTCCTGAACGCGCGCCGGCCCAGAATCCCCACGACGAGCGTGTGCATGGAGTGCAAGGCGCGGGGGACGCCGTGCGTGATGGTGGCCGAGGGGACGCCGTGCCTCGGCCCGGTCACCCAGGCGGGATGCGGCGCGATCTGCCCGGCCTACGCACGGGGGTGCTACGGGTGCTTCGGGCCGATGGAGTCGCCGAACATGGATGCGCTCGCGCGGCAGTGGCGCGAGCTCGGCGTCGAGGACGTCGACCTCGTCCGTGCGCTCCGCACCTTCAACGCGAACGCCCCGGCGTTCAGGGAGGCGAGCCTCGCCCATGAGTGAGACGCGAGAGATCCGCACCGACTACCTGGCCCGGGTCGAGGGTGAGGGGGCGATGACCGTTCGCATCCGCGACGGCGCCCTCGAGGAGGTGCAGTTCAAGATCTTCGAGCCGCCGCGCTTCTTCGAGGCGTTGCTGCGCGGTCGCCGCTTCACCGAGGCTCCCGACATCACCGCCCGCATCTGCGGCATCTGCCCGATCGCGTACATGGCGAGCTCGGCGCAGGCGATGGAACGGGCCTGCGGCGCCGAGCTGTCCGAGCCCGTCCGACTCCTCCGCCGCCTCATCTACTGCGGCGAATGGATCGAGAGCCACGTCCTGCACGTCGCGATGCTCCACCTCCCGGACTTCCTGGGCTACGACGGTGCGATCGAGCTCGCGCGCGATCGTCGCGATCTGGTCGAGCTCGCGCTGCGCCTGAAGAAAGCGGGAAACGAGCTCATGCGCGTCGTCGGCGGTCGCGAGGTGCACCCCGTCAACTTCAAGGTCGGCGGCTTCTACCGCGCGCCGACGGCCTCCGAGCTGCGCGTGCTCGTCCCCGAGCTCGAGTGGGCACGCGAGGCATCTCTCGAGCTGGTGCGCCTGACCGCGGGGCTCGAGTTCCCGGACTACGAGCGTGACTACGCGTTCGTCGCGCTGCGGCAGCCCGGCGAGTACGCGATCGAACGTGGGCGGATCGTCTCCTCGACGGGCCTCGACCTCGACGTCGCCGAGTACGAGGAGCACTTCACCGAGAGCCACGTCGAGCGCTCGAATGCGCTCCACTCCACGCTCGCGGGCGTCGGCGCCTACCTCGTGGGCCCGCTGGCCCGCTACGCGCTCAACTACGAGCATCTCTCCGACGCGGCCAAGGAGGCGGCCGAGGAGGCCGGTCTCGGGCCCGTCTGCCGGAACCCGTTCAAGAGCATCGTCGTGCGCGCCGTGGAGACGCTGTACGCCGCCGACGAGGCGCTGCGCATCATCGACGCCTACGAGCGTCCCTCCGAGCCCGCCGTCGAGTGCGTCCCGCGCGCCGGCTCCGGGCACGGCTGCACGGAGGCGCCGCGCGGCATCTGCTGGCACCGCTACGAGCTCGACGCGGACGGCGTGATCCTCGACGCGAAGATCGTGCCGCCGACGTCTCAGAACCAGAAGACGATCGAGGAGGATCTCGTGGGAGTCGTGAGCGATCACCTCGACCTCCCGGACGACGGCCTGTCGCACATCTGCGAGCAGACGATTCGCAACTACGACCCCTGCATCTCCTGCGCGACGCACTTCCTCCGACTCGAGGTGGAACGGCTCTGAGGAACGCCGCCGTCTGCCTCGGGAGTCGCTACCGGGGAGACGACGCGGTCGGGCCCGAGGCGGCCGACCGCCTCCGCGCCGCGGGCGCGGACGTGCTCGACTGCGCGGACGAGCCCACGCGGTTGCTCGATCTCTGGGACGGCCTCGACACAGTCGTCGTCGTCGACGCCGTCTCGACCGGGTCGCCGCCGGGGACGCTGCATCGCGTGGATGCCGGCGGTGGGCCGCTTCCACGTGAGCTTCGCCTCGCCTCGACACACGCGATGGGCGTGGCGGACGCCCTCGAGCTCGGACGCGCGCTCGGCCGCGCGCCGCGCCGCGCCGTCGTGGTCGGCCTCGAGGGAGCGCGGTTCGGGATGGGGGAGGAGATGACGCCCGCCGTCGCCACTGCCCTCGACGGTCTCGTCGAGGCCGTGCTCGAGGAGCTCGCTGTGGAGGAGCCGTGCACGAGCGCAAGCTGATGGACGACCTCGTCCGCAAGGTGCTCGCGGTCGCCGAGGCCGAGCGCGCGACGGCGGTCACGCGGATCCGCGTCCGTCTCGGCGCGCTCTCGCACTTCACGCCGGGGCACTTCCGCGAGCACTGGGACGACGCCTCGCGCGGCACGCTCGCCGAGGGGGCGGAGGTCGAGGCGCGGATGGACGCCGAGCTGACGGGCGACGCGGCGCAGGGCGTCGTCCTCGAGTCGGTCGAGGTAAGTGGGCCCTGATCATGGGCGCGCCCCCGTGGGCGCTCTGGACGTCAACGGTCGGCACCACGAAGCGATGGAGACGGCGCCGAGGTACGCGGATCGACGCCTGATCACGTCGACGCTCGTGTTGGGCGAGACCTGGACGTTCCTTCGGCGTCGAGCTGGGCACTCGCGTGCGACGACCTGGCTCGATGGCGTGCGCGGTCGCGACGTCGCGTTGGTCGAGCGCATCACCGAGGACCTCGAGGACGAGGCCTGGGCGTGGCTGCGCGCTCATGACGAGCGCCCGTACTCGTTCGTCGACGCGACGAGCTTCGCGCTCATGCGCAAGCTCCGGATCACGGACGCGCTCGCCTTCGGCGGCGACTTCGCCGCCGCGGGCTTCACCGAGCTGCGTCCCTAGGCCCGATCGCTTCACCGCGGCGTCCTCTTGCCGAGCCTCCGATCGACGTCCATGCGGCGTCCGGGCGTTCACGTGCTGCGAGGGCTTCCAGCTCCAGCTGGAGGCGGTCGGCGCCGAGGCGGCGCGTCTCGGCGTAGTAGGTACCGAAGGCCGCGTCTCCTTCCTCCCGCAGGCCGCACCCGTAGAGCGCTTCGGCCAGCCGGAATCCGGCGTAGAGGCGGATGTAGGCGGAGTCGGCGAGTCCGACGGCCCGCTGCCAGGGCGCTGGATCCGGCCGGCCAACCCGCGCGAGCTCCGCCTCGCAGAGCGCCAGGTAGGTGGCCGGCGTCTCCAGCTGGAGCGAGCCGGCTGCCAGCGGGGGGAAGCGCTCGAGGAGCGACCTGGCCGTCGCCACCGTGGCCCGCACGCGCTCCTCGTGCGCGGCTCGGTCGTCTCCGGACGCGGTCAGAGCTGCGTCGGCCTCGGCCCTCGCCAGCGGGTGGAGCACGCCGAGCTTCGCGGCCTCTTCCGCGGCATGGACCCCGATCGACACGTAGGAGTCGGCAATCTCCCGCACAGCAGCGAGACGGCCCTCGTCGGCTGCGACGTCGGTGAGCAGCGGGTAGTACTCGTGGTACCAGTGAACGTCCACGCCGAGGCGCCCGAGCTCGTCGAGATCGGACCGGGCGTCTCCCAGCTGCCCCTGCATCCAACGCAGGGAGGCGCGCGCCAGGAGGTGGCCAGTTCGATCCCAGCCCTCCAGGTGCCGCGCCCCGAGCCGGTCGATCGCCTCTTCGGCGCGCTCCCACTCGCCGCTCTGGAGGAAGACGGTGGGGAGCCAGTCCGCAGGCGTGTACCTTCCCCAGCGCTTCTCGTCCGGCGGGAAGCGGGAGAGCATCTCCTCCGCGAGGTGTTTCGGCTCACTCCGCCTCGCGACCGGGTGCAGGTAGAGAAGGACGAAGTACGACTCGTACGTCTCCAGCGTCATCGCGCGATCGCCCGTGCTCAGTGCCAGATCCAGTGCGGACTGATAATGCGCGAGTCCCTCGTCCGCGTCCCCGCTCCAGACGAGCGCTCGGCCCAGAGACCTGCGTGCATAGATGAGGGCGAACGGATCTCCGCTCGCCTGGGCCATGTCGAGTGCACGCAGGCTCAACGGGATCGCGTCCCTGGGATCGTGGTCGACGAGGAGCACGTGGAGACGGGCGCAGGCGGTCAGGATCGCGACGTTCCGGGCCGAGGGCTCGAGCTCCACTGCGAGCGCGGCGGCGCGACTCGACTCCGCGAAGGCTTCGTCTCCAGCGCCGGAGAGGAACAACGCCGTGCCGAGGAGCGAGCGACTCGCCGCCTCGGACTGCGTCTCGGTCGCCTGCTCGAGGGCGGTCTGGAGGTAGGAGATGCAGCGCGCGAGGTGCCCGTGGTCGAGCGCGTGCCAGGCGAGCGCGTGCGCGAGCGTTGCGGCCGCACCGTCGTCTCCCTCTTCGAGCGACGACGACAGAGCAGCCTCGAGGTTGTCGCTCTCGGCGTCCAACCGCTCGAACAGCTTCCAGCGCCCGGAGCCGTGAACCCCTGTCGCGACAGCGCCTGCGAAGAGCGTGCACCACTCGATGAACCGCCGGGAGACAGCTTCCGAGTCGCCGGACCGATCGAGGTGCTCTCGGGCGTACTCGCGCAGTGTCTCCAGGAGCCGATAGCGTCGAACGGTCCCGATCTCGACGGACGAGACGAGCGACTTGTCGACGAGGTCCGCGACGAGTGGCACGACATCGACCGCGTAGACACCGTCTCCCGCGCAGACCTGCTCGGCTGCGTCGAGAGCGAGGCTACCGTGGAAGACGCTCAGTCGAGAGAACAGCCGCTGCTCCGCAGCGTCGAGAAGCTCGTAGCTCCAGTCGAACGCCGCCCCGAGGGTCTGATGGCGCTCGGGGCCCGTCACGGATCCACCCGTGAGGATGCGGAATCGGTCACCGAGCCGCTCGGCGATCGTCTCCGGGCTCATCGACCCCACCCTGGCGGCAGCGAGCTCGATCGCGAGCGGGATGCCGTCGAGGCGCCGGCAGATCTCTGCCACCGCCGGGGAGGTCGGGTCGATACCGCGCGACGGCCGCGCGCGCGAGGAGCGTTCCTCGAACAGCTTCACCGCATCGAAGCCCATCGGCTCGGAGTCGTCCTCTGCCGGATAGGGCAGCGGTGGCACGTCGAACACGACCTCGCCGGCAACCCGCAGCGGCTCCCTGCTCGTGGCGAGCACCGTGACCTGCGGGCATGCTGCGAGAAGCGCCGACGTCAGAGAAGCCGCTTCGCCGATCAGATGCTCGCAGTTGTCGAGCACGATCAGGGTCTTGCTGCTGCCCATCGCGGCGACGACGGCTCCGAGCGCGTCGTCGCTCCGGGCGCGGAGCCCGATCGCGGTTGCGACCTCGAGCGCGACGAGCTTCGAATCGCCGACGGGCGCGAGCTCCGCAAGCCAGCATCCGTCGGGGAAGGCGTCAAGCGCACGACCGGCGGCGTGCAGTGCGAGGCGCGTCTTCCCGCCGCCGCCGACGCCGGTGAGCGTGACGAGGCGGTGTTCTTCGAGCAGCAGTCGAACCTCCGCGACGTCGTCGTCCCGGCCGACGAAGCGAGTCAGCTCGTGCGGGAGGTTGTTGGGCGTCTTTTCGGCCAGTGCCTCGTCGTGGAGCAGTATCTCGCGCTCCAGACGGCGTAGCGCCGCGCTCGGTTCCAGCCCGAGCTCGGCGAGTGCAGTCCACGCCTGCCGATAGGCGTCGAGCGCCTCGGCGTGGCGGCCGAGCCGGTAGCGGGCCCGCATCAGGTTCTCCCAGAGCCGCTCCCGCAGCGGGTGCGCCACGACCAGCTGCTCGAGATCCGGAACCGCCTCGACGGCGCGCCCCAGCTCGAGCAGCGCTTCCGTCTTCAGCTCCAGGAGCGAGAGATGGAGCTCCTCCAGGCGCCGGATCTCGGGCCGGGCGAACCCGTCGTCCGCGAGATCGGGGTACGGCTCTCCTCGCCACGAGTCGAGCGCCGCGTCGGAACCTGCGAGGACGAGCCCCCAATCGCGCTCGCGTGCCGCGCGCTGCGCGTCGTCGCCGAGTGCCTCGAACTCCGCCGCATCGAGGACGTGACCGTCGAGCGCGAGCCGATACCCCTGGCTCTCGGTCACGATCGAGCCGCCCGGAAGGATCTTTCGCAGAGCCGAGACGTGCATCTGGAGCGTCGCCCGTGCGGTTGCGGGCGGTTCCTCGCCCCAGAGACGCCCGATCAGGTCGTCGGTCTCGATCGGACGGTCGGCGTCGAGTGCGAGGATCGACAGGAGACGACGGTGTGACGCCCGCCGCAGCTCGATCTCATCGGAACCGCTGACACGCAGTGCGCCGAGCACCTCGATCCGCAAGCAACCTCCCTCGCCGGAGGACGGCAACATCTTCGCACGATCGAGTTTGGCGGTTGTTTGGCGGC
>JAWOIV010000036.1:0-14781 GCA_046484465.1 Gaiellaceae bacterium
CTTGAATCCCCGGGTGGCCCGGATCGTTGCCCTGCCGGCGCCGACCGAGCGGGAGCGCGGCGAGTGGTACTTCCAGCGGTACGTCGCGCACCTGCCGAGTAATGGCGAGATCGTGCTCTTCGACCGGAGCTGGTACACGCGCGCCAACGTCGAGCATGTTCTGGGCTTCTGCACACCGGACGAGTACAGGCGCTTCCTGCATCAATGCCCGATCTTCGAGCGCCTGCTCGTGGAGGACGGGATCATCCTGCTGAAGTACTGGTTCTCGGTGAGTGACGAGGAGCAGGAGCGACGGTTCCGCTCGCGCCTCGAGGATCCGATGCGGAGCTGGAAGCTCTCGCCGATGGACCTCGAGTCCCGCGCGCGCTGGGTTGAGTTCTCGCGCGCCAAGGACGAGATGTTCGTTCACACCGACATGCCCGATGCTCCCTGGTATGTCATCGAAGGCGACGACAAGCGCCGCGCACGGCTCAACTGCATCGCGCACTTGCTCTCGATGGTTCCCTACGAGAACGTGATCGAGACTCCCCTCGAGCTGCCGCCGCGGCCGTCGCCGAAGGGGTACGAGCGGCCGCCCAGAGACCTCTTCCGCTACGTGCCCGATCACGCTGCCACGCTGCTGTGAGTCGACCCTGGCCCAGCTCGCGATCGAGGAGGGTCACCGTGCTCAGCGCTAACCCGCCGTCGCCTAGTGTCCTGAGCCCGTAGTTCGCAGGGACCCGCTGGTTGGCCGCGAACGTCGTGTGTCTCGACAACTTCTCCACCCACAAGACTCCGTCGATCCAGCGCTGGCTCGTCCACCACCCGCAGGTGCGCTCGGCGCCGACCGCCGTGGGAAGTCGACGACGTTCGCACTGCTCAACCTCCAGGAGCGGGGATCGCGCTTCGTGGGGCCTGGAGAGGACGTCTACGAGGGGATGATCGTGGGGGAGAACGCGCGCGCAGAGGATCTCGACGTGAACGCGACCAAGGAGAAGAAGATGTCGAACATGCGCTCGCCGACGGCCGACGAGCACGTGCGCCTGATTCCTCCGCGGCCGCTCTCGCTCGACCTGGCGCTCGAGTACATCCGCGTGGACGAGTGCGTGGAGGTCACCTCGCGGCACGTCCGGCTGCGGAAGGTCGAGCTCTCCGCGCAGCGCCGGCAGACTGCCGCGTCGCGCAAGGCCCGCGGCCTCGCGCCCGTCTGATCGCGGGCGGCCGCCCGAGTCAGGAAGCGGAGAGCTGGCGAGCGCAGGTTTATCCTGAGCGACGATCATGAGCCAGTGCGACGCGCAGCTGGGCCCGGCTCAGGGTTTCCTCGCCACCGGCCCGGCGGCGAGGAATCACTCGCTCGCCGGACTGGGCTGATCTTGTGAGTGGACGACGCTCGGCGCTCTGGAGCAGGGACGCTGCCGTGTTAGGAGGACTGACTCTGCTCGCAGCCGTCCTGCGCTTCGCGACTCTCGACCGGCAGAGCTTCTGGTCGGACGAGGCCGTCACGATCCTGCTCACGCGCATGGACTTCACCGACATGGTGCGAACGATCTCGGAGACGGAGTCGACACCGCCGTTCTACTACGTCGTCGCCTGGGCGTGGGTACGGGTGTTCGGAGACGGCGAGATCGGTCTTCGGTCGCTCTCCGCGCTTGCGGGAACGGTGCTCGTGCCCGTCGCGTACCTCGCCGGCCGCTCGCTTGTCGGCAGACGCTCCGGCATCGCGACCGCAGCCGTCGTCGCAGTGAGCCCGATCCTCGTCTGGTACTCACAGGAGGCGCGTTCCTACATGCTCGCGGTGCTTCTGTGCGGGATCTCGTTCGCTGCGCTCGTGCTGGTGACCCGCGGGCCCACCACGACGTCACTGGCCGTCTGGGTCACGGCTTCGGCCCTCGCGATCGGCACCCACTACTTCGCACTCTTCCTGGTCGGAGCCGAGTGCGTGTGGCTCCTCGCCACGCGCAGGTCACCGTCTGTCGTCAAGGCCGTCGCGGGTGTCGCGCTCGTAGGGGTCGCGCTGATCCCGCTTGCGCTGACGCAGCGTTCGCACGGGTTCGCGGAGTTCGTGGGCGATGCGGACGGGCTCGCGTTTCGCACCGTCGTCATCGGCAAGCAGCTTCTGGTCGGCTCGGAGATTCGGGGCGGGCGCGTCCTTGCTGCCGGTGCGGCGATCCTGCTCACCGTGTCGATTGCGTTCCTCGCGACCCGGCGCGGTGTCGTCGAGCGGCGAGCCGTGGGTGTTGCCGCGGCGGTCGGTGCATCGGCGGTCGTCTTTCCCTTGCTGCTCGCGATCGTCGGGCTCGACTACGTGAACACCCGCAATCTCCTCATGGGGTTCGTCCCGATGGCCATCGTTCTGACCGTGGGGTTGGCCGTCGTCGCATCGCCGCCTCTCGGCGCGGCGGCGCTCACGCTGCTCGCCGGCATCCTCCTGACGGCGAGTCTCGTGATCACGCTGGATCCGGGCTCTCAGCGTCCGAACTGGCGAGGTCTGGCCAGGGAGATCGGTGAGCCCGACATTCGACGCGCCCTCGTCGTCACGCCGGATCACCAGGGATGGTTCGCGCGGGTTGCGCTGCAGATCTACCTCCCCGAAGCGCGTGCCCTGGACGGCGCGTACTCGTCGACCCCGCCGGCGTTCACGCGTCTGAGTCGGCGAGCCGTAGACGATTCGTCCCCTCGGCGAATGGTGACCCGCGAGGTCGTCCTTGCTGGGGTCGGGTGGAGCCTGCCCGAGTTGCCCGAGAGGCTTCCGCGCACCTTTCGCCGTGTCGAGGCCCGGAGCGGGAGCGGGTACAGCTTCGTGCGTTACCGGAGCGCTCGGCCGGTCAGCATCGAGACCGCGACCCTCGCTGCGCCCCAGTCGGCGGTCCTCCTGGTGGAGCCGTCGACGTCCGGGTCGTGACATCCGCTCGGCATCGGTGAAAGCGGCCGAGTCGAGGGAGATCCGCCGCGTGGCACGGACTTCGTCGCCGCGCGCACGCACAGCCGGAGAACGGCCGGATAACCGCGCCGGCCGCCGGGCTCGCGTCTGAGGTCTCGGAGGGCCCCCGAGGGGCGCCCGCACGAGCGAGCGCTCGTCGTCCTTTCGTCCTGCGGCGCGGGCTTCCCGCAACGGGAATCAGTAGCTCGGTCCGATGCCGTGTCCGCGCGAGCGATCACACTTCGCGGAGGCGCAAGGAGGCGCGCGTGACGCTATTCGGGAGGTTCGGTCATCGGCTCGTGGCGACCGAGGTCGTCAGCCTCGCGCGCCTGAAGTGGTTCGGCATCGTGCTGCCGTTCGCGGCGCTCGTCGCGCTCGTCGTCCTGTTGCGCTCGTCCCTGCACGAGTGGCTGCACGAGTCTCCGGGCCTCCTCCTCATCGCCGGGTTCCTCGCAGTCTGCGTCTTCCTGTTCGCGTCGGTGATGTTCGCGCTGATCGAGGATCTCGAGGCGCGCGTCATCGACCAGAACCGTGAGCTCTCCGAGCTCCTCGCGCGCACGGATCAGCAGAACGCCGAGCTCTCGGCACTGCTCACGGTCGGGCGCGCGTCGGCGTCGTCCGTGGACCTGCCCGAGATGCTGGACGGAGCGCTCGACGCGATCGTGGCGGTCACCCCCGCTGAGGCAGCCGAGCTCTGGCTCGTGGAGGGTGGAGGCCTGACCCTCGAGCGCTTCCGTGGAGTGGGGCGGGACGCGTTCGAGTCTCGGCCGCGGCTTCTCCTCGGCGAGGGCCTCCCCGGCGATGCGGTGAGGGCGGCATCCCTGGTCGTCTCCCACGACCGGAGCTTGGATTCGCGATTCGAGCACGAGGCGGTCGCCGCGCTCGGGCTGCGGACGTTCTGCGCGCTCCCGCTTCGCAGGCCGACGGGGACGATCGGCGTGCTGGCGGTCGCGGCCCGCGGCGAGACGGCATTCGAGAGCTCCGCCGAGCATCGCGTGCTGGAGGGCATCGGCGAGCGGGTCGCCCTCGCGGTCGAGAACGCCCGCCTCCACGAGCAGGTTCTCGACCGGGCCGTGCTCGAGGAGCGCGAGCGCATCGCGCGCGAGCTGCACGACGGTCTTGCCCAGGTGCTCGGCTACATCAACACGCAGACGCAAGCCGTCAAGAAGCTTCTCGACACGGGAAAGACAGGCGAGGCCAGGATCGAGCTGGATGCGATGGGCACCGTCTCGCGGGAGGTGTACGCAGACGTCCGGGAGGCGATCGTCGGCCTGCGGGCCGCTCCGCCGGGCCTCGTCCCGGCGATACGCGACTACCTGAGCCGCCTGCCGCGCATGTCCGGCTGCGAGGTCGAGCTGCGGGTAGTCGACGACGGGGAGACCGTCGCGCTCGCGCCCGCGGCCGAGATCCAGCTCGTCCGCATCGTCCAGGAGGCGCTCAGCAACGTGCGCAAGCACGCCGGAGCGTCGCACGTCGAGGTGATCGTCGGTGCCGACACCGAGGCGGTCGGCGTCGAGATCGTCGACGACGGCCAGGGTTTCGACCCCCTGTACTTCGACCGCACCGGGTGGCCGCGGCTGGGGCTGCAGACGATGCGGGAGCGGGCGCAGGCGATCGGAGGCGACTTCGACGTCGTCTCCACTCCAGGACAGGGCACGCGGATCGCAGTGCGCGTGCCGGTGTCGAACGGAAGGGAGGCCGCCCGTGCGGGTGCTCCTCGCTGACGATCACGCGCTCTTCCGCGCCGGGATCGCGAGCCTCCTCAGGGCCTGGGGCATGGAGGTCGTCGGGCAAGCGAGCGACGGCATCGAGGCGATCGACCTCGCGCGCCGGCTCCAGCCGGAGCTCGTGCTCATGGACATCGGGATGACGCCGTGCAACGGGCTCGAGGCGACGCGCGTGATCAAGACCGAGCGTCCCGAGGTGAAGGTGATCATCGTCACCGTCTCCGAGGACGACCAGGATCTGTTCGAGGCGGTCAAGAGCGGTGCGGAGGGGTATCTCCTGAAGGGCATGTCCGAGGAAGAGCTGGGCTCGACGCTCGAGAAGATCTCCACTGGTCAGCCTGCACTGTCCCCGGCGCTGGCCGTGAAGATCCTCGACGAGTTCGCGCGCATGTCGCGCGAGGGAACGGGGAAGCCACAGAGTCCGGAGGACGAGCTCACGAACCGCGAGCGCGAGGTCCTGCGCCTGGTCGCGGACGGCGCGACGAATCGCGAGATCGGCTCACAGCTCTACATCTCGGAGAACACGGTGAGCTTCCACATGAAGAACATCCTCGCGAAGCTCCATCTCAAGAATCGGGCCCAGGCGGCGGCGTTCGCGATTCGGGCAGGCCTCGCAGACGACGCCGAGCCAGACGCCGAACCTACGTAGGCGGGTAGGAAAGCCCTACCCGAACCCCTGGCTGCACAAGCCTGAAGAGACCGTCCGTTCGGGGTGTCTGCACCGCGGGCTTCCCCGTTGTGCCGGTCGCCTCCCAGGCGCAGGCTCTGGACATCGACCACGAGGCCCGCGCAGCGTGCCGGGTGCGAAAGGAGAGTCAGATGTCCAAGAGAGTTGCACTTCTTGTGGCGTTCGCAGTGGCTGCGGTTTCGCTCGGTGCGGCGTTCGCCCCGCGTGGGGGAGACGAGGCCAACGCGGCAGTCAAGGTTCGCCAGATCTACATGACCGCTGTCGAGTGGAAGGGCTCGGCGAGCGTGGCGAAGGAACCGTTCCCCACCTCCGCGCTTCCCGCGGGTGGAGGGTACGAGAAGTTCGCGCCCGGACACGAGGAGCTCGGGGGCGATCTCACGAAGTGGGCCGTCGAGACGTACCGCTTCGACACGGCGGTCGTCGCGGCCTGCGCCGGGGAGAAGGTCGTCCTGAACATCTTCGGCGTTAACTCCGCATTCCACGACATCAACATCCCCGACTTCGGCAAGAGCTTCCGCGTGAAGCGCGGGATGATGTCTCGCGCCGCGTTCACCGTCAAGAAGCCCGGCCTGTATCCGATCATCTGCATCACGCACATGCCCTCGCATCGGGCCGATCTCCTGGTGTCGTCATGCGCATGACCGGACATAGGGGACGAGCGCGCGCAGCACTCGCACTCGTCGTCGCCGTCGTGGCGGCGGGGTTGGTCGTCGCCAGCGCCTCGCCGGCGGACAACGAGGCGTCGGCCGTCGTGTCGCTGACTCTGACGGAGTGGAAGCTGACGCCGGGGCAGGTGACCGTACGACCCGGGCGGATCTCGTTCGTCGTCCGGAACGACGGCACCATGGCTCACGAGTTCGTCGTTCTCAAGAGTCACCTCCATCACCACACCCTCAAGGTCAAGGGTGGCAAGGCGGTCGAGACGACTCGCGTGGGCAGGATCCCGCAGATCCCGAGCGGCACCTCGAAGCGGATCACGCTGAAGGTGCCTGCCGGGAAGTACGTCCTGCTCTGCAACATGCTCGGGCACTACCAGGCCGGCCAGTACGCCGCGCTGCGCGTCCGCTGAGGACAGCACTTCGTCGGGAGCCCGATGCACAGTGCATCGGGCTCCCGGGCAGTGTGAGCGGCCCCCTCCGTTTCCTGCGGCGGATCGGCTAGTCCCGGGAGCCGCCCCGGAGGGCGGCTCCCGATGCGGCCAGTGTGGCGCTGTGCGCCTGGGGCCTGGCTGCGCTCGCTCCAGCAGGCACCCGAGCTCGCAGACGACGAGTGCGTGGAGGTGACGCAGGCGAACGTGCGGCTGCGGAAGGCGAGCTCTCGTCGCAGAAGCGCCAGACAGCGGCCTCACGCAAGGCCCGCGGGCTCGCGCCGGTCCGAGTGGCTCGGTCGGAGGTGCCCCCGGCCGGAATCGAACCAGCGCACGCGGTTTAGGAAACCGCTGCTCTATCCACTGAGCTACGGGGGCGCGGGGCAAGGGTAGCGCCCGGTTCAGCGGCGACCGGCTACCCGACGCGCAGTGCGACGCCGAAGCCAGGGCCGTCCGGGCCCCACGCCTGCAGGAGCACCCCGCGACCGACCGGAACCGTCGCGGTGAAGAAGCCCCGCTCGTCCGTTTGTCGTGTCCCACCGACCCACGCCCAGCGCCCGCTCATGAACTGACGGAGGCGGAACTGCCGGCGTCCGTCTCCGTGACGGATCTGCCCCCAGACGGTCACCCGGGTGCCGTTTCGGGCGGCCTGCGTCAGGGGCTGCCGAAACGCGGCGTGCGACGGCTTCTCGACACCGTCTGACGTGAAGAAGCCGCTCTGCCACCCGCCGCTCGCGGTGTCGTCGCGGACGAGGAAGAAGACGAGCATGTCCACGAGCGGCGCCAGGTATGCGCGGCGCATGGCGCTCGCGACGTAGTGGGCCTGGGTCGTGAAGGGCACGCCGAGGAACGTGTCGGGCGGGTTCGTCTGGTAGCCGTATTCCGTCAGCCAGATGCGCTTCGGCCCGAAGGCTCGTCGCACCTCCGCCTGCAGCCGCTGGAGGTCGGCCATTGTCAGCGTCGAGCAGTGATCGCACGGCGGGCCCCACGGCGTCTCCGTCTGCGGGCGGCTCGGGTATGGGTGGTGAGCGTAGGCGTCGAGCTTCGCGCCAGCATTGCCCATCGCCCGGATCCAGGGAACGGGCGCGACACCACCGGAGCCTCCTCGGGCCGCGGTCACGCCGCCTCCCACGAGAGCAGCGGGGGTGGCCGCGCGGATCTGCGCGTACGCGGGGTTCAGCAGCTTCGCGACGTAGGTGCGGGCCGATGTCGGACGGAGCCAGGTGGGCTGGTTCGGCTCGCTCCACACCGTCCAGTGCCGAACCCACGAGTACCGCGTCGCCGCGGCATACGAGAAGTTGGCGAACGAGCTCGCGGAAGAGGGGGCGTGGTTCGGCGACTGCCTGCCGTTCACCCAGCTCGGGGTTCCGAAAAGGGTGACGACGGCAGTGATACCCCGACGCCGGAGACCCTGGAGCACCGGGTCCGCGCTCGTCCAGTTGTACGCCGGGTCGCGGTGATCCCGCGCGTTGGCCGCGCGGCGGCGGGCGACCTGATCCCAGCGGATCGTGAATCGGACGACGTCGACTCGTAGGCGCGTCAGCTCGGAGAGCCGCGACTCGAGCGTTCCAGGGCCGTAGAGCAGCCAGGCGTCGTCCTGAAGGCCGTATTGGACGGACGGCGCGGCAGTGGCGCGATCGGCGTCGACGGGGACGACGCTCGCGACGAGCACCGCAAGCGCGGCGACCCAGGGTCGCCGTCTCCAGATCCTCATGCGCGGCGGCGAGCTCTGCGAGCGGCCGTCGGTGCGATGATCCCTGCCGCCACGACGAGGCCCACGATGCCGAGGAGCACGACGGGAGCGGGCGGCCGCCGGAACGGGGATGACGCTGCCGGCAGGGGAGGCTCCGGCCGAGCCGAGCTCAGCGGCTGAGCCTCGGGTAAGGCGTCTGTGAGCGCGAGGCGCCGGCCGAGCTCAAGCGCGCTCGACAGGCTCCCCTTCCGCGCCGGGAGCGCCGAGCTCCTGGAGGCGCCTCGCGTACTGCTCGAGCCGGTCGGCGACGAGCCGGTGCACGCTGTCCGGCGTGAAGGTGCCGTCGGCCCTCCGGCGGCCGGTTCGCCGTCCCGTCAGGAGCTCGACGCCCTCATCGATCGTCTTGACGGCCCAGACGTGGAACGCGCCGGCGCGGACGGCGTCGACGACCTCGTCGTCGAGCATGAGGCTGCGGATGTTGGCCGCCGGGACGATCACGCCCTGCTGCCCCGTGAGCCCCTGCGCGCTGCACGTTGCGAAGAAGCCCTCGATCTTGCGCGTGACGCCGCCGACGGCCTGGACGTTCCCGTTCTGGTCCACCGACCCCGTGACCGCGATGCCCTGGTCGAGTGGAAGCCCAGAGAGTGCCGAGATGAGCGCATAGAGCTCGGTGGACGACGCCGAGTCGCCTTCGACCTCGTCGTACGACTGTTCGAAGGTCAGCGAGGCCGAGATCGGGAGCGGCCACTCCTGCGCGTACGTCGCGGCGAGGTAGCCGGCCAGGATCAGTACGCCCTTCGAGTGGATCGGCCCCGAGAGGTCGATCTCTCGCTCGATGCTCTCTATGCGCCCGCGGCCGAGCGACACCCGCGCGCTGACGCGGCTCGGGCGCCCGAAGGAGTAGTCGCCGAGGTCGAGGATCGAGAGGCCGTTGACCTGGCCGACGCGCTCGCCGCTCGTCTCGATGACGAGCGTGCCGTCTTCGATGAGCTCCCGGATCCGCTCCTCGAGGAGGTTGGAGCGGAACTCCCGCTTCCGGATCGCGAGCTCGACGTCCGCTGCCTCCACGAGCTCGTGCCCCTCGCGTTCGGCCCAGAAGCTCGCCTCGGAGACGAGGTCGGAGATCTCGAGGAGACGGGCAGAGAGCTTCCGCTGGCTCTCTCGTAGTCGAGCTCCGTGCTCGACGAGACGCGCGACCGCCGCGTTGTCGAAGTGGCGGAGGTCGTTCTCGCGCACCCAGCGGCTGACGAAGGCCGCGTAGTTGCGCTCGTGCTCGCGCGTCCACTCGAGCTCGGGCGAGAACTCCGCCTTCACCTTGAAGAGCTCGCGGAGATCCTCGTCGAGCGCGTACAGCAGGTGGTAGAGGAAGGGCGGCCCGATGAGGACGACCTTCACGTCGAGCGGGATCGGCTCGGGTCGCAGCGTTGCGATCGGGACGGCGCTGAACTCCTCGCCGAGGCTCTCGATTCGCGCCTCCGAGCTCCGCAGAGCGCGCTTCAGCGCATCCCAGGCGAACGGGTGGCGGAGGACGTCGAGCCCGTCGAGGACGAGGAACCCGCCGTTGGCCCGGTGGAGTGCGCCCGCCTTGATCTCCCGGAAGTCCGTGGACATGGCGCCGAACGAGGCGCGGTACTCGATCCGTCCCAGCAGGTTGTAGTACGTGGGATTCCGCTCCACGACGATCGGGGCTCCCTCGGCCCCCGTGTTGTCGACGAGGACGTTCACGCTGTAGCGCGCGAAGTCGTGCGGCTTCGCGCCGAGCCCGAAGGGGAGCTGTTGCTCCGCCTCTCCTCGAAAGTCCGCAACGTGGGCGAGCACGTCGTCGCGGACGTCCTCGAGGTACCCGAGGACCTCGGGCTGGCCGCCGAAGCGCTCCTGGAGCTCGCGGAGAAGTGGGTCGCAGGCGAAGAGCGCGACCTCGCGCTCGAGCTCGGAGACACGGCGAGCCGCCTCTTGCTCCAGCCGTCGAATCCGGCGCACGAACCCGGCTGCACGCTCCTCGACCTCCGCGGTCGCAATGGTGATCGCCGTGCGCTGCTCCTCCGGGAGCTGCTCGAACTGCTCGCGCGTGATCGGCTTCCCGTCGACGAGCGGAATCGACGCCACCCCCATGAGCGTCGTCTTGAGCGCGATCATCCGCTCGGCCGCGAAGGTCGTGAGCTCCGCCTCCTCGCGCTCGCGCTCCGCTGCGATCTCGGCCGTGATCTCGCGCTGGCGCCTGTCGTACTCCTCGCTCTCGAAGGCGCGCTGGATCTCGCGTCGCGCGGCCGCTACGAACTCTTCCATCGCCTGCGCGAACTCCGCACCCCGTCCCGCCGGCAGTCCGATCGCGTTCGGGCGGTCACCCCCGTCGAAGTCGTTGACGTACACCCAATCGTGTGGGAGCGCCTTCGCATCGGCGAGTGCGCGGAGGTAGTCGAGCACCGTCGTGAACCGGCCGGATCCGGGTGCGCCTGAAACGAAGACGTTGAAGCCGTGCGTCTCGACCGCGAGGCCGTACTCGAGCGCGTCGAGCGCGCGAGGCTGGCCGATCGTGCCGACGAGCGGCTCGACATCGGCCGTCGAGCCGAAGCCGAGGCGAGCGGGGTCGAGGTGGCGCCTCAGCTGCTCGGGACGGAGGGGGCGCTTGCCGCGCCGCGGCGGGCGGGCTTCGTCGGCCATGCTCCTATGCTCGCACGCGCGTCAGAGCGGGGGCGCAGGTCGTCAACCATGACGCGTGAGCCGCCGTCAAGTCCCCATGCTGGGCAGATGCGCCTCTGCGACGACTCTCGCCCGGTCTCGCCAGAGGCTGACGGCGCTGCTCACCGAGTCGCAGGAGCGGTTCGCTCCGAGCCGAACCGGGGAAGGCGTGTCTCGGAAGGCTCTCGCAGTGCTCGCCCTCGGTCTCGTCGCGCTACTCGGCGGCGGCTGGCTCCTCGTGGAGGGCGCGCGCCCAGAAGGGCTGGCGATCGAGGTGGGCGGCGTCGAGGTGACCGTGCCTGCGGGCTCGACGCTCGCCGACGTGGCGGAACGGCTCGACCTCGAGCCCGAGACGGGCGATCTGCTCGATGTCCGCGGCGAGATCCTGACTCCGGGCGCGATACCCGGACGGATCCTCCTCAACGACCGTAGGGCGGGGCCGGCTACGGCCATCGTGTCCGGCGATCGCATCGCGGTCGTGCCCGGGCGAGACCGCCGCGAGCCGATCTACCGCGTCGTCGTGAACGTCGTAGGCGGCCTGCCTGCAAACCCCCAGCACACGCTCGCGCGCTCTCGTCGCGTCGAGGTCGCGAAGGGCCGGCTCTCGGGCGCCATCGACGACGGGTCGGCCGTGCCCGTTGGCCCCTTCCGGCGCCCGAAGGCCGTCGCCCTCACGTTCGACGACGGGCCGTCCGCTCACACGCGGGAGATCCTGGACGTCCTCCGCCGCCTGAACGTCCCGGCGACCTTCTTCGTCGTTGGCAACGTCGCCGAGCGACGCCCGGAGCTCGTGCGTCGGATGCACGCCTACGGGATGGCGGTCGCGAATCACTCGCACGCACACCCGTACCGTCCTCCGTTCGCCTCCCGCCGGCGGGCCGACATCCGCGGCGAGATCGTCCGGGGCGCCGAGGTGATCACACCTCTCGCAGGCCCGCCAACGCACTTCCGTCCTCCGGGCGGAACCGTGTCACCGCGCGTGATCGAGGTGGCGGCGGCTCGGGGCCAGCGGATCGTGCTGTGGTCGGTCGACGCGGAGGACTGGCGTCCCGGCGCGAGGGCGTCCCAGATCTCGAGCCGTGTCCTGAGAGACGTGCGACGCGGCTCGATCGTGCTGCTGCACGACGGCGGCGGCAACCGCTCGCAGACCGCGAAGGCGCTCCCTGCGATCGTGCAGGGGATCCGTGCCCGCGGTCTCGAGCTCGTGCTCCTCGACCCCTCCTAGTAGAAGCATGTCGAGCGCGAGGCTCAGGGCGCCGGAGCCGAGGAGTCGCGCTGCGAGAGCCAGAGCTCCGCGGCGAGGAGCTCGGCGACGCCCGTCTCGACGAGCGTGGCGACCAGCGCGTCATCAGCGTTCGGATAGGGAACGTGCAGAGCCGCCCCGTCCACGGGTCTCCCGACAGCGACGATCGTCGAGCCGCGCTCGACGGCCCACTCCATGACCCCGGCGTCGAAACGCGAGCCCGGATACAGGAGCGCCGTGTAGCCGGGGTGCTTCGAGAGGTAGACGTCCACGTGGAGCCAGTCGCCCGTCTCCGTCGCGTCGGCCGCTAGGCGTGGGCCCTCGCGGAGCATCAATGCCGACTGCAGCGCCGAGGAGATGCGCTCCGCGGGGGCGGCCGTGTAGGTCGTGTGGGCGGGCCGAACGATCTCGGCGAGCGGGCCGAGCCACTCCTCGCGGCTCTCGCGCAGGACCCTCGACGCCGACACCGCGGATCGGAGCCGGCCGGCCGGCGGGTGCCCCGTGAGGCGACCGCAGAGCAGGAGCAGAACGGCCAGCGTCGCCTGGAAGCTGACGCACGCCACGCCCCCGGCCTCCTCGCCTGCGAACAGCGGGAGGGCGGCATCGGCGGCCGCCTCGATCGGCGATCCGGGCCGGTTCGTCATGGCGACGGTCGGCGAGACGCCCCGGTGCCGGACGAGGGCCTCCACGGTCTCCTCGGTCGCACCCGAGGCGGAGATGCCGACGACGAGCGTGCCGCGACGGGGGCGCGTGGGGAGGCCGGTCGAGGCGAGCTCCGCGAAGGCGTCCACGCCGTGCGCTCGCAGGTGCGAGACGGCGGTGAGCGCCGCAAACCTCGAGCTGCCCATCCCGAGGAACAGCACGCGCTCGACGTCGCGCGTCGAGAGCTCCTCGAGCGGCGAGCCGTTGCTCTCGTACTCGTCCAGGACGGCGGCCAGGCGCTCGGGCGCCGACAGCACGTCCGCGAGGAATCCCTCCGGGCTCACGCGGCAGGCTCTCCCGGTCGGCCGACGAGCCTTGGCAGCACGGTGGCCGGCGCGTACGACCACTCGGGCAGCACCGTCGCGGCATAGATCACCTCGTGGCACTCCTTCTCGACTTCGAGCGCCCGCAGCAGGCGCTCGTCGAACACGATCGGCGATCCTTCGATCCCCTCCCGGTAGGCGGTCGCTGCAAGCTCGCGCGCGCTCGCGCTCCAGCCGAGGGCGCGGTCGATCGTCGCCTCGAGCGAGACGCGCCTCGCTGCGGCCACGGCAACATGGTCGAACGAGAGGAGGAGGCAGGCGAGATCGCGCAGCGGCGACTCCGGACGACGGCGCATCTCGAGCGGCCGTCCCGGCTCGCCCTCGAAGTCGACGACCACCGGCCCGCCGGGTCCTGCGATGAACTGGCCGACGTGCAGGTCGCCGTGAACGCGTGTCAGCGGTGAGCCCGAGAGGCGGGAGAGATCGTCGAGCGCGCTCTCGACCTGCAGCGCACGGGGCGCGAGCGCAGCCGCGAGGTCACCGGACGCAACGCGAAGAGCGTCCTCCAGCCGCGCCTGTCCGGTCTCGATCGCACGCGATGCGTCCTGCTCGGTTGCCAGCTCCGCGCCGAACGCGCCAACGAGGTCGACGTGCAGCTCGGCGGCGGCACGTCCGAGCCCGGAGAGCTCGTTCACCAACGCTTCGCAGGCACGATCGTCGTCCGCAGCCAGCGCATGCGCAGCACGCTCGATGATCGCCTCCCAGCCGACGGGCTCTCCAGGGACGAACGCGTAGAGGCAGGCGAGCGTCTCTCTCCCTGCGCTCGAATGGCGGACGAGCGATCCTCCGAAGGTCGGGGCGCGTCCTGAGCTTCTGCCTGTGAGCGCGGCGAGGAGCTCGGGCTCGGGATGCACCCCCGGGAGGACTCTCCGGTAGCACTTCAAGACGAGCTGCTCGCCGAGCACGACCGACGTGTTCGACTGGTCGTCGGTGAGCGAGCGTCCCGAGCCGAGCCGTGCAGTCGAAAGCGCTCCGGGGTCGGCGGCCAGCGTGCCCGCCCGTCCCTCGACCTTCCCGCCCGAAACGACGAAGCCCGCGAGCGCGGCCCAGAAGGGATCGGCCGGAGCCGGTTCGATCAGCGAGCCTACGGCGTCGATCCGGGCCGCCACGACATAGCGGTCGGGCGTGCCCTCGACGTGTCCCACGTCGACCAGGGCAAGCCATGCGCCGGGGGCGCCCGCGAGCTCGAACGCGTCCACGAGCGTGGCCGAGGCGGGTTGCCGCTCCTTGCCGGCGAACCAGCGTTCCCGAGCCAGCTCCTCGAGCTCGAGCCCGGCCACTGCGCGCTCGAGCGCGATCAGGTCCTGCACGTCCGGCTTGACGGGGCGTCGGCGTATCTCGTAGGTGCGGAGGCCATCGGCAGGAATCGACTCAGGGAGTCACGACGCTACCGCGTCGGAGCCCCCGCTGCGCCGCGTCGGCGAGCGCTGTGGGATCGCTGCCTTCCACCACATTCGAGGCTTGATCCGGGTCGAGGGCACCCGCGGCTGGGGGCCTGCGCACATCGCATCGCGCCCGATACGTCACTCGCCAGTACTTCCGGGTACTGACGAGCACCGGCTCGACCACGCTGCTCGGCGCAGTCCCTCCCCGTCACGCACCCACAACCCGGATCAAATCTTTAGGTTTCAGCCCTGACCCGAGGCAGCCCCACGCCGACGGCCGGCCCCAATAACGACCCGAGGAGTTGCATGCCAGACAGTTGCACGAGCGTCTTCTTCGCGGAGGGGGCGTACGGGC